>JAIYDD010000098.1 GCA_027487675.1 Acetobacteraceae bacterium | reverse complement strand
CTGGCCGCGAAGGGCGTCATCTGATGGCCCCGCGCATCCCCCTGCCGGCCTCGCGCGAGGAGCTGGACGAGGCGCAGCGCGCGGTCTGGGACAAGGTCGTGGCGGGTCCCCGCGGACAGGTCATCGGCCCACTGCGCGCGGCGATCCACAATGCCGAGCTCGCCGCGCGCTGGTCGGCGATGGGCGAGGCGCTGCGCTTCAACACCTCGCTGCCGAAGCGCCTGTCGGAGCTCGCCATCTGCGTCACCGGCCGCCGCTGGAGTAGCCAGGTGGAATGGTGGGTGCATGCGAGGGTCGCCGCCGAATCTGGCATCGCGCCCGCCATCCTCGACGCGATCCGCGAGGGCCGCCCGCCCGTCTTCGCGCAGCCGGACGAGGCGCTGGTCTATGACTTCGCCCGTTGCCTGCAGCAGGATGGCCGCGTGCCCGACGGCACCTATCACGCCGCGCGCGAGGCCTTCGGCGTCCGTGGCGTGGTCGAGCTCGCCGCGCTGATCGGCTACTACACCATGGTCTCGATGACGCTGAACGCGCATGGCGTGCCCCTGCCGGACGGCGAGGCGGAACCGCTGGCGCCGCCCGCGACCGGGCTTTTCAGCCTGCCGGAGCGTGCGCCGTGACGGCGCGCGTCGCGGCACCGCCGGTCTCTGCTCCGCGCCATGCGGTGCCGCCCGGCGCCTGCGACGTCCACACCCATGTTTTCGACGCGCGCTTCCCGAACGGCCCCTCGCCCTACGCGCTGCCGGAGGCGACGCCGGCTGCGCATGCGGCGATGCGCACGACGCTCGGCCTGCGGCGCGCGGTGCTCGTGCAGCCGGCGCCCTATGGGCGCGATCCGGCCTGCCTGCTGGATGCGCTGGCGCGCGGCAAGGGCGCGCTGCGCGGCGTGATGATCGCGGACGCGACCGTCGCGGACGCCACGCTCGAAGCCTGGCACGCGGCCGGCATCCGCGCGCTCCGCTTCGTCGAGATGCGCGCGCCGGGCGGCACCGGCCGCTATCCCGGCAGCATCGGCACGGAGGCGCTGCCGGACCTCGCGCCGCGGCTGCGCGCGCTGGGCTGGCAGGCGCATCTCTGGGCGGATGCCGCGCAATGCGCGGCATTGCTGCCCGGCCTCGCGCGGCTCGGCGTGCCGCTGGTGGTGGACCACCTCGCGATGCCCGATGGCCCGTCCGATCCGGCCTTCGGCGCGCTGCTCGGCCACCTGCGCGAGGGCACGGCCTGGATCAAGGCCACGCTCTGCCGCGTGCCGCGCGGCGATGCGGGCTACGCGGCGCTGCGCCCGTTGCAGGACAGGCTCGTCGCCGCCAACCCGGATCGCGTCCTGTGGGGCTCCGACTGGCCCTATGTCCGGATGGCGCCGCCGCCCGATGCGGGCGCGATGCTCGACCTGTTCCTCGACTGGCTTGGCGACCCGCACCTCGCGCGGCGGATCCTGGTGGACAACCCGGCCGCGCTGTTCGGCTTCGACGACTGAACGAGAAGGGGAGGACACAAGAATGATCGGACGCAGGGCCCTGCTCGGCGCGCTGGCGGTGCCGGCGCTCGCATCACCGGCGCGGGCGCAGGGCTTTCCCGACCAGCCGGTCCGGATGATCGTGCCCTTCGCCGCGGGCGGCCCCGCCGATACCATCGCGCGCGTCGTGTCCCGCGTGATAGCGGAGCGGCTGGGCCGGCCGGTTGTGGTGGAATCGCGCGCCGGCGCGGGCGGCACCATCGGCGTGGACGCCGCGGCGAAGGCGCGGCCGGATGGCCACACGCTGGTCATGGCCAGCAGCGGCGCGGTGGTGATCCTGCCGCACATGCGCGCCAACATGCCCTATGATCCGCTGCGCGACCTCGCCCCCATCGGCCAGGTGCTCGGCGTGCCGCAGATCGTCTCCGTCGCGCCGAACCTCGGCGTCCGCTCGCTGCACGATTTGCTGGCGGCGGCGCGCGCGCGGCCCGGCCAGCTCGCCTTCGGCTCCGCCGGCATCGGATCCTCGCTGCACATGGCGGGCGAGCTGCTGAAGCTGCGGACCGGGATCGACATCACCCATGTCCCCTATGGCGGCGCCGCGCCGGCGGTGACGGACCTGCTCGCCGGCCGCATCCAGATCCTGATGGCGGACACGCCCGCGCTGATCGGCCAGGTGCGCGCCGGCACGCTGCCCGCCCTCGCCGTCACCTCCGCCGAGCGTCTCGGCGTGCTGCCGGATGTGCCGACGGCGGTGGAGGCCGGCGTGCCGGGCATGGTCAGCGAGACCTGGTACGGCCTGCTCGGCCCCGCCGCCATCCCGGCCGACCGCCTCGCCGTGCTGCACGCGGCGCTGCGCGCGGCGATCGAGGATCCGGAGACGCGCACCCAGCTGCTGAACCAGGGCGGGCGCATCGTCGGCAGCACGCCGGCGGAGTTCGCGGCCTTCATCCGCCAGACCCATGCCACCTGGGGCGAGGTGGTGCGCGCCACCGGCGTCCGGATGGAGTAGCGAAGATGCGACGTCGCCTGCTGCTCTCCGCCGCCGCCGCGCTGCCCTTCGCACCCGCCGCGGCGCAGCCCGCCTGGACGCCGGCGCGGCCCGTGCGGATCATCGTCCCCCTCGCGCCCGGCGGCACGGCGGACACCATCGCGCGGCTGATCGCCGATCCGCTCGGTGCGCAGTTCGGCCAGCCGGTGATCGTCGAGAACCGGCCCGGCGGCACCAACACCGTCGCCGCGGTGGCGGTGGCGCGCGCGGCGCCGGATGGGCTCACGCTGCTCTACGCGCCGCCGCCGGTGCAGATCCTGAACCCGCTGATGATGCGCAGCATGCCCTACGACGCGACGGCGGACTTCGCGCCGGTCGTCGCGCTGATGCGCGCGCCGAAGCTGCTGGTGGTGCGGCCCGATTTCCCGGCGGCCAGCGTGCCGGAATTCATCGCCGTCGCGCGCGCCCGGCCCGGCGGCATCACCTATGCCAGCTCGGGCATCGGGTCCTCGGCGCATCTCGCCGGCGCGCTGCTGGCGCAGATGGCGGGGATCGAGCTGCTGCACGTGCCCTATCGCGGCACGGCGCCGGGCGTGCAGGACCTGATGGCGGGCCGCGTGGACATGACGCTCGACACCGCGGCCGCGCTGCTGCCGCTGGTGCGGGAAGGGCGGCTGAAGGTGCTCGCGGTCAGCACGCGCGATCCGGCGCAGGCCGCGCCCGGGCTGCCGACCATCGCGGCGACCCTGCCGGGCTTCCACGACGCCTCCTTCAACTACCTGCTCGCGCCGGCGCGCACGCCGCCCGAGATCATCGCGGCGCTGAACGCGGCGGTGAACCGCGTCCTCGGCCTGCCGGCGGTGCGTGCGCGCTACGCGGCGCTCGGCGCGGAGCCGGTCGGTGGCACGCCGGAGGAGCTTGCCGCCATGGTGCGCGAGGAGATCGAGCGCTGGCGCGGCGTCATCCAGGCCCAGGGGATCACCATCGAATGACGCTGCATCGTCGCACCCTCCTGGCCGGCCTCGCGCTGCTGCCGTTGCCGGCCTTCGCGCAGGCCTTTCCCACGCGCCCCATCCGCCTGATCTGCCCCTTCGCCGCCGGCGGCTCGGCGGACGCGTCCGCGCGACAGCTGGCGGAGCCGCTTTCGGCCGTGCTCGGCCAGCCCGTGGTGGTGGAGAACCGCCCGGGCGGCGGTGCGACGCTCGGCGCGCAGATGGTGGCGCGCGCGACGCCGGACGGGCACACGCTGCTCTACGGCACGCCGGGCCCGCAGATCGTCAATCCCCACCTGATGCGCAGCGTGCCCTACGACCCGGTGCGGGATTTCGCGCCGGTCTCCGGCTACAAGCGCGCGCCGAACCTGCTGGCCGTGCATCCCTCGCTCGGCGTCGCGGATGTCGCCGGGCTGGTCGCATCGGCGAAGGCGCAGCCGGGCGCCCTGACCTTCGCATCCTCGGGCGTCGGATCCTCCTCGCACCTGGCGGGCGAAATGCTGAAGTTCCTGGGCGGCGTCGACATCACCCACGTGCCGTATCGCGGCACCGGCCCGGCGATGGCGGACCTCCTGGCGGGGACCGTCAGCATGGCGCTCGACACGCTGTCGATCCTGCTGCCGCCCGCGCGCGCGGGCAGCCTGCGCGCGCTCGGCGTCACCACGCCGCGGCGCTCGCGCCTCACGCCCGAGCTGCCGGCGCTGGCGGAAACGCTGCCGGGCTTCGACGCCGCGCCCTTCAACTACATCGCCGCGACCGGCGGCACGCCGGCGCCGATCATCGCGCGCCTGAACGCGGCGATCGTCGGCATCCTGAACGACCCGGCCTATCGCGCGCGCATGGAGGCGCTGGGCGAGGAGGCGACACCCTCGACGCCGGAGGAGCTGGCGGCGACCATCGCGGCGGAGAGTGCGCGGTGGCGGCAGGTGATCGAGGCGGCGGGGATCCGGGTGGAATGAGCGAGACCTACGAGACGCTGAAGCTGGAGGTCGCCGACCACGTCGCGACCGTCACGCTCGATCGCCCGCCGGTCAACGCCATGAACCGCGCGATGCGCGACGAGATCGTGCGGGTCTTCGACGAGCTGCACGACCGCGCCGACGTGCGCGCCGTGGTGCTGACCGCCGCCGGCAAGGCATTCTCAGCCGGCGCCGACCTCAAGGAACGGCCCGGCATCGCGGGCGAGCCCGGCGCCTATCCGCGCCACAACCGCCTGACCCGCGCGGTCTTCGACAGCGTCATGGAATGCGGCAAGCCGGTGATCGCGGCGGTGAACGGGCTCGGCATCGGTGCGGGCTGCGTGCTGGCGCTGTGCGCCGACATCATCCTGGTGGCGGAGGACGCCTATCTCTCGATGACGGAGGTGGATGTCGGGCTCGCCGGCGGCGTGAAGCATGTTCGGCGCCACCTCGGCGAATCCGATGCGCGGCTGATGATGTACACCGCGCGCCGCATCGGCGGCCCCGAGCTGCTGCGGATGAACGCGGCCTCGATGTGCCTGCCGCGCGACGCGCTGCTGGCGGAAGCGCGGCGCATCGGCGCCGAGATCGCGGCGAAGGCGCCGCTGGCCGTGCAGGCCGCGAAGCGCAGCTTCCAGCTGACGGAATACCTGCCGCTGCACGAGGGTTACCGCTTCGAGCAGTCGCAGACCACCGCGCTCGCGGCCACCGAGGACACGCAGGAGGCGTGGCGCGCCTTCGCCGAGAAGCGGAAGCCCGTCTTCAAGGGCCGCTGAGATGGCCGCGCGCGAGCCGATCCTGCTGCTCTGCCCGATCCCGGCCGACCTGCGCGCGGCGCTCGCCGCGCGGCACGACCTGGTCGAGGATGACGGCGCAAGCCCGCGCCCCGGCATCCGCATCGCCGTCACCACCGCGATGCGCGGCGCGGCGGAAGCGCAGTTCGACCGGCTGCCGGACCTGCGGCTGCTGTCGAGCCAGGGCACGGGCCTCGAGCGCATCGACCTCGCGGCGGCGGCGCGGCGCGGCATCGCGGTGGCCCACACCCCGGACGTGATGACCGAGGACGTGGCGGATGCCGCGATCGGGCTGATGTACGCCGCCGCGCGGCTGGTCGCGGAGGCCGACCGCTTCGTGCGCGCCGGGCGCTGGGCGACGGAGCGCATGCGGCCCGGCATCAGCCTGCATCGCAAGACCGCCGGCATCGTCGGCATGGGCCGCATCGGCCAGGCTATCGCGCGGCGCTGCGCCGGCCTCGGCATGGCCGTCGCCTGGACCGGGCCGAACCCGAAGCCGGGCCTGCCCTGGGAACGCCTGTCCGGCGTTGTCGCGCTGGCCGGATGCGCCGACGTGCTGATCCTCGCCCTCGCGGCGGGACCGGGCACGGAGGGGATGGTGGATGCGGCGGTGCTGCGCGCGCTCGGCCCGCGCGGCGTGTTGGTGAACATCGCCCGCGGCGCGCTGGTGGAGGAGGAGGCGCTGATCGCCGCGCTGCGGGACGGCACCATCGCCGGCGCCGGGCTCGACGTCTTCGCCACCGAGCCCGCGCTCGATCCGCGCTTCCTCGCGCTCGGGAACGTCGTGCTCGCGCCGCACTCGGCCTCCCTGACGGAGGAGACGCGCGCGGCGCTGATCGCGCGCATGCTGGACGACATCGCCGCCTTCCTCGCGGGACGCGACTTCCTGGACGCCGCGGCGGCCGCCCGCTAACGATCGCCCCATGCCCCCGGCCCCCCAATCCGCACGCCCCGCCACGCCGGTCATCGACCTCAACCGCAGCGCCGTCTCGCGCTACATCCAGCTCGCGACGCTGTTCCGTCGCCGGATCGAGCAGGGCGCCTGGCGGCCGGGCGCGCAGATCCCGACGGTGGACGAGCTCGCGGCCGAATGCGGCGTGGCGCGCGCCACCATCCGCCAGGCGCTCGACCAGCTG
Organism: Acetobacteraceae bacterium; assembly: GCA_027487675.1. Classification (GTDB taxonomy): domain Bacteria; phylum Pseudomonadota; class Alphaproteobacteria; order Acetobacterales; family Acetobacteraceae; genus Falsiroseomonas. The sequence goes on along the minus strand of JAIYDD010000098.1, from coordinate 6,041 downwards.
GAGGCCGATGGGCTGATCGAGCGGTTCCGCGCGAAAGGCACCTTCGTGCGCGAGGCGCCCGCCGCGAACCGCCTGTGGTGCGAGGTGGAGACCGACTGGTCCGGCCTGCTGCGGTCGCGCGAGGGCGCGGAGATCGAGGTGCTGGGCGAGACGCCGGGTGTTGCGGGCGCGGCGACGCCGCCGGCGGCGATCGGCACCGTGGCGCCGCGCTACAGCCACATCCGCCGGCGGCACTGGCGCGATGGCCGGCCCTTTCTGGTGACGGACGTGTTCCTCGACGAACGCCTGCGGCCGAAGGTCTCGCCGGCGGATCTGCGCGGCAAGACCGCGCTGAAGCTGGCGGCGAGCATCCCCGGCGTGCGCATCACCGATGCCCGCCAGACGCTCACGATCGGCACGGCCGATGTCGAGACCGCCACCGCGCTGCAGCTGCCGCTGAACGCGCCGGTCGCGCATGTGCGCCGCGCCGCGGTGGACCAGCGCGGCGTGCTGATCCTGCTGGCGGACGGCATCTATCGCGGCGACGTGGTGCGGATCGACATCAAGCTGCGCTGAGCACGGGGCCGCGCGTCGTTCGGGCGCCCGGCTCCGCGGCATCCTGCCGGCGCCGTGCCGGGCCTCGCCCCGGGCAGGCCGGCACGCCGCGCGCCGCTCGTGGTCGCCGGCCGCCGTCCCGTCCGGGCAGCCCCGTGATGCGGCAACCGCCGCGCGCGGGCCGTCCCGCGGCCGCGTCGCCGGCCGGACCCGGGTTGGCCCGGGCACATCCAGGCCAACCCCGGTCTAGCGCCACAGCTCGCGGGCGAAGCCGATCAGGGCGCCGGCCACCGCCCCGGGCTGCTCGGGCAGCAGGGCATGGCCGGCGCGCTCGACGACCACGCGGCGCGCCAGCGGGCCGAGCGCGGCCTGCAACTCGGCCTCGGACGGCGGCGGCGCGATCGCATCCTCCGCGGCGGCGAGGTAGAGCAGCGGCGTCCTCTCCGCCGCGCGCAGCCAGGCGCGGTCCCGCGTCGCCGCGCGCGCCGCCCGCTCCGCGCCCGCGACGGCGGGATGCCAGCCGGCCAGCCAGACGCTGGCGTCGTGGCCGGGCGCGAAATAGGCGCGCCGCAGATGGCGCAGCCGTTCCGCGTCGGGCAGCGACAGGTCGAAGCTCGATGTGATGGCGCGGCCGATGTCGGGATCGACCTCGGCGCCCGTCACGGCGGCCAGCATCGCGATGCCCCGCACCAGCGCCGGATGATCATGGCCGAGCATCCGCGCGACCCAGTTGCCGGCGGCATGCCCGGCGACGAGCGCGGGACCGCCGGCGAGGATCTCCATGGCAGCGGCAAGGTCCGCGGCCATGTCGTGCAGCGTCGCGCCGTCGCGCAGCGGGGCCGAACGGCCGATGCCGCGCGGCTCGGCGCGGATCAGCCGGAAGCCCGCGGCGATCAGCATCGGCGCGACCGCGTCGAAATCCTCCTGGCCGCGGCCGAGCGAGGGGATCAGCACGATCGCCGGGCCGTCGCCGGCGACCTGCACCTCCAGCGGCCCGTGCGGAAGCTCCAGCAGGCGGATCCCGGCATGGCGATCGGCGGCGCGGGGCGTGTCTGTCATGCGGTCTCCTGCCGGTCGCGGCACGGCCTCCCGCGGACCGGGCGCGCCCGCGGGCTGGCCTGTGAAGGCCATTAAGCCAGGTTATTGACATTTAGCCTGTAGCCCGGCCACGCTCCCCGTCAAGATCGCACGGCAAGGTCCGCCGGACCGGGCGCGCCCATGCGCGCCCGCGCCGCCCGCCCACCCCCGGTCGCCCTGCGTCAGGGAGGATCGCCGATGCGCCGGCGGCACCGTCCGCGTCCTGTCCATCCGGCCGCCGGCGGCGGCCCGGGCGGGCGCGCCCCTGCAGGCGCTCCGGCCCCGGATGCCGTGCGGATGCGGCGCGCGGGGCCGGTCCTCGACGCCGCCTGCCTCGACCCCGGCGCGTGACGCGGCGGGTCTCCATCGCCCGCCCCCCGCACGGGGCGGGACATGCCGAGGGCTGCACTGCATGACCGCGGGCGACGTGCCGGACCGCTTCGATCCCTGGCCGCCGGGGATCGAGCCCGAGGTGCCGATCATCGGCTACCCGAACACCTGGACGCACACGCCCGCCTGGCCGGCCATCCGCCGCCCGCCCACGCGGACCGAGGCGACCGGCCCGGTCGGCCTGCATCGCAAGCTGCGCTGCGGCGATGCGAACCTCGCGGAGACCGCGCCGGGGCGCATCGCGATCGGCCAGCTGATGCATGTCAGCGGCCGAATCCTGGACGAGGATGGCCGGCCCGTGCGCGGCGCCATCGTCGAGCTCTGGCAGGCCAATGCGGCCGGGCGCTACTTCCACCCGATCGACCAGCGCGACGCGCCGCTCGATCCGCACTTCGTCGGCAACGGGCGCGTGCGCAGCGACGAGGCGGGCCGCTACGCCTTCCTCACCGTCAAGCCCGGCGCCTATCCGGTGCCCGTGCAGGAGACCTGGTGGCGGCCGCCGCACCTGCATGTCTCGGTGCTCGGCCCGTCCTCGCTGTCGCGGCTCGTCACCCAGATGTACTTCCGCGGCGATCCGCTCAACGCGCTCGACCGCATCCTGAACTCGATCCCGGACGCCGCGGCGCGGGACCGCCTGATCGCGCGCGACCTGCCGCCGGCGGAGGTCGGCGACCGCTGGCTGGGCTTCACCCACGACATTGTCCTGCGCGGCCGCCACGCCACGCCCCCGACGCCATGAGGAGCGACGCCGCATGAGCCTCGCCGTGCCCGGGCCGCCGCTTGCGCCCACCTCGCAGCACACGATCGGCCCCTTCTTCCCGCACACCTTCTTCCGGCCGGGCGACAACGACCTGACGATCGTGGCGCACGGCGCCGCGCCGACGCCGCGCGGCGAAGCGATCCTGCTGCGCGGCAGGGTCACGCGCGCCGGGGGATTGCCCTGCGTCAACCAGATCCTCGAAGCCTGGCAGGCGGATGCCGCAGGCCGGTTCAACCACCCGCTCGACCCCGAGCGGCACCTTGCGGATCCGGAGTTCCTCGGCTGGGGGCGGGCCTGGACCGATGCCGAGGGCCGCTATGCCTTCCGCACGGTGATGCCGGGCGGCTACGCCGACGCGGCCGGCCGCCGCGCCCCGCATGTCAACCTGACGGTGATGGGGGCCGGGCTGATGCGTCGCGTGCAGACCACGGCCTTCTTCCCCGATTTCCCGGCCGACAACGCCGGCGATCCGGTGCTGGCCCTGGTGCCGGAGGCACGGCGCGCAAGGCTGGTCGCGGTGCCGGACGGCACCGCGGATGGCCTGCGCGCGTTCCGCCTCGACATCCGGCTGCGCGGCGACGCCGATGAGGAGACGCCGTTCTTCGAAGACTGACCGGCCTTGCGCCCGGCCGGGGCGCCGGCGCCGCCTCAGCCACCCTGGGCCACCACCTCCTGCCGCAGCTCGTCGAGCAGGCGCAGGCGGCCGTCGCGGCCCTCGACATGCCAGAAGGTCCAGCCATTGCAGGACGGCGCGGCCTGCACCTCCGCCCCCACCTTGTGGATCGACCCCGCCGAGGCGCCGCAGCGTAGCGTGGCATCCGCGCCGACCTCCGCGCGCCAGCGCCGGTGCCGGTCGGTCAGCGTCGATCCCGCCGGCACCAGCCCGCGCTCGACCAGGGTGCCGAAGGGGATGCGCGGCTGTTCGCGCTTGCCCGGCAGGGCAAGCGCCGCGCTTTCCGCCAGCGGCGCCACCGCCGCGATCCGCGCCCGGGCGGCCCGGGCATAGGCTTCCTCGCGCTCGATCCCGATGAAGCGCCGGCCGAGCCGCCGCGCCACCGCGGCGGTGGTGCCGGTGCCGAGGAAGGGGTCCAGCACCACCTCGCCCGGCGCCGTGCAGCACAGGATCACGCGGTGCAGCAGGGCTTCCGGCTTCTGGGTCGGGTGCAGCTTGCCGCCATCCTCGGCGCGCAGCCGCTCCGCCCCGGTGCAGAGCGGGATGAACCAGTCGCTGCGCATCTGCAGCTCGTCGTTCAGCGCCTTCATCGCGGCATAGTTGAACCGGTAGCGGGATTCCGCCCCGCGCGCCGCCCAGACCAGCGTCTCATGCGCATTGGTGAAGCGCCGGCCGCGGAAGTTCGGCATCGGGTTCGCCTTGCGCCAGATGACGTCGTTCAGGATCCAGAAGCCGAGGTCCTGGATCGCGGTGCCGAGCCGGAACACGTTGTGGTAGCTGCCGATCACCCAGATCGTGCCGTCCTTGCGCAGCACCCGGCGGCATTCGGCCAGCCATTCCCGCGTGAAGGCGTCGTAGGCGGCCAGGTCCTCGAAGCGGTCCCAGGCATCGTCCACGCCGTCCACCACGGAATCGTCGGGCCGGCGCAGCTCGCCCTTCAATTGAAGGTTGTAGGGCGGGTCGGCGAAGACGGCATGCACGGACGCCGGCGGCAGGCGCCGCAGCGTCTCGATGCAGTCGCCGACGAGCACCTGGTCGAGCGGCAGATCGAGCCCCGTGCCCATCGTTGCGGTCGCATGCCCTTCGCGAATCGACGGGCAGGATGGGCTTGCCCGGCTCGGCGCGTCAACGACGCGGCGGGCGGCGTCAGCCGGGGCCGGGCGCCGCCCGGTCCACCGGCCCGAAGCCGCGCCGGTGGTGCGGGCAGGGCCCGAGGCGGGCCAGCGCCGCCCGGTGCGCCGCCGTCGGGTAGCCCTGGTGCAGCGCGAAGCCATAGCCCGGCCAGCGCGCATCCAGCCGCGCCATCGCCCGGTCCCGCACCACCTTGGCCAGGATGGACGCCGCGGCGATTGACAGGCTGATCCCGTCCCCGCCCACCACGCAGCGCACCGGGCAGGGCAGGGAAGGCGCCTGGTTGCCATCGACCAGCGCCAGCGAGACCGGCCCGCGCAGCCGCAGCAGCGCGCGCCGCATCGCCAGCTGGCTGGCGCGCAGCACGTTGAGCCGCCCGATCTCCGCCGCACTCGCCGCGCCGATCGCGTAGTCCAAAAGCCCCTCGGCCGCGGCCCGCTGCAGCGCGGCGAAGGCGGCGTCCCGGCGCGCCGCGGTCAGCCGCTTGCTGTCGTCCAGCAGCCTGGCGAGGGCCAGGGGCGGCGGCGCGGCGAAGACGACGGCGGCGGCCAGCACCGGCCCGGCCAGCGGGCCGCGCCCGGCCTCGTCCAGCCCGGCCACCCGCCCGCCCGCCGCAAGCTCCAGGCTGAAATCCGGCATGCGGCAGGGATACCCGATGGCGCCGCCGGGGCAACCGCCGGGCGCGCCGCCGCGTTCGCCGGGCCTGGCAGGAGGAGCATCCCCGATGGACACGCGAAAGCTGGCGCTGGCCGCCGCCGAGGTTCCGGCGGTGCCCTTCGGCATCCCCGGCGGGCGCGGCGAGTTCCGCATCCAGCTGCTGAACCAGGATGAAGGGGCGGGGGTGGTGACCTCGATCGTCCACCTGCCGCCCGGCGGCCGCATCCCCGCGCATCGCCACGCCGCGGGGGCGGAGATGCACTACGTGCTGGAAGGCGACCTGGTCGAGGCGGGGCGGGAGCTCGGCGCCGGCGCCTTCCTGACCCATGCGGCCGGCGAGCTGCACGGCCCGCACGAAAGCCGCGGCGGGGCGAAGGTGCTGACCGTGCAGTCCTGGCAATCCACCGGCGGGGACTACGATTTCGAGCCGGCGGAGCCGATGGCAGGGGAAGCGCCCGCCGCGCCGCAACCGGCCGAAGCCGGGCGCCAGGGGGGCGAGGCCCAGTCCGACACGGGCGGCGCCGACCGCGCGCAGGGCGCCCTGCAGCCTGTCGACCAGCAGGCCCAGTCCGATGCGCGGGGCAGGCAGGCCGCGCCGGACGCCAAGGGGTATTCCTGACCGCGCGGCCCAAGGGCCGGATGCCCCCCGGGCCGGTCGGGCGCGGGCGGCGCCACCCTCTGACACTGGACGGCGCAAGTCCTGACTTGCAGCCGCCGCTAGCAGGCTGCGGAAATTCGGCTCGGGAAGCAAAGGGAAAGGTCGAGGGGCTCCGCCCCTCGAGCACCCCGGCAGGAACCTGATGTTCCTGCACCTCCCCT
>JAIYDD010000219.1 GCA_027487675.1 Acetobacteraceae bacterium | reverse complement strand
ATACGGCCGGCGTCATTGACTGACCTGCGCCCACGGTCGTTGGGCGATGGCGGTGATGCGTTCGGGTTGGTTGGTGAGCCAGTTCCAGGCGTCGCAGCAGGCGTCGAGGATGTCGTCGTAGGTTTCGTAGACGCGGTTGGCGAGCTTGTTGGAGCGGAGCAGCGCCCAGATGTTCTCGACCGGGTTCAGCTCCGGCGCGTAGGGTGGCAGCCGCAGCGGTGTGATGTTGGCGGGTACGCGCAACGCGCCCCCGGTCTGGTGCCAGCCCGCGCCGTCCATGACCACCACGGCGTGCGCGCCGGCGGCGACCTGGCTGCTGATCTCGGCCAAATGCAGGTTCATCGTTTCGGCGTTGGCGGCCGGCAACACGAGAGCGGCTCCGACGCCGCGGGCCGGGCAGACCGCGCCGAACAGGTAGGCCCAGGCGTACCGGCAGTCCTTCGGCGCTGATGGCCGCGAGCCGCGCTCGGCCCAGATGCGCGTCAGCGTGCCCTGCTGGCCGATGCGGGCCTCGTCCTGCCACCAGATCTCGAGCGGCTTGCCGGCCGCCTCCGGTGGCAGGGCGGCGGTCACGAGGGCGGTGAAGTTCGCCTGAAAGACGCCTGTGCCGCGGCGTCGTGGCCGGGATGGCGCGGGCGCACGCACAACCGGCGAAAGCCGAGACGGCGCAACACGTCGCCGACGCTCCGCTCAGCCAGCACCACGCCGAACCGCTCGGCGACGGCGCGCGCCAAGTCGGCTCGTCGCCAGCGCACCACCCCGTCCTTCGCCAGGTCAGGGCCGCGGCGGACCCACTCGGCCAGCTCCGCCTCCTGCTCGGGCGACAATCGCCGCTTCGGCCCGGTCTCGCCAACCCGGTCGCGCAAACCCGCCAGACCCTCGGCGTTGTAGCGGTGCACCCAGTCCCGCAACGTCTGCCGGTCCATCCCCGCCGCGCGCGCCGCGTCTGTCCGCGACTGGCCCTCCAGCACAAGCGCCAGCGCCAGCATGCGACGCGACGCCGCCGCATCCCGCTCGCGACCCGCCGCGCGACGCAGACCTGCCGCGTCCAACTCCATCCGGGTGATCGCCACCGCCGCCACCATCGCCGCCTCCCGCATCCGCAGGAGCCCAGCGAATCACCCTTCGCGCCGCGCCGGAATCCCTAACGAGTCAGCGATCGGCGCCGGGCGTATTATCGCCCAACGGTGCGCGAGGTGGCCCGGGTGGAGGCCTTGCCTCCCCCCGCTACCCCCCACCACCAGGGCTGCCGCCCTGGACCGGCATCAGCAAAAAGAAAAAACAAAAGAAGGGGGTTCCAAGGGGCCGCTGCCCCTTGGCGGGGTGCCGGGGCAGAGCCCCGGCCGGAGCGCGAGGCGGAGCCTCGCACCTGCCGCCGTCGCCGTTCCCATGGTCGCCAACCCAGAGTTAGCGCCCATGGGCCGCCCCCCCTCGATCGCCCCGGCAGGAAGCTGAGGCTCCTGCGCCTCCCCGTCGTGCTTGATTTCTTTTGTTTCTGCCAAGAAGGTCCAGGAAACTCGTCGGTCGCCTTTGGCGACCGACCCTGGCGGCAGGGTGCGGGAGGGCAGGGCCCTCCCGCCGCTTTCCTACGCTTGAGAATATCCGCGGCCTTACGGCCGGCTTCCCCCTCGGGCGGGGCTCCGCGCCCCGCTGGACGCCGCCCCGCCCCGGTCGCAGGCTGGACCCGCGGGAGGGGACACCGATGAAGGACGCGCTGCTGCTCGCCCTCGACCAGGGCACCACCTCCACCCGCGCCATCCTGCACGACGCGGCGCTGGCGCCGGTCGCCACCGCGCAGGCGCCGCTCGGCCAGCACTACCCCGCCCCCGGCTGGGTGGAGCACGAGCCGGAGGAGATCTGGCAGGCCAGCCTCGCCACCCTGCGCGACGCGCTGGCCAAGGCCGGCGCCGAGGCCGGCGCGGTCGCCGGCATCGGCATCACCAACCAGCGCGAGACGGTGCTGCTGTGGGACCGCGCCACCGGCCGCGCCGTCCACCGCGCCATCGTCTGGCAGGACCGCCGCACCGCGCCCGATTGCGCGCTGCTGGTGGCGGAGGGCGCGGCGGCGACCATCACCGCGAAGACCGGGCTGCTCTGCGACCCGTATTTCTCGGCGACCAAGCTGGCCTGGCTGCTGGACAACGTCGCCGGCGCGCGCGCGGCGGCGGAACGCGGCACGCTCGCCTTCGGCACGGTGGACAGTTTCCTCCTCTGGCGGCTGACCGGCGGGCGGGTGCACGCCACGGATGCGACCAATGCCTGCCGCACCATGCTCTACGACATCCGGCGCGGCGACTGGGACGAGGAGCTGCTGCGGCTGTTCCGCATCCCGCGCGCCATCCTGCCCGGGATCCGCGACTGCGCCGCCGAATTCGGCACCACCGACCCCGCGCTGCTGGGCGCCGCGATCCCCATCCGCGGCATCGCCGGCGACCAGCACGCGGCCACCCTCGGCCAGGCCTGCTTCGCGCCGGGGATGGTGAAGTCCACCTACGGCACCGGCTGCTTCGCGCTGCTGAACACCGGCGATGCGCCGGTGGTGTCGCGGAACCGGCTGCTGACCACGCTCGCCTGGCAGCTCGGCGGGCGGCGCAGCTATGCGCTGGAAGGTGCCATCTTCGTCGCGGGGGCCGCCGTGCAATGGCTGCGCGACGGCCTCGGCATCATCCGCGATGCGGCGGAGACCGGCACGCTGGCGCAGCGCGCCGATCCCGCCCAGCCGGTGGTCTTCGTGCCCGCCTTCGTCGGCCTCGGCGCGCCGCACTGGGACGCGGAGGCGCGCGGCGCCATCCTCGGCCTGACGCGCGGTACCGGCCCGGCCGAGATCGCCCGCGCCGCGCTGGAGGCGGTGGCCTTCCAGACGCGCGACCTGATCGAGGCGATGGAGGCCGACTGGCAGGGCGGCGGCACCGGGGAACGCATCCTGCGCGTCGATGGCGGCATGGTCGCCTCCGACTGGACGATGCAGGCGCTGGCGGATGTGCTGGGCGCGCCGGTCGACCGCCCCGTGGTGCAGGAGACGACGGCGCTCGGCGCCGCCTATCTCGCCGGCCTGCAGGCCGGGCTGCTGCCGCCGCCAGGGCCGGAGGTGGCGCATTGGCGCCTGGAACGCCGCTTCCTGCCCGCCATGCCGCGCGCCGAGGCCGACCGCCGCCACGCGCTGTGGAAGGACGCGGTGGCGCGCGTGCTGACCCGGCGGGAGGGCGCGGCATGATCTACGACGCGCTCGGCGTGCCGCGCATCGTCAACGCGGCGGGCACCAACACGCGGCTCTCCGGCGGCACGATGGACGCCGAGGTGCGCGCGGCGATGGCGGAGGCCGCGACCGCCTGCGTCGACATGCTGGACCTGCAGGCCGCGGCATCGCGCGCCATCGCCGCCGCGACGGGGGCGGAGGCCGGCCTGGTCACCACCGGCGCCTCCGCCGCGCTGCTGCTGGGGGCGGCCGCCTGCATGGCCGGCCTCGACGCCGCGGCGATGAACGCGCTGCCGGAAGCGCCGGCGCGGTCGGGCTTCGTCATGGCCCGCAGCCAGCGCAACATGTACGACCGCGCGATCCGCGTGGCCGGCGGGCGGATCGTGGAGGTCGGCATCCCGGACCGGTTCAGCGGCGCCGGCGTGCGCGATGCCGCGCCGGCTGATTTCGCCGCCGCCTTCGGCCCCGACACCGCCGGCGTGCTGTGGGTGGCGCAGCCCTGGTCGGAACCGCCGCTGGAAGACGTCGCGCGCGTGGCGCATCAGGCCGGCCTGCCCGTGCTGGTGGACGCCGCGGCGCAGCTGCCGCCCGCGGCGAACCTGCGCGCCTTCCTGGATGCCGGCGCCGACCTGGTCTGCTTCTCCGGCGGCAAGGCGATCGGCGGGCCGCAGGGCAGCGGCATCCTGGCGGGGCGGCGCGACCTGGTGTGCTCCGCGCTGCTGCAGCTGCTCGACCTCGACCTGCCGGATGCGCAGTTCGTCCTGCCGCCGGAATTCGCCGCCGCCGGCGCGCCGGCCGCCCTGCCGCATCACGGCATCGGCCGGTCCTGCAAGCCGGGGAAGGAACAGATCGCCGGGCTGGTCGTGGCGCTCGGCCGCTTCGTGGCGGAAGGCGACGCGCCGCGCGCCGCCCGGCTGCGCGCGCGGCTGGAGGTTGTGCGGGACGCGATGGGCGAGCTGCCCGGCGTGGCGGCGGAGATCACGCCGGGCCCCGTGCCGCTGCTGCTGCTGCGCCTGCCGGGGGCGGCGGCGGCGGCGGCGGCCGAGGCCCGCCTGCGCGCGCGCCGCCCTGCCGTGCACGTCAACGCCGCGCGGCTGCGGGAGGGCGTGCTGGCCGTCCACCCGCATGCGCTGGCCGAGGCCGATCTGGTGCCGCTCGGCAAGGCGCTGGCCGAGGCGCTGCCGGGGTAGCGGCAGCGCGCCGGGCGCGGCCCCGGCCGGGGGGCATCACGCCTCGGGCCCGAAGGTCACGAAGGCCTCCGGCTCCTCCCGCGCCGTCACCAGGCGGTTCTGCGGCGCCTCCGCGTCCGCGAAGCCCAGCGACATGCCGCAGACCAGCACCTGGTCCTCCGGCAGGCCGAGTTCCCGCCGCACCACCGCATGGTGGTCGCAGAAGGCCGCCTGCGCGCAGCTCTCCAGCCCGAAGCCGCGGGCGGCCAGCATCACAGACTGGATGAACATCCCCATGTCGAGCCACGACCCGTGTTCCATGTCGCGGTCCATCAGGAAGAACAGACCGACGGAGGCGCCGAAGAACTCGAAGTTGCGGGCGTGCCAGGCCTCGGTCGCGGCGCGGTCGCCCTTGCCGATGCCGAGCAGCCCGTAGAGGCCCCAGCCCGTCGCGCGCCGCCGCGCCAGGTAGGGCTCGCGCCAGTGCCGCGGGTAGTACTGGTATTCGCGCGGCCCCGCGGCGCCCCCCGCATGCGCGGCGAGCAGCGCGGCGGAGAGCCTCTGCTTCTCCGCCCCCGTGGTCACCCGCACCTTCCAGGGCTGGATGTTGGAGCCCGATGGGGCGCGGGCGGCGATGCGCAGGATGGCCTCGATCGTGGCGCGCGGCACCTTGTCCGGGCGGAAGCCGCGGATGCTGCGCCGCCCCTCGATCGCCGCGTGCACCTGCATGGAAGGGAACCCCGCCCCGATGGCCCAGGGCGTCGTTCTAGACCACGATCGGCGAGGAGTGAATCGCCGATCATGGTCTAGCCCATTGTTTTGCCGCGTGATTCACGCCTTCGGGCGTTTCGCCCTTCGGCGATCACGCTCTATCGCGCTTGTCCCCATCCCGGCGATGCCGCGGCCGCGGCATCGCGCGCCCTTCGCGGCCGGGGTGGGCGCCCCGCGTCCCGGCACCGGCGCGGCCGCGCAGGGTGGCCGGTGCCGGCCGGCCGTGCCCATCCGCGCCTGCCCCCCTCAACCCGGCAGCGGGCCGCGCGCCTGCGGGCCGCCCGGGACCAATGCGGCTGCATGCCGGCCGCCGGGCGACGGCGCCCGCCTCGGCGGCGGGCGGCATGCGCGGCGCCGGGCCGAAGGCACGCCCGCGGCGGCCTCAGGCCTCCGGCCGCTGCACCAGCACCAGGGGGGCGATGCCGCCGGCCGGCGGCAGCGGCAGGTCGAGCTGCACCCGCGCGGCGGCGGCGACCAGCACCAGCAGCGGCACGGCGATGCCGCGCGGCGCCAGCAGCTGCGGCTCCCCCCGCAGGGCCGGCACCAGGGTCGCGGGCCAGGCCGCGCCCGGCCCGTCGGGCAGCACCGCAAGGCCCGCCGAGGCGTCCCCCCCCACGCGGACCGCGCCGCCGCGGGGCAGCGATTCGATCGCCAGCCACATCGCCACCAGCAGCGCCTGCGCGGCCGCCGGCGGCACCGGCTGCGCGGCCGCCAGGCCCGAGAGATCCACCGTCGCGCGCCGGCCGAGGGTCAGCCCCTCCGACAGCTGGCCGAGCTCGTCCGGGCCGAGTTCCGCCGCCACGCCGCCGATCGCGGCGCGGAAGAAGCGCAGCCGGCGGTCGATGATGCGGGCGGCGTCGCGCGCCACCTCCAGCGCGTCGTCGCCGGCGCGGGCGGGACCGTCCGTGCCTTCCAGCAGTTCCAGCGCGCCGGACAGCGCGCCCACCGGCCCGCCGAGGTCATGGCACAGCCGCGTGCACACCGCCTGCGCCACCCCGAGCCTGTCGGTTCCCATCGGACGGCCTCCGCAACGATCTTCGGTACCGGTCTTCGGTAACGGTCTTCTGCAACGATCTTCGGCACCGCTCTTCGGCACCGGTGTGAGGCCACGCGCTTCGGTCCGGGCGCGCCGCGGCGCACCGGGCCGCCACCCGCGCCCTGGACTGCGCATAGCGGAGGCTGGCGGCCGATGGGTTAAGGCGTGTAAATGGCTGATGCGAAAATGCCGCGGAAGGCCCGGATTTTCCGCCATTCTCCCGGCCAGGCCGCGCCGGCGGCCGCGGGGCGCGGGCAGTCCGGCGCGGCAGGGACAAGGCCAGGGCGGATGAGCAGCGAGATCACCCCGGGCATGCGCGTCCGCCTGCCGGCCCGGCCCGACTGGGGGCTGGGCCAGGTGCAATCCGTCGCCGGGGACCGGGTGACGGTGAATTTCGAGAATGCCGGCAAGGTGACGATCCGCCTCGGCGCCGGCACGCTGGAGCCGGCCGGCGACGACCCGGCCTGACGCCGCCCCCCGGTCTCGCGCCCACGGTCTCGCGCACCGGTCCGGTCCCCCGTCTCGCCCCCCGTCTCGCGCCCCGCCCGGCGCCGTGGCATGACGCCGCATGGACAGCGTCTTGGCCGAGGCCGCCTTGCTGGTCGGCGACTGGCGGATCTGGGTCGCGGCGGCGGTCACCGTGCTGGGCGGGCTGATGCGGGGCTATTCGGGCTTCGGCACCGCCATCCTGCTGGCGCCCGCCTATTCCACGCTCTGGGGCCCGCTGGTCGGCGTGCCGCTCCTGCTGATGATGGAACTCGTCACCTCCCTGCAACTGGCGCCCCGCGCGGCGCGGGAAGCGGATCTGCGCGTCGTGCTGCCGATCGGCGGCGCGGCGGTGCTGGCGACGCCGCTCGGCGCGCTGGTGCTGCTGCAGGCGGACCCGGAGCTGCTGCGGCGGGGCATCGGCGCCTTCGTGCTGGTCTTCGGCCTGCTGCTGATGTCGAGCTGGCGCTACCGCGGCACCCGGCCGCTGGCGCTGAACCTGGCGGTCGGCGGGGTGGCGGGGCTGTTCAAGGGCGCCACCGGCATCAGCGGCCCGCCGGTGATCCTCTACATGCTGTCCGGGCCGGAAGCGGCGCGGCTGCACCGCGCCAACCTGATCCTGTTTTTCGCGGTGATCTCGGTCGCCTCCATGCTCCCGCCGGCCATCGCGGGGCTGTTCGGCTGGTCGCTGCTGGCCAAGGCGCTGCTGCTGCTGCCGGCGCTGCTGCTGGCGGTGCCGCTGGGCGCGCGACTGTTCGGCGTGGTGCCGCAGCGCTGGTACCGGCACTTCGCGCTGGTGCTGCTGGTGGGCGCGGGCGCGGTGACGCTGCTGGTCTAGCAGGCTGCGGAAATTCGCCGGCGGACGAAGGCAGCGGGAGGGCGCTGCCCTCCCGCACCCACCCGCCAGGAAACTGAGTTTCCTGGACCTTCCCCAAATTTAACGGGATATATCAATAACTAAGGGGAGGCGCAGGAACATCAGGTTCTTGCCGGGGTGCTCGAGGGGCGGAGCCCCTCGACCTTTCCCTTTGCGTCCCAAGGCGAATTTCCGCAGCCTGCTAGCCCATTGTCTTGCCGCGTGATTCACGCCTTCGGGCGTTCCGCCCTTCGGCGATCACGCCCTAGGAGCCCGTCCGGCTATTCGGGAACGCAAGCTCGGCACGCACCATTGATTCGCACGAGTGCCGGCGGCACTTCTTTTCGGGGTACAATATCCCACCCGAGAGCAATATTATATCGT
>JAIYDD010000137.1 GCA_027487675.1 Acetobacteraceae bacterium | reverse complement strand
CTTCAGCGGCAGTCCGCCGTACTTCGAGGACGTGACAAGAACGGACAGAAGGACGCCCGCGGCGCCGGGCCAGGAAACGGCCTGCGCGGCGGTTCGAACGCGGGGGCGATGGCGGAGGAAGTGCTACCGGATACGAACGGTCTCAAGGCTGGAGCCTTGGAGACGCGTCTCGCCGGCTGAGTCACCACCCACCCACGGCTAGGCGCCTCCGTTGCAATGTTTTGTCATAATCGGGCAACGCCCACGACGTCCTGTGCCGCCAGATTGAGGCGGTGGTTGCTGGGACTTAGGGGGCGTGCGCGTGCTGATTCGAATTCTGCTGCTTGTCGCGCTGCTGGCAGCACCCGGCGTCCGCCCTGCCTTCAGCCACGAAGGCCATTCCCATGGCGATGAACCCGCGCCGCCGGCGGCTGCCGCACCGCGCGCCGAAGCGCATTCCGAGCTGTTCGAGATCGTGGCGGTTCTGGGTCCTGACCGCCGGCTCTGGCTCTACCTCGACCGCCATGCGACGTCGGAGCCCATCGATGGCGCCACGGTGCAGGTCACTCTCGACGGCGAGGACCTCGGAACAGCAACGCGCGCCGGCGAGGCAATCTACGTCCTCGCCAACCCCGCCCTGGAACGACCGGGCCCGCGGAACCTGGTCTTCACCATCACCGCCGGCGAAGACATGGACTTGCTGCCCGCGACGCTTGAGATCCCCGCTGCGGCAGGGGCTCTGACCACAGCACCAGCTTCGTCAGAGCTGCTCTCGATGGCATTGCGCGAGCCCTACCTTTGGGCCGCGGGGCTGTTCCTGCTCCTGCTCGGTGTCGCCATCGGACGGGCAGCAGCGCCTCGGCCCCTCCCGCCGCTTGTTGTCGTCGAACCGCCGGCAACCGCCACGCGCCCTCATGCCTTGCCGTCCGGCGCGCCGATGCCCGAGCGTGTGGCCGCCGCGCCGGCCGTGGTGGCCCTATTGGCAGTGCTTCTCGTGCCGATGATCGCCTGGGCGCAGCCGATGGATGCGCCCAGGCGGCAACCCGACGGCAGCATCTTTGTGCCGAAGCCTTCGCAACGTCTGCTTGGCCTGCGCACCGGCATGGCTGAGCCTGGCGAGGCCACCATTGTTGTCCACCTGACCGGCCAGGTCGTCGCAGACCCCAATGCCTCCGGCCGCGTCCAGGCCTCCGAAGCCGGCCGTATCGAGCCTCCGGACGGCGGTTTCCCGGCGCTAGGCCAGCGCGTCGCGCGCGGTGAGGTGCTCGGCTTCGTGGTGCCCATCATGGCGGCCCAGGATCGGGTAGGCGTGCGCGCCAACATCGCCGAGCTCGACGCCCTCATCGTGATCGGCGAGGCACGCGTCCGCCGCCTCACCGCGCTAACCGGCACCGTCTCCGCGCGCGAGATCAGCGACGCCCGTGCCGAATTGGAAGGGCTGCGCCAGCGCCGCGCCGCAAACCTGCCGGCGGTGACGGGGCGGGAGCCTATCGTGGCCCCCTCCGCTGGCTTGATCAGCGTGGTGCGCGTCGCCGCCGGGCAGGTGATCCAGGCGCAGGAGCCGCTGTTCGACATCGTCGATCCCGCGCAGCTCTGGGTCGAGGCCATCGCCTTCGACCCCGCCGCGGTGGTGGGGGCTTCGGGCGCTTCGGCCGTGACGGCCAGCGGCCAGACGCTGCGGCTGGGCTTCGTGGGCCGCGGCATGACGCTCCGCCAGCAGGGTCTCCCCCTCCATTTCCGCATTGAGGGCACGGCACCCGGCCTCGCCGTGGGGCAACCCGTGACCGTGCTGGTGGAGACGCCGCGTCGTGCCGCCGGGATCGTGCTGCCGGCCGAGGCGGTGGTGCGCAATCCCGAGGGCGGCCAGGTGGTCTATGAGATGCCGAGCGCCGAGCGCTTCCTGCCGCGGCCCGTGCGGGTCCAACCGCTTGACGGCCAGCGTGTGCTGGTCACCGCGGGGCTCGAACGCGGGGCGCGCGTGGTGACCAGCGGCGCCGGACTGATCGCGCAGGTCCGCTAGCCGTGTTCAACATCCTCGTCACTGCCAGCTTGCGGAACCGGATCTTCGTGTTGGTCGCGGCGGCGATCCTTGTGGTCTACGGGGCCCTCACGCTGCAGCGCCTGCCGGTGGATGTCTTCCCGGACCTCAACAAGCCCGTCATCACCCTGATGACCGAGGCCGAGGGCCTGGCGCCGGAGGAGATCGAGCTTCTCGTCTCCTACCCCATCGAGACGGCGATGAACGGCATGCCGGGTGTCACGCGCGTGCGCTCCGTCTCCGGTGTCGGGCTGTCGATCGTCTTCGTCGAATTCGACTGGGGCACCGACATCTGGGTGAACCGCCAGCAGGTGGCGGAGCGCCTCTCGCTGGTGCGGGCACAGCTGCCGGCGAATGTCGCCCCGCAGATGGCGCCGATCTCCTCCATCATGGGCGAGATCATGCTGGTGGCGATGTCCACGGATGGCCGCGCCAGCCCGATGGAGCTGCGGGAGCTGGCGGATTGGGTGGTGCGCCCACGGCTGCTGACCATTCCCGGCATCTCGCAGGTGATCCCGATCGGTGGCGAGGTGCGGCAGTATCGCGTGACGCCGGATGTCGCGCGGATGCATGCGCTGGATATCACGGCGGAGCAGGTGCACGCGGCGCTTCGGCAATTCGGCGGCAACACGGGCGGCGGCTATGTGGACCAGGCAGGGCGCGAATACCTGATCCGCAACATCGGCCGCACCACGCGGCTGGACGATCTGGCCAATACGCCCGTGGCCGTGCGGGCCGGCCAGCCGATCCCGCTTCGCCAGGTCGCGACCGTGGATTACGCGGCGCGGCTGAAGCGGGGCGAAGCCGGCAGCATGGGCCGGCCCGCCGTCATCCTGTCGATCCAGAAGCAGCCCGCAGCCGACACGGTGGCACTGACGCGGCAGGTCGAGGCGGCGATGGCCGAGTTGCAGCGCGCCATGCCGCCGGGCGTGACCGCCAACAACGTGCAGTTCCGCCAGGCCGATTTCATCGCGGCCTCGATCGGCAATGTGGAGAAGGTGCTGCTGGAGGCGGTGGCGGTGGTGGCCGTGGTGCTGTTCCTGTTCCTGCTGAACGGGCGCACCACCTTCATCTCGCTCACCGCCATTCCGCTTTCCGTGCTGATCACGGTCGTCGTGTTCCAGTTGTTGGGCCTCTCGATCAACACCATGACGTTGGGTGGCCTCGCCATCGCGATCGGCGAACTGGTCGATGACGCGGTCGTGGATGTGGAGAACGTCTTCCGGCGCCTGCGGGAGAACCGGGCCCGGCCGGACCCGCAGCCTGCCCTCGTCGTGGTGGCGCGAGCGAGCCAGGAGGTTCGCTCCGGCATCGTCTATGCGACGATGATCGTGATACTGGTCTTCGTGCCATTGTTCGCGCTTACCGGCATCGAGGGCCGATTGTTCGCACCGCTCGGCGTGGCCTACATCGTCTCAATCCTGGCGAGCCTCGTGGTATCCATCACCGTCACGCCGGTGCTCTGCTACTACCTGCTGCCGCGCATGAAGCGGATGGACCACGGCGACAGCGCCCTGGTGCGCGTGCTGAAGCGCTGGAATGAGCGTGCATTGCTTTGGGCCTTCGCCCGCGCCCGCCTTGTGTACCTGTTGGCGGGTGTGGGCGTGGCCGGCGCACTGGCGACCGTGCCCTTCCTGCCGCGCTCCTTTCTGCCGCCCTTCAACGAGGGCACGCTGACCATCAGCCTGCAGTTCCAGCCGGGCATCAGCCTCGCCGAAGCAAACCGGCTCGGCCGCGAGGCCGAACGGCTGATCATGCAGGTGCCGGAGGTCCGCACCGTGGGCCGCCGCACCGGCCGCGCCGAGCTGGATGAGCATGCCGAGGGTGTGCATTCCTCGGAGATCGACGTCTCGCTGCACGCATCCCAGCGCGGCAAGCAGGCGATCTCGGCCGATATCCGCGCCCGCCTCAGTGTCCTGCCCGGCAGTGCCAATATCGGGCAGCCCATCGGGCACCGCCTGGACCACATGCTCTCCGGCGTACGCGCCGAGATCGCGCTCAAGATCACCGGCGACGATCTGGATACCCTCCGCACCCTGGCCGAGAGGATGCAGCAGCGCCTGGCCGCCATCCCCGGCCTGACCGACCTGCAGGTGGAGCGCCAGGTGCGCGTGCCGCAGCTTCAGGTGGCGGTGAACCATGAACGCGCCGCGCTGTATGGCGTCTCGGCTGCCTCGGTGGCGGAGGCCCTGCAAGCCCTCTCGGGAGGCCAGGTCGTCAGCCAGGTGGTGGACGGGGCGCGCCGCTTCGACGTGGTGCTGCGCCTCGGCGATGCGGACCGCACCGGCGCCGGGCTTGCCGCAGTCATGATCGAGACGCCGGGCGGGCGCGTGCCGCTGTCCCTGCTGGCGGAGCTGCGCGACACCGATGGCCCGAACCAGATCCTGCGGGAGAACGGCCGCCGCCGCATCGTCGTGCTCGCCAATACCGATGGCAGCGACATGGCCGCCATCGTCGCGCGCATCCGGGCAGAGATGGAGGCAGCGAGCTTGCCGCCCGGCTATTTCTTCACGCTGGAAGGCACCTTCCAGGCGCAGGAGGAAGCGGCCCAGCTGATCGCGGGCCTCTCCCTCGTGTCCTTGGCGCTGATCTTCATGGTGCTCTACAGCCGCTACAAATCGGCAGTGCTGGCGCTGATCATCATGGGCAATGTACCGCTGGCGCTGGTGGGCGCCATCGCGGCGCTGTGGATCGCGGGGCAGCCGCTCTCCGTCGCGTCGATGATCGGCTTCATCACCCTGGCCGGCATCGCGACGCGGAACGGCATCCTGAAGGTCAGCCACTACCTGAACCTCGCCTTGCTGGAAGGCGAGCGCTGGGGGCTGGCGCTGGTGATCCGGGGCAGCCTCGAACGCCTGACGCCGGTGCTGATGACCGCGCTCTCGGCCGGCTTTGCGCTCATCCCCCTGATGATCGGCGCCAGCGAGCCGGGCAAGGAGATCTTGCACCCCGTTGCCGTGACCATCTTCGGCGGACTGATCACCGCGACGCTGCTCGATACCTTCCTGACGCCGCTGCTGTTCCACCGCTTCGGTCGCCCCGCCCTGGAACGCCTGCGCGTCGTCCAGCAGGAGCTGAAAGTGGCCGAGGCTTATTGATCCATGAGGACCCACGACATGACTCAGCGCCGCCTGCTGCTCGCCAGCCTGACCCTCGTCCCCTTTGGCGTCCCCTTCGCCGCCCGCGCGCATGAGCCGCGGCGTGGCCCGAATGGCGGCCAGAAGGTGGATATCGGCACCAACCACGCCGAGCTGGTGGCGGCGGGGAACACGCTGCGGCTGTTCCTATTCGACGGCGCTGACCGGCCGATCCCGGCTGCGGGAGCCACGGCGCAGGCCGTGATCCTGGCAGGCGGACGCCAGGCCACCGTGGCACTCGCGCCCGCCGGCGACAATGTGCTGGTCGGCACCGGCGACTTCGCGGCCGCGCGCGGGATGCGCGCGGTTGTCACGCTGACACTGCCCGGCCAACGTCCCGCGCAGGCACGCTTCACCCCAATGGACCAGAATTGAGGAGACCCCGATGCGCAGGACATTGACGGCCTTGGCCCTGTTCGTCGCGGGTCCGGTCTGGGCCAACACACCCTCGCCCTATGCCGGCATGACGGACCGCCCGATCCGCGCGCTCTCTGCCGAGCAGCAGGCCGATCTGCTGGCCGGTCGCGGCATGGGCTTGGCGCTGGCCGCCGAGCTGAATGGCTGGCCCGGCCCGGCCCATGTCATCGAACTGGCAGGCGCCATGCAGCTCACACCCGCGCAGCTCGCGGCGACGCAGCGCCTGATGGCGGAGATGCAGGAATCGGCGCGTTCGCTCGGCGCCCGCGTGATCGAGGAGGAGCGCGCGCTCGACAGGGCCTTCAGCGACCGCAGCATCACGCCTGCCGACCATTCCGCACGCACGGCCCGCATCGCGGTCCTGCAGGGCGAGATCCGGGATGTGCATCTGCGCACGCATCTGGCGCAGGCGGCGCTCCTGAACGCGGAACAGATTGCCGCCTATTCTCGCTTGCGGGGCTATGCCGACGGCACGCCGCAGCACGGTGGCCCGATGCCGGGCGGCCACCGGCATCATTGACGTGATGGCGCCCGACAGCCTGCCGCTGGAAGCCCACATCCTCGTCGTCGAGGATGATGGCGAGATGCGCACGCTGATCGCCAAGTTCCTGCGCCAAAACGGCTTCCGTGTCACTGGCGCGCGTGACGGCCGCGAGATGTGGGAAGTGCTGGCCGGCGCATCCGTTGATCTCGTGCTGCTCGATGTGATGCTGCCCGGCGCCTCCGGCCTCGATCTCTGCCGCGCGCTGCGTGCCAAGTCGGGTGTGCCGATCATCATGGTGACGGCGCGCGGCGAGGAGACGGACCGCGTGCTCGGCCTCGAACTGGGTGCCGACGACTATATCCCGAAGCCCTTCGGGCGCGCCGAGTTGCTGGCCCGCGTGCGCGCGTTGCTGCGGCGCTCGCGTGGCGAGGCGGGCGAGCCGATGGCGGGCCAGGCGGGCGAGCGCATCCTCTTCGCGGATTGGAGCCTCGATACGCGGCGGCGCGAGCTCAGCGCGCCGGATGGCACGGCGGTCGATCTCTCGGGCGGCGAGTACGACCTGCTGCTGGCTTTCTGCGAACACGCGCAGCGCGTGCTGAGCCGCGACCAACTCCTGGATCTCGCCCGTAACCGCATGGCTTTCAACGGCACCGAACGCTCCGTCGATGTCATGGTCAGCCGGCTTCGGCGCAAGCTGGAGCCGACCGACGACAGCCCGTCCATCATCAAGACCGTGCGGGGCGCGGGATACATGCTGGTGCCCACGGTGAAGCGCGCGACATGACATGGCTTCGCCGCCTGCTGCCGGACACCCTGGGCGGGCGGATCGTCCTGGTGCTGCTGGTCGGTCTGATGGCCTTCCATCTCGGCAGCCTTTGGCTGCACCAGATCGGCACCGAGGCGGTCCTGGGGAGCACGCGCGAGGCGCAGCTCGCGGAGCGCCTGGTGGCGGCAAAGCGCGCCGTGGCCGAATTGCCCACCGAGGAGCGTGACCGCACCGCACACGCGCTTTCCACCGCCAGCCTCGACATGCACTGGACGCAGGCGCCCACCGTGCAGCCGCGGCAAGCTAGCAGCGCCCGGATCGACGCGCTGCGCAGCCGGCTCGGCGAGTTGGTGCCGGAACTCGACGTCACGGGCCTACGCCTTGGCTATGGGGAGGATGGCGTCGCCGATGGCGAGGCGTCGCGGCACCTGCTGCTCGGCGCCCTGCCACTGCCGGATGGCAGTTGGCTCAACTTCTCCGCCGCGCTGTTTCGCCCGCCGGCGCCGGAACACGCCACGCTGCTGTCCACCACGGCGATGGCGTTGGGAATCCTGCTGCTCGGGCTGCTCGTCGTGCGGCTGATCGGGCGGCCCTTGCGCGCGCTGTCCGATGCGGCCGATCGCTTTGGTGGGCCCGGCCCCGTGGTGCCGGTGCCCGAGCAAGGCCCACGCGAGGTGCGCCACGCCGCCCAGGCCTTCAACCGCATGCAGGGCCGCATCGACCGTCTGATCGCCGATCGCACCCAGGCCCTGGCCGCTGTCAGCCACGATTTGCGCACACCCATAGCGCGGCTGCGGCTGCGCGCCGGCTTCGTCGAGGATGCCGAGGCGGCACGCGCCATCGATGCCGACCTCGACGAGATGGAGGCGATGATCGATTCGACGCTGGCCTATCTGCGCGGCGAGACGGAGAGCGAGCCGCGCAAGCCGGCCGATCTGGTGGCGATGATCGAGACCCTGTGCCACGCGGCCGCCGATGCCGGCGCGGCGGTGACCTATGCCGGGCCATCGCAGGCCAGGCTGGTCTGCAGCCCGGTGACGCTGAAGCGGGCCTTCTCGAACCTGATCGACAATGCCGTGAAGTACGGCGGCGGGGCACGGGTTGCTCTCGAAGACAATGGGCGCGAGCTTCTGGTGCGGATTGAGGATGACGGCCCAGGAATTCCGGAGGCTGAGATGCAGGCGGTTTTCGAGCCGTTCCGGCGCCTCGAGACGTCGCGCAATCGCGGCACAGGTGGCAGTGGGCTCGGCCTCACCATTGCTCGACGCGCAGTTGAACAACACGGCGGCACTTTGCGTCTACGTAACCTGCCAGGAGGCGGGTTGGGTGTATGCACGCTGCTGCCGAGGGCACAGGGCACCATCGGCGCCCCCTTGACCCTCCCATAGGGACAATCACCACCTCTACGCCCAGACCTGAACCTATGAGGAGGGCGTAATGCTTCGCTTTCGGATCGCGAACATGAACTGCGGCAGCTGTGCGAAGGGAGTTTCGGCGGTGCTTCGGCAGGCCGACCCGCTGGCGGAGATCGACATCAAGCTGGACTCGCGGGAAGCGGCCGTGACGTCGGCCGTGGACACAGCGCGGCTGGAGCAGGCGTTGCGCGATGGTGGTTGGCAGGTCGAGCGCATCCCCGCCTGATCTCGCGCCGACATGCTTTGTCATGACGGCGTGACGCTGGCGACATGCCGGGGGGCCAGTGTTTGGTAACTCGAACAAAAGGAACCCAACACATGACCCGCCTTGCTCGCTCACTCGCCCTCGCTGCCGGCATCGCAACCGTCTCCGCGGCAGGCTTCGCCATCGCCCAGGGCACCGCGCCGCAACCGCAGCCGGCTCAGCCCGGGCAGCCCGGCATGATGGGCCAGATGCCCGGCATGCAGCAGCACATGCAGCAGATGCAACAGCGGATGATGCCTGGCGCGCAGGCGCCGGGGACTGGTGCTGCGCAGGCGCCGGCGGCGACTGACCCGCATCACCCCGGCGCCACAGCTCCTGGAACCGCGGCGCAGTCCCCCTCGACCGCTGCCTTCATGGCCGCGAACGAGAAGATGCACCGCGAAATGGCCATCACCTACACCGGCGATGCGGACCGCGATTTCGCCGCCTCCATGATCCCGCACCATGAGGGCGCGATCGCAATGGCCCGGGTCCAGCTGGCGCATGGTCGGGATCCGGGGATGCGCAGCCTGGCCGAGGCCGTGATTCGCGCACAGGAGAGCGAGATCGCTACGCTCCGCGCCTTCCTGGCACAGCCGCGCTGATATGGTCGACCAGACCAACCTCGGCTCGCTTGCCAAGCACCTCATGCCGGGCAGTGGGCCAGTTTGGTGGCGCACACGTGCGGGAATCGCCGTGATCGGCTTCGCGCTGATCGCGGCTTTCTACGTCCTGCGGGAGCATTGGGGGCACGCGTTCGGCGCGCTTCCCTATCTCATCCTCCTCGCCTGCCCGCTGATGCACCTGTTCATGCACCACGGGCATGGCGACGGAGGCGGGCTGCAGGCTGGTCCGGATCGTGGCGCCGGAGCCAAGTGATCACCGATGCGCCGCGAGGGTGGGCCGCCTTGCTGGCTCCCGCGGCGCGGTACCTCGCGGCCATGATTGCCTTGAACCTGGTCTGGGAAGTCGCGCAGCTCCCCCTCTACACGCTTTGGGTGGAGGGAACGCCGGCCGAGATCGCCTTCGCCGTCCTTCATTGCACGGGCGGGGACGCGTTGATCGCTGCCGCCGCTCTGGCGGTGGCCATCCTGCTGACCCGATCCTGGCACTGGCCGAGCCAGGGTTGGAGCGGCGTCACGATAGTCGCGACCCTGACTGGCCTTGGCTACACGGTGTTCAGCGAGTGGCTGAATGTCGATCTGCGCCAATCCTGGACCTATGCGGCTGCCATGCCGCGCCTACCGCCATGGGGAACCGGGCTCGCGCCTTTCCTCCAATGGCTGCTGTTGCCGCCTCTGGCGATGCTGGCAGTGCGGCCGACCGCGCGACCTTTCGCGCGCTGAGGAGTTGAGCGGACATGGAACATCACGGCCCACACACCGCCCACGGCAAGCACGATCCTCACCATGAAGGGGCTGCGGCGGCATCGGGAACCTTGAAGGATCCCGTCTGCGGCATGACAGTGGATCCGGCAAAGACCGCGCACCACGCCGAACACGCCGGGCACGCCTACCATTTCTGCTCGGCGGGCTGCCGCACCAAGTTCATCGCTGAACCAGGGAAATATCTGCAGGAGCGTACCGCTCTGCGCGCTGAGGCCGTGGCGCCGGGCACCATCTACACCTGTCCGATGCACCCGCAGATCCGGCAACCGGGCCCGGGCAGTTGCCCGATCTGCGGTATGGCGCTCGAACCGGAAACCCCCTCGGCCGAGACGGGACCCAAGCCGGAGCTGGTGGACTTCACCCGACGCTTCTGGATCGGCCTGGTCCTGACGCTGCCTGTCTTCGTGCTGGAGATGGGCGGTCACCTGACGGGGATGATGCACCTCGTCGGCGGGCCGCGCGTCGGCAATTGGATCCAACTGGTGCTGGCAACGCCTGTGGTGCTCTGGGCGGGCTGGCCGTTCTTCGTCCGTGGCTGGCAGAGCCTGGTGAACCGCAGCCTCAACATGTTCACCTTGATCGCGCTCGGCACCGGGGTCGCCTGGGTGTTCAGCGTCGTCGCGACCCTGGCGCCTGACATCTTTCCCGCCGCCTTCCGCGCGGCCGATGGCTCGGTTGCCGTATACTTTGAGGCCGCTGCTGTGATCGTCGTGCTGGTGCTGCTCGGCCAGGTTCTGGAGCTGCGGGCGCGCGAACAGACGGGCGGCGCTATCCGCGCCCTGCTCGACCTCGCGCCGGCCCAGGCGCGGCGGCTGCGCGAGGACGGGTCGGATGAGGAGGTGCCGCTGGCTGCCATCGTGGTCGGCGATCGGCTGCGCGTCCGTCCTGGTGACAAGGTGCCGCTCGACGGCGCGGTGCTGGAGGGCGCTTCCAACGTGGATGAGAGCCTGGTCACCGGTGAGGCGGTGCCCGTCACAAAGGGGTTGGGCGATCAGGTCGTGGGCGGCACGCTGAACGGCCAGGGCAGCTTCGTCATGCGCGCCGATCGCGTCGGCCAAGACACGGTGCTGGCGCAGATCGTGCGCATGGTCGCGGGCGCGCAGCGCTCGCGCGCGCCGATCCAGCGCCTGGCCGATCAGGTCGCCGGCTGGTTCGTACCGGCGGTGGTGGCGGTCGCTCTGCTGGCCTTCGCGGCCTGGGCGGTATGGGGACCGGAGCCGCGCCTGGCCTTTGCGCTGGTCGCGGCCGTGACAGTGCTGATCATCGCCTGCCCCTGTGCGCTGGGGCTGGCGACGCCGATGTCCATCATGGTGGGCGTGGGCAGGGGCGCGCAGGCCGGCGTGCTGATCAAGAACGCCGAGGCGCTGGAGCGCATGGAGCGGATCGATACGCTGGTCGTGGACAAGACGGGCACGCTCACCCAGGGGCGACCGGATGTCGTGGCGGTGATCCCGATGGCGGGTGTGGCCGAGGAAGAGGTGTTGCGCCTCGCCGCGGGCTTGGAACGGCCAAGCCAGCATCCCCTCGCCGAAGCTGTCGTGCGGGCGGCCGAGAAGCGCGGCATCGTTGTGCCGGCGGTCGAGGGCTTTGACGCGCCCGTTGGTCGTGGCGTGACCGGCACGGTCGAGGGACGCCAGGTCGCGGTCGGCAACGCCCGGCTGATGGATGAGTCCAAGGTGGACGTCGGCGCGCTATCGGCCGAAGCCGAGCGTCTGCGTGGCGATGGCGCCACCGTGTTCTTCGTGGCGGTGGCTGGCCGCGCCTTCGGGATCGTCGCGGTGGCCGACCCGGTGAAGGAGACGACAGCGGCAGCTCTCGCGGGCCTCGCCAAGGAGGGGGTACGGGTGGTGATGCTGACCGGCGACAACCGCGCGACCGCCGAGGCCGTAGCTCGGCGACTTGGCATCACCGAGGTCGAGGCGGAGGTCCTGCCCGAGGACAAGCAGCGCATCATCGAAAAGCTGAAGGCCGAAGGGCGCCGCGTGGCCATGGCGGGCGATGGCGTGAACGACGCCCCGGCGCTGGCGGCTGCCGAGGTCGGCATCGCCATGGGCACCGGCACGGCCGTGGCGATCGAAAGCGCGGGGATCACGCTGCTCGGCGGGGATCTGATGGGAATCGTAAGGGCGCGGCGGCTGTCCCAGGCGGTGATGGGCAACATCCGGCAGAACCTGTTCTTCGCCTTCGCCTACAACGCAGCCGGCGTGCCGATCGCCGCCGGTGTGCTGTACCCGATGTTTGGGCTTCTGCTGTCGCCTATCATTGCGGCGGCGGCGATGGCGCTGTCCTCAGTGAGCGTGGTGGGGAATGCGCTCCGGCTGAGAACGACGCATCTGGATTGAGGCGCTATCTGCGCGGTAGTTGCTCGACCTGCCTCATGGCACCCGCCGCTTTACAACCTGAACCGACAGCGCCGCCGCAGCGAGGTCCACCGTCGACGCGCTGACATTCCGTGCCGTGACCCGCAAGCTGTTGTTCGACCACACATGGCAGTCGAGCACAAAGGCGATGCTGCTGGTGTCGAGCGACGCGTCAGCAAAGTCGCCACGCCGCGCACCCGGCACGGTCACGTCGATGTTCGCCGTCGAGCCGGCCGTGAGGCTCGGCAGATCCCATGTCGTCTCCAGCGCCAGGCTGCGCGTCCCGATCGGCACCGATGGGCAGGCATAGAGCACCGCCGGCGCCGCCTCCGGCAGCCCGAACAGCCGCAGCGCCTCGAGCTCGATCTGCCCGTCGAAGCCCACGATCCCCACCTGCGCGAAGGCCACGCCGGCGCCGACCCGGATCGTCTGGCGCCGGTTCAGCGACGCATCCGCCATCACCGCGCCGGCGTTCCACCCCTTCGCCGGTGCGTTCCACTGCATGGTGGTTCCAGACGCCAGCACGTCGCCGGCGACGTTCTCCCGCACATTCGCGGCGCCATCGAAGACCCGCACGAACAGCCGCCCGCCATCGACGCCGCCGACCAGCCAATGCGCCAGCGCGAACTCCTTGGCCGAGGAGGTGTCCACCACGAAGGCCATGCCGCGGTTGGCATCCAGCAGCAGCCCGCGGGCGGTCGCCGCGATCCCGTCCAGCCCGTTGAAACACAGACCCGCCAGCGTGGTCGCCGCGGTGGTCGAGGTGGCCAGGGTCGCCAGCCTCTCGACGCCGATCTCGGTGCCGCTCTGCCGGAAGGCCGCGGCGCGGAGGTTCGGCACCGCCTCCAGCAGCCGCAGCAGCCGCGACGCCGGCGCGCGGTGCCGGTTGATCACCGCGTTGCCGGCGCGGTCAGCGGTCGAGGTGTAGTCCATCCGCACGGCATAGGTGTTGGCCCAGGCCACCTCGTATTCGCAGTCGGTGGCGCTGCCGGTGTGCCGTGCCACGATTGGCGAGCAGGCTTCCATGCGCAGCGCCCGCCCGATGATCGCGGTGCCGTCCGTCTCGTTCAGGAAGGGGATCGCGACGTTCGGGTCGAGCTGGCGCAACTCGAAGTTCGGTCCGTCGAAAACGTGTCGGTTGTGGTTGTTGTAGCCGCCGGCACCGCGCGAGAAGCGGATGCCGTAGCGGTCGATGATCGGGTTGATGCCGGTGGCGAGGGCGAAGTGGCCGCCATAGTAGCGGATGGAGGTGTTCCAGGCGGTCGCCGTCTCGGCGCGGATGTCCAGGCCGTAGCGGTTGTTCAGGATGCGCAGCAGGTGAAAGGTGCTGTCCTCGACGCCGCGCCCGTCGCCCAGCGTGCGCATCCCAATGGTGAAGCCGGAGACCAGGCGGAGCTCGACCACCGTGGCGTCGATGTTGCGTACCAGGATGCCGATGTCCGCCTCGGAGGCCCAGTCGGATTGGACCTGCCGCACCACCTGCAGCCCGGCGTAGAGCTTCTCGCCGTTGCGTGTGGTGCCGCCATCGCCGAGCGTCAGCACGGTGGCCGGCGCATTGGCCGCGCCGGTGTAGCGGATGACGCCGCGCATGATCAGACCGCGGGCGCCTCCGCCGAGCGTGACCCCGCTGCCGACATTCCAGGTGCCGGGCGGGATGACGGCGAATTTCTGGTCGGCCGCCGCGCGATCGAAGCAGGACTGGATGGCGCTGCGGTCATTCGCCACACCATCACCCAACCCGCCGAAATCGGTCGGCAGCACCGCCTCGCGGTCGCGGAGGTACTTCGCGAAGTCGCTCTTGTTGAGATTGGCGTTCAGGACCAGCAGGTCGTCGATGCGGGCCGGCATGGCAGTCTCCGATCAGAGGGCGGTGGCGGTGACCGGGCCAGCGAAGGCGGAAACGTTGCCCTCGGCCGAGACTGCGCGGAGCCAGTACCAGCGGGTCTGGCCTGTGGTGAGGCCGGTGCGGTCCCAGGGCAGCGCCGTGGGCTCGGCGGCCAGTTTGGTGGCGCCAGCGAGGCTGCTGCTGGTCGCCTCGAACACCTGCATGCGCACCCCGTCCGCGGGAAAGCCGCCCGACAGCCGCACACCGCCCGTGATGCCGGTTGCGGCCAGGCCGGACGCGGCCCCTGGCACCAGCGCCTCCCGCCAGCCCGACACGGCGCCGCTGCGCGCCTGCGCCCGCACGCGAAAGGCGGTCGGCTCCGCGGTGGGGATGGCGACGGCGGTGGCGCCAAAGCCACCGGCATAACCCTGCCAGACCGCTACCGAGGTGGGGCGGAATTCGATCTCGTAGCCGGCGAGATAGGCCGAGCCCACCGCCGACCATGAGACGGCGATCGCCGTGAAGGTCGTCGCCAGCGGCGTCTCCACCAGGATGGCGGCCGGCGCGGCGATGACGCCCGGGTTCGGCAGCACCACGGACGGGTTCTGCCCCGTCGCGCGCTCATCCGTCGCCGGGTTCCACGCCCAGACGGCGGGATCCTCCTCGGCGAGTTGCAGGTTCACCCCGCCATCCGGCGCCAGCGCCCAGCCGGTCACCCGCGCCGAAAAGGGCGTGAGCC
This sequence comes from Acetobacteraceae bacterium, assembly GCA_027487675.1. Lineage (GTDB taxonomy): Bacteria > Pseudomonadota > Alphaproteobacteria > Acetobacterales > Acetobacteraceae > Falsiroseomonas. The sequence goes on along the minus strand of JAIYDD010000137.1, from coordinate 164 downwards.
GCTCCAGCGCCACCGTCACCCCATCCCAGGGCCGCAGCCGCAGCGCCGAGAGGTTGGCCTGCATCGCCACCTCGCGCTGGCGGCGGTTGCGCTCCAGTTCGATTTTCATCAGGCGCTGGACCGTGGAGGCCGAGGTGGTGAGCGGGAACTCCATGTCCCGGTAG
>JAIYDD010000254.1 GCA_027487675.1 Acetobacteraceae bacterium | reverse complement strand
TCCGGCCGGGCTACGCCCGCCCTGCGCGACACCACGGCACCGGCAAGACGTGCGTACCAACCGGCAGGGAAGCCACCTATCGCCACCGAAACGCTGTAGCGAGAAACCGAGCCACCTCTCCAAGAGCTGACTTCAGCGCATACTCGCCCGCCTTCGGCTCCGGCACGCGAGCGGCCCGCTCAGCCACGTTTGGCAGCCGGCACCTCGGCAGCGGGGCGGAAGGGCGCGGAGAGTTGCCGCGCCAGACCCTTCGGCACGGGCTCCGGGATGCCGTAGGAAGCGGGCCAGCGCCTTGGAAGGTAATGCGTGCCGAAGAGCCGATCGATCACCGGGAACAGCGCCGCGTAGTTGCGGTCAATATGCGCCCGCTCACGCGTGTGGTGCCAGTGGTGGAAGGCCGGTGTGGAGACGAGCGCCTCAAGCGGGCCGAGCCGCCAGCGGATGTTGGCGTGGATGAAGAAGGTCCAAACTGTGCCGACCACCGTGACGAGGGCGAGCAGCAGCCCGTCGGTCCCCGGTTGTCCGCCCCCGAGGCCGAGCGCGTAGACGGGTACGAGCCCAAAGAGCCGCGTGAAGACGAAGTCGAAGGGGTGGCCGCGGCTGTTGACCAGCCAATCCACGTGCTCGGCGGAGTGGTGGATGCGGTGGAAGCGCCAGAGGAGGGGGATCTCGTGGCTCCAGCGATGCGCCCAGTAGGAGCCGATATCAGCGACGACCAGCGCCGCCAAAACGCGTAGCCACATCGGCCAGCCGGCGACGAAGCCCGTCCAGGCCTCGGGCAGCAGCCACGCGCTACCCACCGCGAGCGCAGCCAGCGGCAGGCTCAGCATCATCGTCGGTACGAGGCCGTTGACGAAATAGTAGCCGAGATCGGTGAACCACTCGGGCCGGAAGAGCGGCGCCCGGTGCAGGGCAAAGGCGCGCTCGACTGGTACGAACACGGCCGCCAGGAGCGCCAGCCAAAGCGCGAGTCGGAGGAGGTCCACCAGGCTCGGCGGCACGACGCGCCCTCGCTCAGCCTCGGCGGCGAACCGCGAAGAGGCCGAATAGCCCGACGGCGAAGAGCGCGGCCGCGGCCGGCCCCGGCACGGCGTAGAGCTCCACCCCGTCGAGCAGCACGAAGGGCGGCTGCCCCTGCGGCGTGCCGATGGCAAGGAAGCTCAGCACCTGCGTCGCGGTCGACGCGGTGAAGACGTAGCGCTCGCTGAACCAACCGCGGAAGCCTTCGCTCGGCGTCTCCACAACGGCGGTGGAGCGCGTCTGAGCGCCAAAGCTCACCTGCAGCTGCTCGGTCGTCGCGCCGGTGAAGCCAAACTGCTGCGCCGCAGCCCAGAAGAAAGACAGGGCGTAGAGAGCGCCGGACTGCAGCCCCGAGATGGTCTGCTCAATCGGCACGCCAGTCGGCGTGTCCTGCTCGCCGTCGAAAGCACCGTCGAGGCCGACGAAGTTGCCGCCAGCGGGGCTGCCCGTCAGCCCGTTGGCTGAGCCGTTGTTCGGGCCCCATAGCGTGAAGCCTACGCCGAAGCGCGTGGTGGAGCCGAACTGGTCAACGCAGCAGGGATCCAAGCCAATATTGAAGCCAGAGGAACTCCAGCCTGGGAAGCTTGTCAGCCGGTCGAACTCGGCGCGTGCGCCGTAGACCGGGCTGGTCGCCACCTCAAACCCGCCGTTCTGCACGAGGTTGATCGGGGCTGCGGCAGCGGAGGACGCGGCTAGAATGGCGGCGCCGAGAAGGACAGGGAAACGCATGAGGAGCGGACTCTCAAGGTTGTGTCCGGAAGCGGTGGGCAGCGTCCGGGGGTAGCCCGGCCACGATGAGGACACGATGTTGCGCCCTTCCTGGGGGAGGGTGCATCTCACGCCATATGGGTACAGTTTACCTGGAAACTCTAGGAATGCAACCATGCTACGCGCTGCGATTGCAAGCGCCTCACAGACCGTGCCGATTTGGATGAGGCAGACCAGGGCTGCGGTTCCGGGTGCTGTGCGTGGTGGACGACTTCACGCGCGAAGCGCTGGCGACGGTGGTGGACAGCGCGATGGGCGGCGCACGGCTGATGGCCACCTCAAGCCGATCAGCTTTTTCCACCACATTGACGGACGTGACCGCCGCGGCCGGCGCGAAGGTTGATCCCGCGCGGGGCAGCGAAGAACATCCGCAGGGCTGACGGCCATGGTGGAGGTCCTGTGCTCCAATCGGTCGGCCCGATGTGCATCGTCGATTTCGCGGGGCAGGCGGTCGATCACGCAGAGCGTGCCGAGGGCATGACCCTCCGGGTTCACCAGCGGCACACCCGCGAGAAGCGGATGCAGGCACTGCCAGTCACCAGAGGATTGTCGGCAAAGCGCGGGTCGGCGGTCGCATCGTTGACGAAGAACGTCCGGCTGGGCTCGAGGATCGCATGCGGGCAGAAGGCGATCTCCCGCGGCATGGCATTCTCCTCGAACCCGATCCGCGACCTGAACCAAAGGCGGTCCGCATCGACCAGCGTGACCATCGCCAGCGGGCTCGATGTGAGCCCAGCGGCCAACGACGTCAGGTCGTCGACACCGGCTTCGAAGCCGGTGTCGAGGATGTCGTAGGATCGAAGCGCTGCCAGCCGCTCGGCCTCCGACGGTGGCAGCAGCGTGGACGTCATCCGAATGGGCTCCGAGCGTGGCGTTGTTCCGGTGTACATTGAGCAGAGTGTATCGCGGGTACAGCCTTCAGGCCTGCGGCTTCCGGCCGCTGCGGAAAGCGAGCCCGCTGAACAGCCCTCCGACATTTGTTTCCAAGGTGCCGGCCGCGCCTTCACGGGTGTGGAGCTTCGCGAGGATGCCGCGTCGCTGCGTCTCGTCCGGCGACAGCGCGACCGCGAAGCCGCCGAGTTCCACGCGGGTCACCCGGGCCTCGATCGCGCCGACGCCCTGGATCGAGACCTCGCAGGTCTCGCCCGGCTGCAGCTGGGGGCCACCGCGGATCCAGGCATCGCCCAGCGTCAGCCGCATCAACCACGCGCCGGTCATCACGCCCGAACCCGACACCTCGACGCGTTCAGGCGGCAGGGCCGCCGCCACGGTCGCGCGCGGCAACTCGATGCAGACGGCGATGGCCGTGGCGAGCACCAGCAGGTTGTAGAAGCTCCAGACCAGGATGACCCACTTGCCGTCGCCGGCATCGCGATCGAAGACGATGTCTGTGGCGGGGGAGAAGAACAGGCCGATGACGGTCAGCACGAAGATGGCCAGCAGCGGGTTCAGCAAGGGCCACTGGACGACCACCTTCCCGCGATCCCCCCCCTTCGTCGTGACCTTGAACTTGTGGCCCTTGGGCTTTGCGATGCCGATGGCCACCGCCTTGGTGATCTCCTTTGCGCCAAGCAATTGGCTGACGTCGTTCAGCACCGGCACGATGAGCCCGCCGGAGATCCAATTCAGCGAGATGAGTACGCCCACCAGGTAGGGCAGGAAGTAGCCGATCACGCCGGCCACCGGCGCGTTCACGACCGTGATGCCGAAGAACCAGTAGAGCAACGGCGTGACAAGGCAGGCCAAGCGGAACGGATAGGTCGTCGCCCAGTAGAGGAAGCTGTCGACCAGCCCGAACCTGTCGCGGAACCGCAGCCTGCTGGGTGCGAAAGGGCCAAGCGGGCCGCGCACGATCTGCATCAGCCCGAGGCACCAGCGACCGCGCTGCGTGATGTATTCGCCCAGTCCTTCGGGGGCCAACCCTTCCGTCAGCGGTTCGCCCAGGTAGGAGGTCGAGAAGCCTTCCTCCTGCAGCCGCAACGTGATGAGGTAGTCCTCCGTCACGCTGCCGACGGGAAACCCGCCGATCGCCTCCAGGGCCCGCCATCGCATGACGGACGAGGTGCCGCAGCAGAAGGCAATGCCCCAGGCGTCGCGTGATGGCTGGATGTGGTCGAAGAAGAAGCGCTGCTCGTCCGGGTAGGCACGGCTGAGGCCAAGATTGTGTTGGATCGGGTCTGCGTTGAAGAAATGCTGTGGCGTCTGCACCAGCCCGACCGTCGGATCCTTGAACAGCGCCAGGGTGCGGTCGAGGAAGTCGCGGTGCGGCACGAAATCGGCGTCGAGCACCGCCACGAAGTCGGGCGGCTCCGGCAGGGCACGCAGCACGCCGAAGGCCGCGTTGATATTGCCGGCCTTGGCATGGGCATTGTCGGCGCGCGTCAGGTAGTGTGCGCCAAGCCGCTCGCAGAGCGCGCGAAGCCAGTCGCGCTTGCCATCATCCAGCACCCATACGCGGGTCCGCTGGTGCCGCACTGCGAGCGCGCCGACGATGGTCCGCTCGAGGATCGCTTCCTCCTCATTATAGGTCGCGATCAGCACGTCGACCAGCGGCGCCGGTCCCGGCTTCCACCAGCCGGCCTGGCGATCAGCCTCGGCGCTGCGGTTCTTGCTGCGCGACAGGATGAGGAAGGCGAAGGTGGAGGATGCCAGGGTCCCCGCCTCAAGCAGCGCGAAAGTCCAGCCGAAGACGGCGTCCAAGTTGAAGCCGGGCGGGGGGATCGTCTCGGTCAGCCGCCACGCCATGTAGCGCCAGGCAAGCAGCACGGTGGCGCCGAGCAGGACGACGCGCACAACCGGACTTCTCCGGTCCAGCAATGGGAGCACCGCAATCGCAAGCCCGATGATGACGAGCGTGGGCGCGAACGCCGCGCCGTAGTCGCCCAGCGCCAGCATCAGTTGAGGCCCAGATCCACCATCATGTTCCGCCACCAGTCCAGCGGCCGCGCGGCGAAGACGGCGCGGCCGGTGCGCCCGACGGCGCAGCCCTGCTGCGGATCAGCGACGAGCGCCGGCACGACCAGCGTGACGTCGTAGCGCTTCAGGTGCTCCTGGCTGGGGCCGACGGCGAGGTTGCGGTAGATCGTCTCGGCGCCCGACCCCGCGAGACGGGATATCACGCCATCGAAGACGCGGCCGTCGCCGAGCAGCCGGAAGCGCACCGGGTCCCCGACGCTCAGCCTGTTGTAGACCGCTTCGCGGACGCTCGCGGTCACCACGGTCGTCGTGCAGTCCACCACGCGCAGCAGGTCCTGGGCCCGGCGGACGTATTCGCCACTACCCGTCATGATCTCCCACAGCAGGCCCGGGGCGGGCGCCATGATTTCGGACTCGCGGAACAGGCCGAGCCGCACCCTCTCCTCGTCGATCTGTCCGTCGAGAAGGTTGATCCGTCGCTGCCGCTCTCGCATCTCGGCGGAAAGCTCGCCCATGCGCTGCTCGATCTCGGCCACGCGTTGCTGGGACGAGGGCGCATCGTTGAAGCTGTCACCAAGGAAGACGCCACGGCGCGCGGCTTCGATTTCCACGGTCAGGAAGCGGAGCCTGTTGCGTGCCACTTCGACGTCCTGGCTGGCCACCTCGTAGCCGGCGCGGGCGCGATTGAAGTCAGCCGCGGTCTGCACGCCGCTGCGGCTGAGGTCCGTTGCCCGGCGCATCGTCGCATCCGACTCCCGGAGCCGCGCCTGGGCCGCTTCAAAAGAAGCGTTTGTCTCGGCCAGCCGGGCATCGAGTTGCAGCAGCCGGCCACTTGCATAGGCCTGGGACTGCTGCAGGTAGCCCGCACGACTGGCAACAAGCGCGCCGCTCAGATCCTCAAGCCGCTGCAGGTCGGCGCGCAGCGAGGCCTGGGTCCGGCGCAGGTCCACCAGGCGGGTTTCGTCAGGGCGGGGGTCGGCGATGGTGCCCAGCCGCTCGCTCATCGCGATGCGTGTCCCCAGGGTGCGCGTCGCCAGTTGCAGCACGCCATCGACCGGCGCCCGGACCGTGATGACCTGGGCGTTCACGACGGCATTGGCGGACACGCCCGCCATCTGCTCCCCGATCACGACATAGGCGCCGGCGCCCGCAATCGCGAGGCCGACGGCGACCTTCACGAGGCGATGCATCAGAGTGCTTCCTCGCGCATCGCCTTGGTGCGGCGCGCCTTGTCGAGAGGCGCCCGATCGAGCCGCGCCAGAGCCTCGGCAAGCTGCGCCAGTTCCCGTGTGGCTCGCGTCTCGGGCACCGGGTAATCGAGACGGCCATCAGCCATGGCGCCTGCCGCTGCGGCCAGCCGTCCTGCCGTTCTCGACAGGGCGCGGGCGACCAGAAGCCCCGCCACGAGCACCAGCGCCGCCGCGATGGCCAAGGGGGTTGCGAGTGACACGGCGAGCTGCCGCGCGGTGCCGAGGGTCGTCGCGGGGTCCTGGCGGATGACGATGCTCCAGCCGAAGCCAGGGGTGCCATCGCCGGCGCCGATCGGAACTGCGACGGTGTGGTAGGAGCCTCCATCTCCCCAGGTTTCGATGCCTGTGGCGGCGACGCCCTGCTGGGCCGACAGGGCGACGCGGAGACGAAGCGGTTGCCCCTCAAGGCCGGATGGCCCGACCAGCACCGTTCCGTCGCGCGCGATCAGGAGCACCTCGGAACGGGCCAGCGCCGGTGCGTTCCGCACGAGGTCGCGAACCCAGGCCCAGTCCACATGGCTGCCGAGCACGCCGAGGACGGTGCCATCGGACCGGCGGAGCGGCACCGCGAAGTCGATCAGGCGCAGGGGTTCGCCGCTCGCTGGGGCCGGCAGGAGCCGCGCCAGGAGCAGGGCCTCATGGACATCCCCGGCGAAAGCGCCCTGCAATCCGGCGCGGAACCAGGGGCGCGCCGATACATCCTGGCCTTCCAACACCCGGTCGCTCGCCGCCAGGACGCGGCCGTCCGGCGCAGCGACGCCGATCCACGCGAGCCGCGAGTTCAGCAGCTTCGCCGTGTCGAGCCTGAGGGCGAAGGTACCGCCGATGCCCTCCGCGGTCGCGATGCGGCTGAGCGCGGTGTGCTCGCGCCATTGCTCCGCAAGCCCGCGGGAGAGACGGACCGCGACCTGGCGGGCGGCGGTGTTCAACGCATCCGCCGAGCGCTGGTCACTCTCGGTACGCGACGCGGACAGGATGCTTGGAACCGTTGCCGCGAGCGGCAGAAGCGCCGCCAGGACAGCGAACCCGGCCAAAAGGCCGAAGATCCCGAAACGAGGAGCGCGGCGCATGCTGACGGACTCGGACTTGAGGAGAGGGAGCTTACGCACGCCGACGGGTAGGATACTTAGCGTCCTGTATTCAATTTATGGGTTATCAGAATGGGAGGGTTAGTTAATAGATATTCATGTTATCCGGTGCAGCTGGAGACCATGGCCTGCCCCGGCTGGAACGGCTGCCTGTGATGTCGCGCGTGTGGCGCGACGATCTGGGTGCGAGCAGCGCGACGATCTGGATGGGAGACTGGTGTCGCGGCGCGTGGACGATTGTCGCGGCGCGACAGGGAGGCAAGCGGTTTTCGGATCAGCGCATTGCCTCACCTGATTTGCTCCTGACGGAGGGGGCGCCCTCGATCTGCACGACGACGGCGCCGTCGAGCAGGCGGTCGAGGAGGGCGGTGGCGACGACGGGATCGCCGAAGATCTGTCCCCACTCGGCGAAGCCGTGGTTGGAGGTGAGGATCATGGCGCCGCGCTCGTAGCGGGCGTTGACGAGCTGGAAGAACAGGTTGCCGCCACCGGGGACGACCGGGAGGTAGCCGATCTCGTCGACGATCAGCAGCGCGAAGCGGCTGAAGAAGCGGATCTTCCCGCGGAGGGAACCCTCGCGCTCGGCCCTGGCGAGGGTGCCGACGAGGTCGGCGAGGCCGATGAAGTGGACGCTGCGGCCGGCCCTCACTGCCTCGATGCCGAGGGCGATGGAGAGGTGGGTCTTGCCGCAGCCGGGCGGGCCGGTGAAGTGGACGACCTCGTGGCGATCGACGAAGTCGACGCCGGCCAGGGCCATGATGCGATTGCGGTCGAGCGAGGGCTGGAAGCCGAAGTCGAAGCCAGCGAGGGTCTTTATCGTCGAATTGCGAGCCATGACGAGGGCGGTCTTGATGCGGCGGCTCTCGCGCAGCGTCAGGTCACCGCAACTTGGAACCGGCTGCAGGCGGAGGCGTCCGCCGGGCTGGTGGGCCGGCGGCAGGAGCTGACGCGGCTTGAGGGGCAGATCGAGCGGGCGGTGGACGCCATCGTGGCTGGTACGGCGTCGGGCGCGCTCAAGGGCCGGCTGGAGGAGCTGGAGCGGCGCAAGGCGCAGCTGGGGGCAGAGCTGGTGGCCGTGGAGGCTCCCGCGCCGCGGCTGCACCCGAACCTGGCGGAGCTATACCGCGTGCGGATCGCCGAGTTGGCCCGCGTGCTGCAGGCCGACGGTGCGGAGGAGGCGCGGGAGATGGTGCGCGGGTTGCTGGTGGCGATCCGGCTTATCCCGAACGACGGCAGGCTGCGGATCGAGGTACGAGGCGAGTTGGGCGCAATCCTGCGTCTGGCGGAAGGCGCCCGAAACGGCGAGCGCCCCGGCTTTGTGTCCGGGGCGCTTGTGGAGGGAATCAAGAGGGATGCGGGGACAGGATTTGAACCTGTGACCTTCAGGTTATGAGCCTGACGAGCTACCGGGCTGCTCCACCCCGCGTTGAGGTGTGTATCTGTTGCTGTTGTTGCGTGAGGATCCGGCGAGGTGGCCCGGCGGCGACCGACTCTCCCGCGCCTTGAGGCGCAGTACCATGGGCGCTGGGGTGTTTCACGTCCGAGTTCGGGATGGGATCGGGTGTATCAACCCCGCGATGGCCACCGGGCCACCTGGCCGGATCCTGATGCGTACGGCAACGGATGGGAGGGGATCTGGGTGTGTGCTGGCTGAGGTTTTGGTGCGGTTTGGTGCTGCGCGCGGGCATTGGGTGACGCGGGGTCACCCTGGCCGGTGCGGTGTTGGAGTGTTGGATATGGAGCTCTATCGGGCGATTAGGACCGCTCGGCTGAATGGGTTACCCCATGTATACCTGCGGCCTATCGACGTGGTGGTCTACCACGGCCCTCGGCGAGACCTGGTTTTGAGGTCGGTTTCCCGCTTAGATGCCTTCAGCGGTTATCCGTTCCGCACGTGGCCACCCGGCCGTGCCGCTGGCGCGACAACCGGTTCACCAGAGGTGCGTCCATCCCGGTCCTCTCGTACTAGGGACAGATCCTCTCAAGTCTCGTACACCCACGGCAGATAGGGACCGAACTGTCTCACGACGTTCTAAACCC
>JAIYDD010000258.1 GCA_027487675.1 Acetobacteraceae bacterium | reverse complement strand
GAAGGGCATGCGCAGCCGGAAGGGCCATTCCAGCCGCTCGGTCTCCACCAGCGAGAAGCGCGGGGCGAGCATCAGGACATCTCCATCAGGCCGTGCAGGTAGCCGATCGCGCGCGCCGCTGAGGCGGGGCCGTCGGGGTGGTAGTCGAAGGGCTCCACCGCGGCGAAGCCGGCATAGCCCACCTCCCGCAGCGCGCGCAGGATCGGGCCGAAGCGGTCGGCCCCCTGGCCCGGCGCGCGGCGGTTGCGGTCGTTCAGGTGCAGATGCGCGATCCAGCCGGTCGGGACGAAGCGGCGCAGCAGTTCCTCCACCGGCGCCGCCTCGCCGCGGCCGGCGGCGCTGACATCCAGCATCGTCTTCAACCCCGGCGAGGCGATGCGCGCGCAGATCGCCACCGCTTCCTCCACCGTCGTCGCCCAGTTGGTCTGCCCGGCATCCAGCGGTTCCAGGCAGTAGGTCAGCCCGTGCCGGGCGGCCCAGAAGCCGGCGAGCGCCAGCGCTTCTTCCGCCCGCGCCGCGTCGCCCGCCGCTGCGAGATGGCGCTGCTTCGGCGAGCCATGCACCAGCAGCGTCGCGCCGAGATCGGCCGCGAGCCCGACCAGGCGTTCCATCACCTCCAGCGTGCGCGCCCGCAGCGCCGGGTCGGCCGCGGTGATGGACAGGCCGGCGGGCGCCATCAGCAGCCAGTGCAGCGAGGTGATCGGCGCGCCCTCGCCCTCCGCGATGCGGCGCAGCTCGGCCCTGCGGGCGGCCGGCAAAAGGTGCGGCGCCTCGGGGTCCAGGGTGAAGGGCGCAACCTCCAGCCCGGCATAGCCGAGCCCGGCGGCCAGCCGCGCCTGGGCCGCGAAGGGCAGGCCGGCCAGCACCTCGTTGCACAGCGCGATGCGCACGCCGCGTCGCCCCCCGTCCGGTTCTTGCCTGCCTTCATGCGCGGATTGCCGGAAGGCGTCCAGGCGGGAGAGCGCCCGGCAAGGGGGGCCATCGATCCTGCTGGCAGGATGCCTCCCACGTGGTAATCATGCCCCGTGCGCCTGCGCCGAGCCCTCCTGCGCCCGGGCCTGACCCGGCTGATCGCGCTGCTGCTTCTGCTGCAGTGGGGCACGGCGTTTGCCCATTGCCTGCGCGCCGTCGCGCCCGACGCCCCCCTGCATGTCGAGATCTGCACGGCCGATGGCCTGCGCCTGGTCGCGCTGCCGCCGGGCGGGGAGGAGGACCAGGGCACGCCCGGCCATGCCTCCGGCACGCTGCCGTGCCCGGCCTGCCTCGGCGGCGCCGCACCGGCGCTGGCGGCCGCCGCGCCGGCGATCGGCAGCCCGGTCCTGCTGGCGCAGGCGGCCGACCCGCCGCCGCCGCCCTCCACCCCGCTGCCGACGCCGCCCGCGTCCTGCCGGCCGCCGCCGAGGGCCCCGCCGACCTCCTGACCCGCCCGATCCGCGGCCGGCCCCGCGCCGGCCCCCTCCGAACGGTCAGGAACCCCGATCCATGTCGAAGACCCGTGCCGCCCTCGCCGCGGCCTGCCTGCTCGCTGCCGTGCCCGCCGCCGCCCCCGGGGCCCACGCCCACGTCACGCTGGAAGTCCAGCAGGCGCCGGCCAATTCCACCTACCGCGCCACCTTCCGCGTCCCGCATGGCTGCGACGGCGCCGCCATGACCCGCCTCGTCGTCCGCCTGCCGGAAGGCGTCACCCAGGCCCGCCCGATGCCCAAGGCCGGCTGGACGCTGCGCATCACCCCCCGCGGCGAAGCGCCCGCCGGCCACGGCGCCATCCCCGACGCCGCCGAGATCGCCTGGGAAGGCGGGCGGCTGGAGGACGCGCATTACGACGAGTTCGTGATCCGCCTGCGCCTGCCGGACCGCGCCAACGAATTGCTCTACATCCCCGTCGTGCAGGACTGCGAAGGCGGCCGCACCGCCGCCTGGGTGGAGATCCCGGAGGCCGGCCGCCGCGTCTCCGACTACCGCTACCCCGCGCCCGCCCTGCGCCTGACCCCGCGCAACTGAGGAGAGAGGCCATGGACAAGACCCGCCGCGCCCTGAAGCTGGCCGCCCTGGCCGGGGCCGCCGCCGCGCTCTCCGCCCGCCCGGCCGCCGCCTGCGACCAGGAGGCGATGGACGCGCACCTGACGCAGGTCTGCGACGGCGCCCTGGCCCCGGCCCGCGCCGCGCTGGAAGCCGCGCTGCCCCACGCGACGCCGGAGGAGCGGATGGCGATGCAGCGCGCGCTGACCATCGCCAATTCCACCTGCACCACCGGCGACCCGGTGGCCGGCGCCCGCATCGCCGCCAACCTGGCGCGGCTCGCAGGCCGGATCGAGGGCCGCGCCGGCCTGCGGCCGACCGACCTCGACGCGCTGAGCTGAGGCGCCCTGCCGACCGACGGGCCGCGAGGCCCGGAGGTCCGGCCCGGGTCGCCCGAGAGACAAGGAGCATCCCATGACGACGACCACCCGCCGCGCCGCGATCGGCGCGGCGCTCGGCCTGCTGGCCGCCGCCACCGCCACCCGCACCGCCACCGCCCAGCACGCCGGCCACGGCGCCACCGAGGCCGGGGCGCTGCGCATCTCGGCTCCCTGGACCCGCGCCGCCGGCCAGGGCGGCACCGGCGTCGGCTACCTGGCCATCCGCAACACCGGCAGCGCGCCCGACCGGCTGGTCTCGGCGCGCAGCGCGGCGGCGCGGGCGATGGAACTGCACACCCATATCCGCGACGGCGACGTGATGCGCATGCGCCCCGTGGAGGCCATCGACCTGCCGCCGGGGCAGGAGGTACGGCTGCAACCGGGCGGCCTGCACCTGATGCTGATCGGCCTGACGGCGCCGCTGCGCCAGGGCGAACGCGTGCCGGTGACGCTGGTCTTCGAACGCGCGGGGGAGGTGACGGTGGACCTCGCCATCCAGGCCGCCGGCGCGCGGGGGCATGGCGGGCACTGAGGGGGGGAAGGTGCGAGGCCCCGCCTCGCGCTCCGGCCGGGGCTCTGCCCCATAGGCGCCAACTTTGGCTTGGCGGCCTTGCGGAATCGCGGCGGCGGCAGCGGCGAGGCTCCGCCTCGCGCTCCGCCAGGGGCCCTGCCCCGTCGGACGCAGTGCGTCCGACCTCGCCAAGGGGCAGCGGCCCCTTGTTGGTGTGGACGGCCCCACGGCATCTTGTGCCACGGTTGGGTTGTCGAGACACCAACCAGGAGCCGTCCGCGATGGAGCTTAAGCGCATAGCGATCG
>JAIYDD010000249.1 GCA_027487675.1 Acetobacteraceae bacterium | reverse complement strand
CCGGCTTCGGCGATGCGCGCGGCCAGCGTGTCGCCGCTGCGGTCGCTGGCCAGGTCGCGCGTGTCGGACACGGTCAGCACCGCGATGTTCACCGGCAGGAAGGTGCGGCTTTCGTCGATGGGCATGGCAGGCCTCCGGCCGTGAATATGGGGCGGCAGGGGGCGGGCGGGAACCGGCCCGCCCTGGCGCCCTGCCTACCGCTCGGCGGTCACCAGCCCGGCCACCTCCGCCGCGTCCAGGAAGCGCGGGAAGCGGCCCTCGGCCAGCGCGTCCAGGCTCGGCGAACCCAGCCCGAGGCGGGAGGCGTAGATCCAGGAATAGGTCAGCACGCGCGGCACGTAGTGGCGTGTCTCGCCCACCGGGATCGCCTCGATGAACAGGAAGGGGTCGTCGCGGTGGCGCAGCTGCGGCAGCCAGCGGCCGAGATTGCCCGGCCCCGTGTTGTAGGCCGCCAGCAGCCGGATCAGGTCGCCGCCGATGTCCTGGTGGCGCGCCAGGTAGTGCAGGTAGCGCTGCCCGACCTCGAGCGAGAAGCCCGGGTCGAACAGCCGCCGCGCCCCGGCGCCGCGCAGCGAGGCATCGCCGGTCACGTAGCTGGCGGTGGCCGGCATGATCTGCATCAGCCCCCGCGCGCCGGCCGGCGAGACGGCGCGCGCATCGAAGTTCGATTCGTGCCGGGCCAGCGCGTAGAGCAGCGACGGCTCCACCCGGAAGCCGCCATCCGGGCGCAGCCGCGGCAGGGGGAAGCGGGCGAAGTCGCGCGGCCGGCCATCCTGCGTCTGCGACAGCGCGGCGAGCTGCGCGGCGAGGTCGGTCATCCCGGCCTGGGACGCCACCAGCAGCATGGCGCGCATCACGCCCGCATTGCCCTGCACCCGCGGCCAGAGCGCGCGCAGCTCCGCCTCCGCGCGCTCGGCCTGGCCGACCTGGATCAGCGCCAGCGCCCGCCAGCCGCCGGCGGTCTCCGCCACCGCGGCGCCTTCCACCTCGCCGGCCAGCTCGCGTTCCCAGGCGAGGCCCATGGGCAGGCCCATCGCGCGGCGGGCGACCAGGCCGTAGAAGGTGCGCTGTTCCTGCGCGGCCTGCATCATCCAGGGCACGTAGAGATGCGGCCGGCGGGCCCGCACCGCGGCGCGGGCGGTCCAGAAGGCGGCCGCGGCCCGCGTGGCGGGGGCGGCGATCTCGGCGCGCGCGGCCTGCTCGAAATGGCCGAGCGCCGCCTCGTGCCGGCCCAGCCCCCAGGCGGCGAGCCCGGCGACGAAGGGCGGCAGGGCGGCGCCGCCGGCATTGCGCGCGGCCTCGGACGCGATGCGATACGCCTCCTCGTCGCGGCCGAGGGCGAAGGCCGCCTGCGCGACCTCGGCCCGCAGCACGGCGGCATAGGGGGTGGAGACGCGGGCGCGCGCCACCATCGCCAGCGCGCCGGCGGCATCGCCATCGCGCGCGCGGTCGCGCACCGCGCGGTCCAGCGCGGCGTTGCGGGTCAGGGTGCGGGCGCTGGGCTCGCGCTCCTCCGGCACGATGTCGCCGGAATCGGACAGCGCCTGCGCATCGGGCGGCGGCGGCAGCGCCGCGCCGCGGGGGGAACGCCGGACGAGCATCGCATGGATCGCCGGCGCGTCCGGATGGTCCGAATGCTCGGCCAGCCAGGCGGCGAGGTCCGCCACCGGCGGCTCATGCCCGCGGCGCCAGCGATCGGCCAGCACATGGCCCATCAGCCGGCGGTCATCCAGCCGGTCCACCTCGCGCATGGCGGCGGCGATCTCGCCGCGGGCCTGGAGGTCGAATATGCGTCGCAGGCGCGTCGCATCGGACGGCGCGAGTGGTTGCGGGAACCCGGCGCCCCCGCCCTGCAACGCAGGACGCGGGACGCTCATGGCGGTCTGGTCGGCCCTTTGCCCGAAGGCAGGGACCTGAGCCCCCACCATCATCGTCGTCCCCAGGATCAGCGAGGCCGTCATCCGACGGAGCGCCGAGGCCGGGGGACGCAGGACCATGGGGCAGATCGCTCGCATGGCGGGGATTCCCCTAACGGCCCGGGGGCGGGGCACGCAACCCCTCAATACGGAACGAATCTCGCTTTTTTGGACGAAATGCGCCGTATCAATCCGTTATGGGCAGGTTCTGACATAAAAAACGCGTCATCCGGCGCTCAGGCCCCGTCAAGGGTGCGGCGCAGCAGGACCAGATCCGCCCAGGCATCGCGCTTCGCGGCCGGGGTGCGCAGCAGATAGGCCGGGTGCAGGGTGGGCAGCGCCGGCGGCGCATCGGCCGCGTCCTCCGCCGGCAGGCGGTGCCAGCGCCCGCGCAGGCGCAGGATGCCTTCCTTGCTGCGCAGCAGCGCCTTGGCGGCCACCCCGCCGAGCAGCACCAGGTGGCGCGGCTTCACCAGCGCCACGTGGCGCAGCGCGAAGGGCAGGAACAGCGCGATCTCGGCATCCGTCGGCGTGCGGTTGCCGGGCGGCCGCCACGGCAGGATGTTGGTCACGTAGAAGTCGCGCGCCCGGGTCAGCCCGATGCTGGCGAACATCCGGTCCAGCAACTGGCCGGAGACGCCGACGAAGGGCCGCCCGAGCCGGTCCTCGTCGCCGCCCGGCGCCTCCCCCACCAGCATCAGGCCGCTCTGCGCCACGCCGTCGGCGAAGACCAGGTTGGTGGCCGTCTCGCGCAGCGGGCTGTCGGTGGCGGCGATGGCGGCCTTCAGCGCGGACAGGTCGCCGGCCGCGGCGGCCAGCGCGGCGCTGGCGGCGGGGGCGGGCGGCAGGCCGGGCGGCGGCGCCCTCGGCGGGGCGGCGGGG
>JAIYDD010000143.1 GCA_027487675.1 Acetobacteraceae bacterium | reverse complement strand
GGGCGCGCCACCTGCTCGATCGCGCGGCCGAGCCCGTCCCAGCCGCCGCCGGGGCCGGCGGGGATGAACATGTAGAGGCTGGCGAAGCGCTGCTGCGCCGCGGCGTCGCGGCCGATCAGCCCGGCGGCGCCCAGGCCCGCGGCGGCGGCGAGCAGGGCGCGGCGGGACGGCGCCGAAACGGTCGCCCCGGCGGACAGGGTCGCGGCGGATGTCGCGGTCGTCATGGCAGTCACGCTTCCTCTCCCTCGGCGCGGCGGTGCGCCTGTTCTTCCCCACGACTTGTAAGGCAGCTTCGCGCGCTTGCGCAAACCGCGACCGGCTTCGCGCGTCGGATGCAGGGCGGAGGGAACCAACGCCATGCCAGACGACCCATCGAGTGCCGCGGGCACCGGACAGCCGGCGCTTCGGCGCAGCATCGGGCCCTTCCAGCTCTTCGCCTACACGCTGGGCGGGATGCTGGGGGCGGGCATCTACGGCCTGGTCGGCCGCGCGGCCGGCGAGCTGGGCTCGGCGGTCTGGCTCGGCTTCCTGGTGGCGATGGTCGCGGCGCTGCTGACCGGGCTGTCCTATGCCTCGCTCGGCAGCCGCTATCCGCGGGCGGGGGGCGCGGCCTACGTCACGCAGCGCGCCTTCGGCCGGCCGCTGCTGACCTGGACGGTCGGGCTCGCGGTCATGGCCTCCGGGCTGACATCGGTGGCGACGCAGTCGCGGGTGGTGGCGGAGAACCTGGCGCAGCTGGCGGGGCTCGCCGCGCTGCCGCCCCTGCTGATCTCGCTCGGCTTCCTGCTGATCGTGGCGGGGATCGTGCTGCGCGGGATCCGGGAGAGCATGTGGGCCAACGTCGCCTGCACGGCGGTGGAGGCGACGGGGCTGGTGCTGGTGGTCGTCGTCGGCATCCCCTGGTGGGGCAGCGCGCCGCTGTTCGAGACGCCGGGCGGGCAGGAGATCGGGGTCTCCTTCGTGATGACCGGCGCGATCCTGACCTTCTTCGCCTTCATCGGCTTCGAGGACACGCTGAACGTGGCGGAGGAGGCGCGCGAGCCGCGCTGGTCGCTGCCGGTCGGCATCGTCTGCGCGATGGTCACTGCGACGCTGCTCTACATCGCCGTCTCGGTCACCGCCGTCTCCGTCGTGCCCTGGGCCGAGCTGGCGCAGGCGCCGGGGCCGCTGACCGAGGTGATGGCGCGCGCCGCGCCCTGGTTCCCGGCTTCGGGCTATGTCGCGATCACGGTCTTCGCCGTCTCCAACACGGCGCTGCTGAACTACGTCACCGCGTCCCGCCTGCTGCTGGGGATGGCGCGGCAGGGGCTGATGCCGGAAGCCTGCGCGAAGGAGCATCCCGCGCGCCGCACGCCGCATGTCGCGACGCTGGCGCTGCTGCCGGTGATCGCGGCGCTGGTGCTGGTGGGCAATATCGGGCAGCTCGCCTCGGCCACCGTGCTGCTGCTGCTGGCGGTCTTCACCTGCGTCAACCTGGCGCTGCTGGTGCTGCGCCGCCGCAAGGGCGAGCCCAAGGGCGGCTTCGAGGTGCCGGTGGCGATCCCCGCCGCCGGCGCGCTGGTCTGCGGCGCGCTGCTGGTCAACCGCGTGCTGGCCGGCGACTGGCGCGCGCCGGCGCTGGCCGGGGCGCTGCTGGCGGCGATCCTGCTGGCCTTCGCGGTGCTGCGCCCGCGCGCCGAGGCGCTGGCATCGGCGGAGCCGGCGGCGGAGGGCTGAGGCGCATGAGCGCGACGCCGTGCGCTGTCCGATCGCCGTGCCGCGTGGGCAGCGCGGTGCGGGGCTCCGCCTCGCGCTTCGGCAGGGGCTCCGAGGCCGTGAACAGATCGAGCTTGCGCATCGATGCCAGTCGATATCGCTGGCGTTCTCCTGGCGGGTTCGGCGCTTTCGGCCATTGATCCACAAGCTCTCCGCCCCGGTGCCCCGCCAAGGGGCCGCTGCTGACCGGGGCGCATCCTCGGGCGCGGCGTTCGCGCGCCGGGGTTGGGCGTGACTGACGCTGCCCATGTCGTCGCCCGACGCGGCATCGCCGGAGATCCTGTCGCTGGCCGGGTCGCGCGGGCGTGTCGGCGCGCTGGTCGGGAAGCTTGCCGATCCCGGCGTGACGCTGGCGGTGCCGAAGACGGAAAAACAGGCGCTGCGGGAGGCGGTGGCGATGCCCGGCGGCCACAGCCTTGCGCCGCTTCGGTGCCCCGCCGCCGCGGCCGATTCCGCCCGCGCCGTTCCTGGTCTAGATGCAGCCATCGCCGGCATCCTGCCCGGCGGCGCCCCACCGATCGGACACGCGACCATGGCCGGCAAGGACCTGCCCGTCTCCCCCCTGATGCTGCCGCTGCCGGCCATGCCGCCGGTCGCGGGGGTGCGCCTGGGCTCCGGCCGCGCCGGCATCCGCTACCAGGGGCGGGAGGACGTGACGATGATGGTCTTCCCCGCCGGCACCACCGTCGCGGGCGTCTTCACGAAGAACAAGTGCCCCGGCGCGCCGGTCGATTGGTGCCGCAACTCGCTGAAGGCTGGCCGCGCGCGCGCGCTGGTCGTCACCGCCGGCAATTCCAACGTCTTCACCGGCAAGGCCGGCCGCGAGACCTGCCAGGCCACGGCGCGCGCCATGGCGGAGCTCGCCGGCTGCAAGCCGGGCGAGGTCTTCCTCGCCTCCACCGGCGTGATCGGCCAGCGCCTGCCGGCCGATGTCGTCGTCGCCGCGCTGCCGCCGCTGCACGGGACGCTGGCCGAGGATGGCTGGCCGGGTGCCGCGCGCGCCATCATGACCACCGACACCTTCCCCAAGGGCGCGACGCGCACCGCGAGGATCGGCGAGACGACGGTGACCGTCAGCGGCATCGCCAAGGGCAGCGGCATGATCGCGCCCGACATGGCGACGATGCTGTGCTTCCTGGCGACCGACGCCAAGATCCCCGCCGCCGCGCTGCAGAAGATCCTTTCCCGCGGCAGCGACCGCAGCTTCAACTGCGTGACCGTCGATTCCGACACCTCCACCTCCGACACCGTGCTGCTGTTCGCGACGGGCGCTGCGAAGCACCCGCGCGTGCCGGCCGAGGGCGGCGCGATGCTCAAGGACTTCGCCCGCGCGGTCGACGAGGTGCTGATGGACCTGGCGCTGATGGTCGCCCGCGACGGGGAAGGCGCCCAGAAGCTGATCCGCATCGAGGTCACCGGCGCGGTCAGCGCGAAGTCGGCGCGGCGCATCGCGATGTCGATCGCCAACTCGCCGCTCGTGAAGACCGCGATCGCGGGCGAGGACGCGAATTGGGGCCGCATCGTCATGGCCGTCGGCAAGGCCGGGGAGCCGGCGGATCGCGACCGCCTCTCGGTCGCCGTCGGCGGCACCTGGATGGCGCGCGAGGGCGAGGTGGTGCCGGGCTACGACGAGGCGCCCGTCGTCGCCCACATGCAGGGGCGGGAGGTGGAGATCGCGGTGGACATCGGCCTCGGCCGCGGCAAGGCGACGGTGTGGACCTGCGACCTGACGCATGGCTACATCGACATCAACGGGGCCTACCGGTCCTGAGCCAGCCCCCCTCCCCCGCGGCGCCCGCCTTCGCGCCGCTGCGCACCGAACGCCTGGCGCTGCGGCCGCTGCGCGCCACGGATGCCGCCGAACTCCACCGGCTGGTCAACGACTGGGAGGTGGCGAAGTCCCTCGCCCGCGTGCCCTTCCCCTATCCGCGCGACCTGGCGGATGAGTGGATCGCCTCCACCGCCGCGCAGATCGCGGCGGGCACCGCCTGGCACCTGGCCATCACCGGCACGGAAGGGGAGAAGGAGGTCCTGGTCGGCTGCGTCGGGCTGACGCTGGACACGGCCGCGCGCGAAGCCGAGCTGGGCTACTGGGTCGGCCGCCGCTTCTGGGGCCATGGCGTCGCGCGGGAAGCGGCGGGGCGGCTGGCGCGCTGGGCGCTGGCCCATCTCGACGTGACGCGGCTGGTCGCCTCCGTGCTGGTGGAGAACGCGGCCAGCCAGGCGGTGCTGCGCGCCATCGGCTTCCGCCCGACCGGGCCGGGCGAGCGGGAATTCCTGGCGCGCGGCGGGTGCATGCCGGTCGAGACCTTCGCGATGACCCGCGCCGACCTGCCGGCTGCCGCCCCCGCCGCCGGGACGGCCGACGCGAAGGGACCGGGGGCGGAGCCGGCGCCGGGCGGCGCCCGCATCCTGCTGGTCGCCGCCTGCGCGCTGGTGGACCCTGACGGCCGCGTCCTGCTGGCGCGGCGGCCGGAGGGCAAGCCGATGGCGGGGCTGTGGGAATTCCCCGGCGGCAAGGTGCAGCCGGGCGAGACGCCGGAAGCCGCGCTGATCCGCGAGCTGAAGGAGGAGCTGGCGATCGACGTGGCCGAAAGCTGCCTGGCGCCCTTCACCTTCGCCTCCCACGCCACGCCGGACTTCCACCTGCTGATGCCGCTCTATCTCTGCCGGCGCTGGTCGGGGGTGGTGGCGGCGCAGGAAGGCCAGGCGCTGGCCTGGGTGCGGCCCCAAAAACTGGCCGACTACCAGATGCCGCCGGCCGACAAGCCGCTGGTCGCGCTGCTGCGGGATTTCCTGTAGC
>JAIYDD010000012.1 GCA_027487675.1 Acetobacteraceae bacterium | reverse complement strand
CCGGGGGGTGGGCGCGGCGGCCGGCGCGGTGGCGGGCGCGGCGGCGGGCCGGGGCTCCGGCTGCGGCGCCGCGCGCGACAGGGCAGGGGCCGCCGGCCCGTCCGCGACGAACCGGCTGGCCACGAAGGCGGCAAGCCCCGCTGAGACCACCGCCACGACGAAGAGCGCGCGCCCACTGCCCGACATGCCGGCCCCAGCTTGGCGGACCCTGACCCCCGCCACAAGGCCGGAGCGTCAAGTCAAGAAGTGTTCAGCGCCGCCCCGCGGCGTCAGCGCAGCAGCCAGGCCGCCAGCACCGCCGCCGCCCCGGCCAGCCCCGCCCCGACCGGCGCCGCGGCGCGCCCGGGCAGCAGCGCCCCCAGTGCCCCGCCGAGCCACAGCGCCACGGCCGGCGCCGCGCCCGCCGCCCAATCCGCCGGCGCGCCGCGTGCCAGCACCGGGATGGCGGCCAGCGCCGCCAGCCCGCCGGCCAGCGGCAGCGCCGCCAGCACGCCCGGCGCCGCCGCCCCGCCCGCCGCCGCGCCCAGCGCCGCCGCCAGCAGCACCGCGCCCAGCACCGGCTGCGGCCCGGGCAGACCCGCCGCGACGAGGCCGCCCAGCAGCGCCGCCGCCGCCAGCGGCCCCCGCCAGCCCCCCGCGAGGCGCAGCGCGAGCCCGAGCGCCAGCGCGGCGACCCCCGCCAGCACCGGCCAGGCCCGCGCGAGGTCCGGCGCCACCAGCGGCGCGCCGGCCATCCACCAGCCCACCCCGGCCGCGCCGAGCCCCGCCAGCGCCGGCCCGATCCAGGCCGCGCGCGCCGCGAGCCGCAGCGCCGCCGGCACCAGCACGGCCAGGCCGAGCATGAGCAGCGGCAGTCGCTCCGGCAGCTGCCGCGGCGAGGCGGTCAGCAGGCCGAAGGTGACCCACCAGCCGGCCAGCACGCCGATGCCCGCCGCCGCCCCGGCGAGGGCCGGGCGCCCGAGCCGCCGCGCCGCGACGCCGACGGCGAGCGCCAGCAGGAAGGCCGGCACGGCACCGCGCCAGGGCCAGAGGAGCAGGGTCCAGTCCATGTCCCCTTGTCGCACGGGCGGCGCGTCCTGGCGCGCCCGCGATGCGGGGGGCGGTGCCGGCGCCCGCCCGCGCGCCCGTCACGCTCCGTCACTTGCCGCCGGGCGGCCGGGCCCGCACGATCCGGCCGGCCCGGACGGACGGAACGGATCGCGCATGGACACGCCGCCACCCCAGACGCTGGTCCCGGTCAAGGTCTGGGACCCCTGGGTGAGGCTGGTGCACTGGTCGATCGTGCTGCTGCTGCCGTTTTCCTGGTGGACGGCGGAGACGGGGCGCTTCGACTGGCATGTCTGGTCCGGCTATGCGGTGCTGGCGCTGGTCGCCTTCCGCATCGCCTGGGGCCTGATGGGGTCGGAGACGGCGCGCTTCCGGCACTTCCTGAAGGGCCCGGCGGCGGCGGTCGCGCATCTGCGCCACCTGCGCGACCGCGCCGCGCCGGTCGAGATCGGCCACAACGCCGCCGGCGGCTGGATGGTGCTGGTGCTGCTGCTGCTGCTGTTCGCGCAGGCCGCCAGCGGGCTGTTCGCCGACGACATGATCCTGACGCGCGGCCCGCTGGCGCGGCGGGTGGACGAGGCGACGTCCGACCTTGCCACGCGCATCCATCTGCGGGTGTTCTGGGTGATCGTGGCGGCGGCGGTGCTGCACGTGCTGGCCGTCGTCGCCTATCGCGTGCTGCAGGGGCGCAACCTGGTGCGGGCGATGGTCACCGGCGCGGTCGCGGTGCCGCCGGGCGCGGCGCGGCCGCCGCGCATGGGCCATCCGCTGCTGGCGGTGGCGCTGCTGGCCGCGGCGCTGGGCGTGGTGTGGTGGATCAGCACGCTGGCCGTGCCGGGCGGCTTCGGTTGATGCCACTGGTGCGGGTGGGCGCGATCCGCGCCGTCGCGCCGGCGCGCAGTGCCGGGGGCCGGACGCCCCCGGCGGAGAGCGGGCGGGAAGGGGCAGGCGCCCCTTCCGCCCGGCGCCTCAGCGCGCGCGGTAGCTCTGGTGGCAGGCGTCGCAGGTGCCGCCGGTCTGGCGCAGCATCTCGGCCGTGACGCGGCCGCCCTCGGCGGCGGTCTTCAGCGTGGCGAGCTGCGTCAGCATCGCCGCATTGGCCTGCTGGAAGCCGGCGCGGTTGGCGTCGATCGCCGCCAGCGACCGCGTCTGGCCCTCGCCCGTGCCCTGCGCGACCGGGGGGGTCAGGCTGGCGGCCGGGAAGCGGTCCGGGAAGGACTGGTAGAAGGCGGCCATCTGGTCGATGCGCGCCACCAGCGGCGCCTGGTCGCCGCGGGACTGCACGACGCCGCCGATCGCCTCCAGGTGCTGGCCCATGGCGCGCAGCCCGGCGCGGCGTTCCGCGATCACGTCACCCTGCGCGAAGGCGGTGCCGGCGAGGCCGAGCGCGAGGGCGCCGGCGTAGGCCAGAACATTCATGGCGGATCCGATCCATCCTGGTGGCCTTGCCCTTGTCGCAGCGTCGGGCCGGGGCACGCAACCTCCGCGGGTGTGCCGAAATGCGACAATCTCGGGCGGCGGCGGGGTCTATTGCCGCGTGGCGGTCGCCTCGCTATACCCCGCGCCTCGCCGCGACCCGCCGGAGTGTAGCTCAGCCTGGTAGAGCACTGTGTTCGGGACGCAGGGGCCGGAGGTTCGAATCCTCTCACTCCGACCAGTTGCGCGGCGCGCGAACCCCGCCAGGGCCTGCCCTGGCGGGGTTTTTCGTGTCCGGCGGACGGCTTGCGCGGTCGGCCTGCGGGCGTGTGACAAAACCGCAAGCTTCCATGCTGCGGCGCGAAGTTTGCTCCGTGTCTTTGCCATCGGGTAACACGTGCCCGAAAGCACACAGGAGCCGTCATGAAGCTTGCTCATCTTTTCGGCGCCGTTGCCCTGGCCGGTGGCGCCCTGCTCGCGCCGGCGGCAGCCCGGGCGCAGACCTCCATCGACAGCCTCGGCCTGACCGTCGCGGTCACCCCGGTCATCACCTCGGACTACCTGTTCCGCGGCATCAGCCAGACGCGCAGCGGCCCCGCGGTGCAGGGCACGATCGACATCGAGCACGAGAGCGGCCTCTATGTCGGCGCCTTCCTGTCCAACGCGGCCTTCCCGGGCACCAACCTGCGGCAGGAGCTGGACCTGATGGCCGGCTACCGCTTCAGCGTGGCCGACGTGAAGCTCGACATCGGCGCCACCTACTTCACCTATCCGGGCTACGAGGCCGGCCCGGGCGGCTTCGACTGGTCCTGGTGGGAAGTGAACCTGCGCGCCAGCTACGAGCTGGACCCGCTGAAGTTCGTCGGCCTGGCGGCCTATTCGCCCAACTTCAACTTCGAATCGGGCAACGCCTTCTACCTGGAAGGCGGCTTCGACGCGAAGCTGGGCTTCGACATCACCGCGTCCTTCCGCGTCGGCTACCAGTGGGTCGAATACAACACCACCTCGCCCGCCGACCACGGCACCTTCGGAGCGCCCGACTACGCCGTGTTCTCCTTCGGCCTGGCGCGGGAGATCGCCTACGGCTTCATCGGCGGCGTGACGCTGAGCCACACCACGCTGACGCGGAACGACTGTTTCGGCGGCCAGAACTTCTGCGGCACGCGCTTCGTCGCCACGCTCAGCCGGCCGTTCTGATCCCCGGCGCCCAGGCCCCCTCCGCGCCGGAGGGGGCCATCCGGCGACCGCCCGGCGTCACCCCCGCCCGCGCGCGGCCCAGAACATCAGCCGCTTGGCCGGCCACACCCAGGCGATGCCCGCCACGGTGAAATAGGCCAGCTGGACGAGCCAATGCGCCAGCACGACATGGTCGGCCAGCGCCACCACGATCATCACATAGGCGACGAAGCCGGCGACGCCGCCGGCCAGCGCGATCTTTCCCCTCGACATGCGCGGGATGTGGACCCCGCCGCGCCATCCGCCAAGCCCCGCCGCACCGCCCGGTTGCGGGCGCGCCCCGCAAGGGCGTAGCCTGTCCCTCTGAGGAAGGCACAAGGTCGGGGCCGGCGCGCGCGACGCGCGGCGCCGCCTGCCTGCCCGCCCGACTTCGCCGCGCCGCAGGGAGACGCAGCCGTCCCGATGACCGACCAGCCGAGCCGCGCCGACGGCCCGCCACGCGACCCGGGCGCCGAGCCGCATCCGGAGCTCGACCTCAGGGCGCATATCCGCGGCGTCCCGGATTTCCCGAAGCCCGGCATCCTGTTCTACGACATCGCGACCCTGCTGCGGCACGGCCCGGCCTGGCGCGCCGCCATGCGGCGGCTGGCGGACATGGTCCGCCCGCACCGGCCGGACATGCTGGCCGGGATCGAGAGCCGGGGCTTCCTGGTCGCCGCACCCCTCGCCCTCGAACTCGGCCTGGGCTTCGTCATGCTCCGCAAGCCGCGCAAGCTGCCGGGGCTGACCATCGGGCTGAACTACGCGCTGGAATACGGCACCGACCGCATCGAGATGCAGGCGGACGCCGTGCAGCCCGGCATGCGCGTCGTCGTGCTGGACGACCTGCTGGCCACCGGCGGCACCATGGCCGCCGGCATCTCCCTGCTGCGCCAGGCCGGCGCCACCGTGCCCTGCGCGGCCACCCTGATCGAACTCACCTTCCTGCGCGGCCGCGAGCGTCTCGATGTCCCCTTCGAAGCGCTCGTCGCCTACGACAGCTGAGGGCGCGGCCGCGCCCATCCCCCCCGCCGTCGCGCAGGCCGCCGGGGCGGCACGCGCCGCGGGGGCGGAAGCCATGCGCTTCGCCGGCACGCTGGCCGCGGCCATGGCGGCGGCGCCGACGGGTGTCGTCATCTCCGACCCCAGCCTGCCCGACTGCCCGATCGTCTTCGCCAACCCGGCCTTCCACCGCATCACCGGCTACGCGCCGGAGGAGGTGATCGGCCGCAACTGCCGCTTCCTCCAGGGCCCGGCCAGCGACCCCGCCGCGGTGGCCGCCATCCGCGCCGCCATCGCCGAGGCCCGCCCCGTCGCCGTGGCGCTCGTCAACTACCGCAAGGACGGAAGGCGCTTCGTCAACGAGCTGCACATCTCCCCGGTCTTCGGGGAGGATGGGCGGCTGGTCTCCTTCCTCGGCATCCAGCACGACGTGACCGCCCGCGTCCGCGCCGAGGACGCCGCCCGCCGCGCCCGCCGCGCCGCCGAACGGGCATCCGCGGAGAAATCCGACTTCCTCGCCTTCGTCAGCCACGAGGTGCGCACGCCGCTGAACGGCGTGCTCGGCACGCTGTCCCTGCTGCTGGACACCGCGCTGGATGCCGAGCAGCGCGCCTATGCCGAGACGGCGCGGCGCTCGGGCGAGACGCTGCTGGCGGTGGTCAACGAGCTGCTCGACCTGTCGCGGATCGAGGCGGGCAAGCTCGACCTCGAGGACATCGCCTTCGAGCTCGCCGTGCCTCTGCGCGAGGTGCTGGCGCTGACCGCCGCGGCGGCGGCCGACAAGGGGCTGCGCCTGCATGGCAGCGTGGACCCCCGCCTGCCCGCGGTGGTGCTGGGCGACCCGCGCCGGCTGCGCCAGGTGATGCTCAACCTGGTCGACAACGCCATCAAGTTCACCGCCGCCGGCGCCGTCGAGCTGCGGCTCTGGCCGGAGCAGGGCCGGCTGGTCGTCGAGGTGCGCGACACCGGCGCCGGCATCCCCCCCGCGCTGCGCAGGCGGCTGTTCCGCCGCTTCCAGCAGGCCGATGCCGGCACGGCGCGGCGGCATGGCGGGTCGGGCCTCGGCCTGATGATCTGCCGGCGCCTGGTGCAGCTGATGGGCGGTGCGATCGGCGTCGAGAGCACGCCGGGGGAAGGCAGCGTCTTCCGCTTCGACCTGCCGCTGCGCGCGGCGCCGGCCGGCGCCGTCCCGGTGGCGCTGCCCGCCCCCGTCGCCACCGCGCCCGCCAGCGGCGCCGGGCGGCTGCTGCTGGCCGAGGACAGCGAGGCGAGCCAGCTGGTCGCCGCCGCCATCCTGCGCAAGGCCGGCTATTCGGTGGACCTGGTGCGCGACGGCGCCGAGGCCGTGGATGCCGCCCGCGCCCAGGCCTATGACGGCGTGCTGATGGATGTGCGCATGCCGGGCATGGACGGCGTCGCCGCGACCCGGCGCATCCGCGCCATGGAAGGCGAGGCCGGGCGGGTGCCGATCCTGGCGCTGACGGCCTCCGTCCTGCCATCCGACATCCAGCGCTGCCTGGAGGCCGGGATGGACGCGCACCTGGCCAAGCCGGTGGACCGCGCCCGGCTGCTGGGCGCGGTGGCCGCGCTGCTCGCCGCCGCGCCCCGCCGCCCGCGCGCCGCGCCGGCCGAGGCGGAGCCCGGGCCGCACCACGCCATCCTGGCGCATGAGACGCTGGAGGAGCTGCGCGCCGCCGTCGGGCCGGGCCGGCTGCCCGACCTGCTCGGCGTCTTCGCCGCCGAAACCCTGGCGCGGCTGCGGCGGCTGGAAGCCCGGCCGTCCCTGGCCGCGGTGGAACAGGAAGCCCATGCGCTGCAATCGGCCGCCGGCACCTTCGGGGCGGCCGCGCTGCGGGAGGCGGCGACGGCGCTGGAACAGGCGGCCACCACCGGCGACCCGGCGGCGGTGGCCGCCGTGGTCGGCGGCCTGCCGCGGCTGGTGGAGCGCACGCTGCACGCGCTGTCCCGCGCCGCGGGGGTCACGGTGGGGGGCGGGGGGTAGCGGTCGGAAGCCGTCGTTGGCCCCGCTGCGCGGTGCCGGGGCGTGCCTCGGCCGGCGGAGGGCCCGGCGGCGCCCGCCGGGGCCGGGTTGCCGGCATCGGGCGAGGCTTCCGCCGGCGCCCACTGGCCAGGCCGCGGCGCTCCATGCGCGCCGCGCTGCCCGAGGATTGCAACCTTTGGGTGCTTGCGCCGCCGGTTGCATTCACATCTGATCGCTCCAGCGGCAAGCAAAGCCGGGAGAGACGCCGATGAGCAGCAGCAACGTGTTCGCCGAGGTGCCCGGCCTCGGCAACACCCCGGCCAACGCCCAGTTCATCGCCACGACCCTGGCCGTGCCGAGCAACTTCAACGGCCTGCCCAGCACGACGCTGCCGAGCCTGGCGATCACCGGCACCCTGTCCTTCGTCTCCGGCGGCCGGGACGAGGACTACTTCCGCCTCTTCCTGCGCGCCGGCGACGTGGTCACCTTCGACGTGGACAACGTCAACACCAACAGCCCCGGCGTCGACACCGTCCTCGTCCTGTTCGACGCCGCCACGACGCTGCTGGCGTCGGTCGACGACATCCCGGCGCCGGCCGATACCGGCTCCTCCACCACCACCGATCCGCTGCTCACCTACACGTTCACCGCGACCGGCGACTACCTGCTGATGATCCGGCCCTTCTCCATCAGCGCGTCCGGCAACTACTGGATCAACGTCACCATCGCCGGCAGCCTGCCGCTGGTGGTGAACGGCACGGGCGGGCCGGACACGCTGGCCGGCTGGCTCGGCGACGACAGCATCACCGCCTTCGATCTCGCGGCCGCCCCCGACACCGCGGCCAACGTGCTGTCCGGGCTGGCCGGCGACGACACGCTGCGCGGCGGCGCCGGCGCGGACTCGCTGGATGGCGGCACGGGGCGGGACTCGCTGCGCGGCGGGTCGGGCAACGACACTCTGATCGGCGACGCCGGCGACGACACCATGCTGGGGGATGCCGGCGACGATTCGCTGCGCGGCGGCGCGGGCAACGACCGCCTGACCGGCGGGTCCGGCAACGACACCATGCTGGGCGGCGCCGGCCGCGATGTCGCCAATGGCGGGCTGGGCAACGACCTGATCTTCGTCGTGGATGTCGATGCCGGCGTCATGGCCGTGCCGGTTGGGCGCGGGGTCGGCAGCGGCGGCGCCGGCGACGACACCATCTACGGCGACGCCTTCGACATGCTGTCCGGCAACGAGGGCAACGACCAGCTCGTCTTCTGGGACCTGCCGGCCAATGGCGGCGTGGTGCGGGCCGAGGCCGATGGCGGCACGGGCTTCGACCTGCTGACCTTCAGCCCGACCTTCAGCCCGGCGCCCGACCCGGTGCGGATGAGCGTGGACGCGACCGGCGCGGGGCGGATCGAGAAGCTGCTCTTCACGGGGACGGTGTCGCAGCCCGTGGTCTCCACCATCACCTTCCGCGGCATCGAGGCCTTCTCGGTCGGCGGCCCGCGCATGGAAGGCAACGACACGCTGATGGGCGGCGTCGGCAACGACACCTTCCTCGGCGAAGGCGGCAATGATTCGATCTCCGGCGGCGAGGGCGAGGAGAGCATGCGCGGCGGCGCCGGCGCCGACATCCTGCTCGGCGGCGGCGGCAACGACCTGATCTTCGGCAACCTCGACGGCTCCGCCGTGGCCGCGGTCGCGTCCGGGGACCGGATCGAGGGCGGCGGCGGCAACGACACCATCCATGTGAGCGACGTCGCGTCCCCCGGCGGCGGAGGCACCGGCGAAAGCCTGGCCGATGGCGGGGAGGGCTTCGACATCCTGATGGTCACGCCGGGGGCCTGGGCGATGAACCTTTCGCTGACCGGCGAGGCGGAAGGGGCGCCCGGCAGCCTGGTGCTGATGGTCGGCGGGGTCTCGCCGCACGCGGCCGTGCTGACCGGCTTCGAGGCGGTGGTGGTCTCGCTCGACTTCACCGGCGGCCTCGGGCTGAACGACACGCTGAACGGCGGCGCCAACAACGACGAGCTGTGGGGCAATGGCGGCCAGGACTACCTGGGCGGCCTCGGCGGCGACGACCTGCTGCGCGGCAACGATGGCCACGACCGGGTCTTCGGCGGGGCCGGGCGCGACACGCTCTCGGGCGGCGCCGGGCTCGACCTGCTGGAAGGCGGGGACGACGCCGACAGCATCGCCGGCGACGCGGAGGCCGATACGCTGCGCGGCGAGGCGGGCGCGGATGCGCTGTCCGGCGGCGAGGGGAACGACCGGCTGGAAGGCGGCAGCGAGAACGACGTGCTGCTCGACGCGGCGGGCAACGACCTGCTTGACGGCGGCGAGGGCGCGGACAGCGCCGATGCCGGCGAAGGCGCGGACACCGTGCTGGGCGGGGAGGGCAACGACACGCTGCGCGGCGGCGATGGCGTGGACAGCCTGTCCGGCGGCGCCGGCGACGACCGGCTGTTCGGCGGCGCGGAGACCTTCGTCGACGGGCCCGACGTGCTGGACGGCGGCGCCGGCAACGACACGCTGTTCAGCGTCTTTGCGCCCGAGTCCGGCGATCCCAACCTGCTGCTCGGCGGCGATGGCGACGACAGCGTCCTGCTGTACGGCTTCGGCTATGCCGATGGCGGCGCCGGCAACGACACCGTCACGGTCGTCGCCCTCAACCCCGGCGGCGGCTCCTCCGGGATCGTGCAGGGCGATGCGGGGGTGGATGTGCTGGACGTGCAGTTCTCCGGCACCGCCGCGCTGATCTTCGAGGCGTTCGGGGACGGGTCCGGCTTCGTCTCGGACGGCGTCGGGTTCCTTGATTTCGACGGCATCGAGAACTTCCGCATCCTCGGCTCGGCGGAGGCCGAGTTCGTGGTCGCCGCGAACGGCAACGACACGGTCAGGGCCGAGGGCGGCAACGACACGCTCGGCGGCGGCAGCGGCAATGACGCGCTGTTCGGCGGCGAGGGCGCGGACAGCCTGTCCGGCGGCTCGGGCAACGACACGCTGGCGGGCGGCGCGGGCCTCGACCGGATGACCGCCGGCTCCGGGCGGGACACCTTCTACTTCGCCAGCCCGAACGAAGGCCCGGATACCATCAGCGCCTACAACATCGCCGACGACACCATCGAGGTCTCGGCCGGCGGCTTCGGCGCCCTGCTGCTGACGCCGGGCGTCACGCCGTCCTTCGCCTCCAACCCGCTCGGGACGGCGACGCTGGCCGGGCCGCAATTCATGTTCGCCACCAACAGCGGCAATCTCTGGTGGGACCCGGACGGCATCGGCGCGGCGGCGCGGGTGCATGTGGCGACGCTGAACAGCAGCATCCCGGCGCTCGTCGCCTCGGAGATCGTCGTGGTCGCCTGACCGCGCGGCGGGGGATCTGGTCGCCTGGCCGCGCGGCGGGGGATCTGGTCGCCTGACCGCGCGGCGGGGGATCTGGTCGCCTGACCGCGCGGCGGGGGATCTGGTCGCCTGGCCGCGCGGCGGGGGGCGGTCGCCTGGCCGCGCGGCGGGGGGCGGTCGCCTGGCCGCGCGGCGGGGGATCTGGTCGCCCGATCGGGCGCCCCGGCGGCCCGGGGCGGACGCGGGGCAATTGCATCAGCGTGGGCGCGGAGGAAATCTCCCTCTCCCGCCCGGGCGGCAGCGCGCCGGCGCAGTGCGCCGTCGGGCGTGAGGGTGGGGGCGCACAGCGCCGGGCACAAACCGTCTCCAGAACAACGATTTGCGAGCCTGCCTCCTCACCCCCCTCACCCCGACGGCGCACCGCGCCGGCGCTCTCCCCCTCGGCGGGTGGAGAGGGCTGTTTTCGTCTCCGACCTTCTGTCTTTGTGCCGCACATGCAGTCGCCCGGCGGGCGGACGGGTCCGGGCGGATGCCTTCGCCACCGTTCTGCCTCATTCGGGCGGCTAGGTGCCCGGGCAGGACAGGGAGGCAGGACGGATGCGACGCATCGCCCCCACCCGCCGCGCCCTGATCGGGGGGACGGCCGGGTTGGCCGCCGGCGCGCTCGGCGCGCGGCGGGCCCTCGCCGTGGCCAGCGTGCCCGAGGCCGCCACCCTGCTCGCCCCGGGGCCGGAGGACGGCGCCGCCGCCGGTTTCGCGGCCCGCGCCGCGCAGGGCCTGGCACGCGGGCTGGTGCAGGCCGCGGCATTGCGCGTCACCGTCGTCGGCGGGCCCGACGGCATCACCGCCGCCAACCGCTTCGCCGCCGCCACCGCCCCCGATGGCCGCGCCCTGCTGGTGCTGCCGGGCCAGGCCACCCATGCGCTGCTGGTGGGCGACAGCCGCGCCCGCTTCGAGCCCCGGCACTGGCCGGCACTGGCCGTCAGCCTGGGCCCCGCGATCCTGGCCGGGCGCGGCGCGCTGGCCGGCGCGGCGCCGCTGCGCCTCGCCCTGCCCGGCCCGGGCGCGCCGGAGGCGGCGGCGCTGCTCGCCCTCGACCTCGCCGGCCGGCCCGCGCAGCCCGCCACCCTGCCCGCCGGCATGCCGCCCGAGGCCGCGGTGCAGCACGGCCTGGCCGATGCGCTGGTGCTGTCGGGCGCCGGCGTGCTGCCGCGGGCCGCCGCGCTCGGCCTGACGCCCTGGTTCGCCTTCGACGCGCCCGGCCTGCCGCGGGATGCCGACCTCGCCGGCCTGCCGGGGCTCGGCGAGCTGGTGCCGGACCCGCCGCAGCCGCACCTGCTGCACGCGCTGCGCGCCGCCGGCGCGGCGCTGCGCTGCCGGGCGGTGCTGGTGCTGCCGGCACTGACCTCGGCCGACCAGGTGGCGATCTGGCGTGGCGCCGCGCAGCGCTGGACCGAGGCCGAGCCGGAAGCGCAGGAGACCGGCACGCGCCGCGCCGGGCCGGGCGAGGCGGCGGCGACGCTGGGCACGCTGTGCCCGGCCTCCGACGCGGCGCTGGCCTATCGCGAATGGCTGCTGCGGCGCCTCGGCTGGCAGGCGGCGTAGGGCAGGGCGGGCAGGGCAGGGGCCCCGGGCAGGCCACCAGCCGCGCTACCGCGCCCCCAGCCGCTCCGCCAGGCGCCACAGCGGGCCGATGACGAAATTGCCCAGCAGCGTGCGCACCAGGTGGAAGCCCAGCACCAGCGGCACGCCGAGTTCCAGCGCCTTCGCCGTCACCGCCATCTCCGGCATGCCGCCCGGCGCCATCCCCAGCACCGCCGCCGGCACCGGCAGGCCCGACAGCCCGGCCAGCGCCAGCGCCAGCGCCGCCATCACCACGACCGTCAGCAGCGTCGTCGCCGCCGCCGCCATCGCCAGCCGCCGCGCCGAGAGCAGCACCCGCCGGCTCAGCCGCTGGCCGAGCGCCATGCCCAGCCCGACCTGCGCCGCATCCAGCGCCGGGCCGGGAATGCCGGAGGGCAGCAGCCCCGCCAGCAGCAGCAGCATCACCAGCACGCTGGGGCAGAGCAGCCAGGGATTGGCCAGCCCCGCCTTCACCCCCGCCCAGGCCACCGCCAGCCCGCCCGCCAGCAGCGCCAGGAAGCCCAGCGCATTCACCGGCACGCGCTCCACCGCGAAGATCCCGGCATCGCCATGCGGCACCAGCCAGGTGATCAGCGGCGGGATGGTCGCCACCACCAGCACCACCCGGATGGTCTGCGCCAGCGTCACCTGCGGGACGGAGGCGCCGGCACGCTGCGCCAGCACCGCCATCAGCACCACGCCGCCCGGCACGCTGGCATAGTAGGCGGTCTTGCCCTCCACCCGCGCCAGGCGCGCGAAGAGCGGGCCGAGCGCCATGCCGACCAGGATGGACAGCATCGCCGCGCCCAGCAGCCAGGGCAGCGCCGCGACGACCGCCGCCATCACCGGCGGCGCGAAGGTCTGGCCGAGCCCGAGCCCCAGCACCAGCAGCGCCGCCGGCCGCGTCGGCCGCGCCACCGCCGCCCGGTCGTGCCAGGCCAGCACGCCGGTCGCGGCCAT
>JAIYDD010000270.1 GCA_027487675.1 Acetobacteraceae bacterium | reverse complement strand
CGGGCAGGCGGACGGTGTGGGCCAGGATGGCGCCGCGCGCCTCGTCGAGCGGGGTGGGGCCGAAGATCACGATGCCACCTTCCCCGCGCCGCGGCGCACCGCGACGATCTGCGCCAGGATGGAGACCGCGATCTCCGCCGCCGTCACCGCCCCGATGTCGAGCCCGACGGGCGCATGGATGCGGGCCAGCTCTGCCTCCGTCAGCCCGGCTTCGGCCAGCCGCGCGAGCCGCTTCGCATGCGTCCGCCGGCTGCCGAGCGAGCCCACGTAGAAGGCCCGGCTGCGCAGCGCGACCTCCAGCGCCGGGTCATCCAGCTTCGGGTCATGCGTCAGCGTGACCACCGCCGTCCGCGCATCCGGGGCGAGCGCCGCCATCGCCTCGTCCGGCCAGTCGGTGGAGATCGCGACGCTGTCGCCCAGCCGTTCCTCCGTGGCGAAGGCGCGGCGCGGATCGACCACCGTCACCGCGTAGCCGATCGCGGCGGCCATCGGCACCAGCGCCTGCGCGATGTGCACGGCGCCGACGACGATCAGCCGCAGCGGCGGGTTGTGCGGGTGGACGAACCAGGTTGCGCCGTCATGCTCCACGCCGCGCGCGGCATCCGCGGCCAGCGCGGCATCGGCGGCCTCCGCCAGCGGCGCGGGCACGTCGTCCCCGGGATGCAGCAGCTGCGCGCCATCGGTCAGCCGCGTCAGCAGCGCGACGGGGCGCTTGGCGGCGCGCGCCGCCTCCAGCCGGGCCAGCGTGTCGGGCGTCACCCGAGCTTCTCCACGAAGACCTTCAGCTTGCCGCCGCAGGCCAGCCCGACTTCCCAGGCACGCTCGTCGCTGATGCCGAAATCCAGAAGCTGCGGCGCTCCGGTCTTCATCGTGGCCTGGGCGGCATCCGCCACCGCGCCCTCGATGCAGCCGCCGGAGACGCTGCCGGCGATGCGGCCGCTGGCCGTCACCGCCAGGCGCGATCCGGCGGGGCGCGGGGAGGAACCCCAGGTCTCCACCACGGTGGCCAGCGCCACCGTCTCGCCCTCGGCGCGCCAGGCGGCGGCGACGCCCAGGATGTCCTCGACCTTCTCGGTCTGCATGGCGCGGTCCCCTTCCGAACCCCCTAGATAGGCGAGGCGACAGGGCTTGGGTATGCCGCCGCCGCGGGGGCGCGTGGCGCGACCAGCATGGGCAGCGCATCGCCCGGCCGCAGCGTCAGCCGCGCCACCGGCATCACCTGCGCGCCGGGTGCCAGGTCCAGCTCCACCGCCTGCATCAGGGTCGCCAGGCAGATCACCGCCTCGGCCAGCCCGAGCTGCACGCCGGTGCAGACCCGCGGCCCGACGCTGAAGGGGATGTAGGCGTGGCGGGAGGGCCGCGGCGCGCCCGGCATGAAGCGGTCCGGGACGAAGGCGTCCGGCTGGTCCCAGAGCTGCGGCCGGCGGTGCAGCAGCCAGGGCGAGACCAGCACCACCGCGCCCTTGCGCACCGGCCGGTTGGCGATGCGCCCCGACGCGATGGCCTGGCGCGACAGGAAGGGGACGGGGGGGTAGAGGCGCATCGTCTCCTCCACCACCGCGCGGCAGAAGGGCAGGCCGGGCAGGTCGTCCAGCGTCGCCGGACGGCCGGCGAGCACCGCGTCCAGCTCCGCCCGCAGGCGCGCGGCGCTGGGCTTGTCCTGGCTCAGGATGAACAGCGCCCAGGCGAGGACATTGGCCGTGGTCTCGTGGCCGGCCATGAACAGCACGATGGCCTCGTTGCGGAAGGCGCGGCGGTCCATGGGCGCGCCGGTGCCGGGCATCTCGGCCTCGGCCATGGCACGGATCAGGCTGGCCTCGCCGGCGCCGCCTTCCAGGATGTCGGCGATCAGGCGATCGACCACGGCATGGATGCGCCCGGCCGCGGCCCGGGTGCGCCGGCCGACCGGGCGCGGCACCCAGCCCGGCACGCGCAGCAAGGCCAGCAGGTCGGTCTGGTCCACCAGGCGCTGGTACTCGGCGAAGGCGGCGACCACCGTCGCCGCCGCATCCCGCCCCAGCGCGCGGCCGAAGATGGCGCGGCAGATGATCTCGGCGGTCAGCCGCCCCGTCTCCGCCAGCACGTCGAGCGGGCGCCCGGCGGGCTGGCGCGCCCAGGCGGCGGCGCATTCGGCGGCGGCCTCGGTGATCGCCGGGGCAAGGTCCGGCAGGCGGGCGGCATGGGTGACGGGGGCGACCACCCGCCGCCTCTCGCGCCACAGCGCGCCATCCGAGACGAACAAGCCATCGCCCAGCAGCGGCTCCAGCGCCCGGCGGTGCGGCGGCGACTTGCGCTGGAAGGCCTCGTGCTGCTCGACGAAGGCCTGCGCGACCGTGCCGGGGCTGTTGCAGATGACGACATCCAGGAACAACAACCGCCGGAAGATCACATCCCGCCCGAAGGCCACCTCCGGCCACACCGCCAGGTAGTTGCGCCGGGCGAGCCGGATCATCTCCCACAGCGAGAGAACGCGCGGATGCCGCACCGGATAGGGCGGCACATAGGGGCCGAGGGTCATGCGCGTGGTCGCGCTCGTTGCCCGGGGAGGGCTCCGCCCTCCCGGTACCCCACCCGCCAGGGGCGGGCCGCTCCTGGACCCGTCATCAGTTGGTCGTCGTCCGAGGAGGGGGCCTCAAGGGCGCATCCATGTCGCTGGCGCGCGTGGCCCCCTCCTCGGACGACGACAAAACTCACGGCTGGGGTCCGGGGACCGCCACGGTCCCCGGCCGGGTGGGTTCGGGAGGGGCAGCGCCCCTCCCGAGAGCAACCAGCGGCACCAGGCGCGTCACCCTCAGGCCGCCTCTGCCGTCAGCACGATGCGGCCGGTGACCTGGCCGGCGATCAGGCGGCGCAGCGCGGAATCGGCGTTGGGGAAGGGTTCGCGGGTGATCGGGATGGGCGGGATGCCGTTGTTCTGGGCGAGTTTCACCAGGGCGCGGAGTTCCTTCGGGTTGCCCACGTAGCTGCCCTGGATGGTCAGCGCGCGCATCGCCATCAGCGGCAGCGGCAGGGTGAGTTCGCCGCCGAACAGGCCCACCTGCACCAGCCTGCCGCCCTTGGTCAGCGCGTCGAAGCAGGTCCGCGCGGTCTGGCTGCCGTTCACCAGGTCGATGATCGCCTCGACCGGGCCGCCGCAGAGGGCGACCAGGCGCTGGGTGGTGTCGGGCAGGCTGGCGTCGAGCGTGTCGGTCGCGCCGGCGGCGCGGGCGGCCTCCAGCTTGGCGGCGTTGACGTCGACCGAGACGATGCGCCGGTGCCCCATCGCGCGCAGCACCGCGATGGCCTGCAGCCCGAGCCCGCCGGCGCCGACCAGCACCACCGGCGTCTCCGGCGGCAGCGGCAGCACCTTGTTGACCGCCGAGAAGACGGTGATGCCGGAACAGGCATAGGTGGCGGCCAGCGCCGGATCGAGGTCGCCCGGATCGACCAGGTGGCGCGGCTCGGGCGCGATGACATGGGTGGCGTAGCCGCCGTTCTGGAAGACGCCGAGCGCCTTGCCGGCGAGGCACATGTTGTCCTCCTCGGCCTTGCAGCGGGCGCAGGTGCCGCAGCCGACCCAGGGAAAGACGATGCGCGTCTGCCCGACGGCGAGCCCCTGCCCTTCCGCATCCGGGCCCCAGGCCACCACACGGCCGACGATCTCGTGGCCCATGGCCAGCGGCAGCTTCACCCCGCGGTCCAGCAGCCGCATCTTGCCGCGGCTGCCGAGGTCCCATTCGCCTTCCCAGATGTGGATGTCGGAATGGCAGATGCCCGCATGGGTGACTTCCAGCAGGACCTGGGTGCCGGTGGGTTCCGGCGTCGGCAGTTCGATCTCCTGCAGCGGCTGCTTCGACTCGACGATCGCCCAGGCGCGCATGGTGCCCTCCCCGTGTGTTGCTTGGCCGGGGGGCATCGGACCGGACCCCGGCGTGCCGGTCAACCGGCGCCGCCGGGCTCGCGCCTTATGCGGTGTTGTCGGATTGCCACACCAGCGGCCCGTCAAGCGTGACAAGCGGATGCGCAGGAACATCGCAGGAACCGCGGTGCTCCGCCAGCCGGTTCGCGCCGCAGCTTCGGGTTTCCCGCCGGTTGCGCACAGGTTTATCCACAGTATTGGGGATAAAGCCCGTCTTGACGGCCACGTCAGAATGATGGCGGGGGCTTAACCATCGCCCCCCGAAGGTCAGTCCGGGCGGATGCCGTTCTCCCGCACCACGCGGCCCCAGGTGGCGATCTGGGCGGAGAGGAAGCGGGCGAAGGCGTCTTCCCCCTGCGGGTCGAGGTCGAGGCCGAGCCCGACCACCCGCGCCCGCGTCTCGGCGTGGTCCAGCGCGGTGCGCAGCGCCGCTTCCATCCGCTGCCGGATGGCGGCCGGCAGGTTGGCCGGGCCGAGGAAGCCCCAGAAGGCGCGGGCATCGATGCCGGGCACGCCGGCCTCGGCCAGAGTCGGCACATCGGGCGCGACGGCGGAGCGCGTGGCGCCGGTCTGGGCGATGGCGATGATCGCGCCGGAATCGATCTGCCCGCCGATCGCCGGGCGGGTCGCGATGGCCATGTCCGTCTCGTTCGCCGCGGCCGCGATGGCGAGCGGCCCGCCGCCGCGATAGGGCACGTGCACCAGCTGGATCCCCGCCGCGCGGCCGACCAGCGCCATGGTCAGGTGCGCGAGGGACCCGTTGCCGATGGTGCCGTAGGTCAGCGTGTCGCGCCGGGCCCGGGCGGCGGCCGCAACCTCGGCGAAGCTGCGCCAGGGCCGGCTGCGGGAGACGCAGAGCATCATCGGCGCGGTGCCGAACAGCAGCAGCGGCGTCAGGTCGCGTTCGGTGTCGAAGCCGATGTTGGGGATCAGCGCCGGGTTCACCGCATGGGTGTCGAAGACCAGCACCCAGGTGTTGCCGTCCGGCGCGGCGCGGGCGACCTGCGCGGTGCCGAGCGCGCCCGAGGCGCCGGCGCGGTTCTCCACCACCACCGGCACGCCCAGGATCTGGGCGAGCTGGGGTTGCAGCAGCCGCGCCATGGCGTCGGTCGAGCCCCCCGGCGGGAAGGGAGCGACGATGCGGATAGGGCCGGACGGCCAGGGGGACTGCGCCAGCGCCGGGGCGGCCAGCGTGGCGGCGGCGGCGCCCAGCAGCGCGCGTCGGGTCGTGGCGGTCATCCTTGCGGTCCTCCCGTGGTTTGCCCCGCCCTTTACCCCCTCCCCCGCCTGCGGGGGAGGGTCGGGGTGGGGGTCCGGGGCGCCGAGCCCCGCTACCGCCGCCCTTCCCCGGACGGCGCGCCGGACTTCGCCTGCATCAGCACGCGGCGGATGTCGCCTTCCAGCTTCTCCAGCTCCTCCGCCGCCCGCGCGCGCTGGCCGCGCGCCTCGTCGGCGATCTTCAGGCTGTCCTCGATGGTGGCGACCAGCGCGGCGTTCGCCTTCTGCACCGCCTCCAGGTCGAAGACGCCG
The DNA here is from genome assembly GCA_027487675.1 of Acetobacteraceae bacterium. GTDB lineage: Bacteria > Pseudomonadota > Alphaproteobacteria > Acetobacterales > Acetobacteraceae > Falsiroseomonas. Next base: position 62,008 of record JAIYDD010000270.1, on the reverse strand, counting down.
CGCTCCAGCTCGGTCCGCGCCTCCTGGTTGCCGCGCCGCAGCGTCTCGGCATTGGCGGTCAGCAGGCGGTTGGTCAGGTCGGTGGCCTGCTTCACCGCAGCCCCCGCCTCCCGCATCCGATGGATGGCCAGCGCCTGGGCCAGCTGCTGGCGCCACAGCGGCACGGTGTTGGCCAGCACCGAATGGATCTTGGAGGACAGCGCCTTGTCGTTCTCCTGGATCAGCCGGATCGAGGGCAGCGCCTGCATCGCCACCTGGCGCGTCAGCCGCAAATCGTGCACGCGGCGTTCCAGCTCGTCGCGCGCGCCGCGCAGGTCGCGCAGCCGCTGCGGCGCCAGGTCGTCGGCGGGCGTCGCCGCCACCTGGGCTTCCAGCGCCGGGATGGTCTGCTCGTTGGTGCGGCGCAGCACCGCCTCGCCCGCCGCGATGTGGTCGCCGAGCGCGTGGAACCATTCCAGCGTCGCCTGGTACAGCCGCTCCAGCCGCTCGACATCCTCCAGCAGCCGGGTGCGATGGGTGTCGAGCCTGTCGCCGATCGTCTCGATCTGGCCCTTCACGCTCTCGTATTTCTGGATGATGCCGGTCACCTCGGCGCCCGCCTTGGTGAACATCCGCGCCAGGAAGCCCGGCTTCTCGTCCAGCCGCGTCACGTCGAAGCCGCGCAGCGTGGTCAGCAGGGAGGACAAGGTCCGCCCCGCCTCCCCCGTCTCCTGGTTGCGCGCGCTGCCGAGCATGGCGTCCGCCGCCGATTGCGCGCGCGTCTGCGCCTCCTGCCCGAAGCGCAGGATGGAGCCGGGGTCGGAGAGGTCGATCTGCTGGGCCAGGCTGCGGATCGCCGCCGCGTGCTCCGGCGTCAGCTCGGCCTCGTTCTTCAGGATCTCCGCGCGCACCGCCTCGCGCCGCACCGGCGCGGCCTCGGCGGCCGGCACCGGCAGGATTTCCGGCGCGGCTTGCGGGGCGGCGGCCGGCGCGTCCTGCCGCGGGGCGGGTTCGTCGCCGAAGGTGATCCGGATGTCGCTCACGCATAGCCCTCCTGGCGCAGCCGCTCGGACAGCACCTTCACCTGGATGTCGAGCGCGGCGCTTTCCTCCGCGCGGATCTTGTCGCGTAGTTCGTCGGCGGCGGAGGTCAGGTCCTCCAGCAGCCGCGGCAGGCCGGGGGGCGGCTCGGCGCCGGCCTCCAGCCTCTCCCGGATGCGGTCCAGCCCGTCGAGGTGCACGGCCAGGAAGCGCCGCGCCTCGGTCAGGCGTTCCGGCCGCTCCGACAGGTCGTCGAGCACGCCGGCCATGGCCCCGGCCACGCCGACCAGCCGGGGCTCGGCCGCGATGCGCGCCAGGCGGCCGCGCGCCTCCTCGATCGGGGATGGCGGGGGCGGCGGCTCGGGGGGCGCCACCTCCTGCACCGCGCCGTCGTAGAGCAGCCGCGTGCCGAGCCAGGCGCCGCCGGCCAGCAGCGCCGCCAGCAGCGGGTTCATCCCGGCCCCCAGCAGCGCCACCGTCGCCGTGCCGCCCGCCGTCAGCAGCGCCGCGCGGTTGGTATCCCCCTTCAGGCCGCGGCGCAGCTTGCGCACCGCCAGGATCGGCAGGCCGAGCCCGACCAGCGCCGCCAGCGTGCCGAGCGTGTCGCCGCTGCCGATCTCCCACATCGCGTCCGGCAGCAGCGGCCAGGTGAACATCGGCAGCATCAGCCCGCGCGTGCCGGCGCGCAGCCGGGAATAGCCCGCTTCCAGCCGGCCGCGCGCCTCCTCCCACGGGTCGGGGGGCGGGCCGCCCGGCGGCGGCGCGGCCGGGCCGGGGCCGGACGGGCCGCCGGCGCCCCAGGGCGGCGGCGGCGAAGGCTGCCAGGGACGGCGCTGCATCAGGCGAACAGGGCCACGATGGCGGCCATCCAGACGGTGAGCCCGAGCAGCACCGCCCCGGCCGCGCGGCGCACCGGCGCGGGCAGCTGTTCCAGGAGCGGGCGGACGGGGACGGGGCGGCGGGGCGACATGATGCCCCTCAGATCGCCCCGCCGGGGGGCCGCATCAAGCCCGCGCGCGGCCGCGCGCCTGCCCACCGACACAGGCGACACGGAAGCAACGTCGTGGAATGCTGCGCGCCGAACCAATTCGTGTCACAAGCTTCAAAAGTTTGAGCGCCAGGAGGAACCTGCCTTGGCCCCTCGCCTTCCACGCCGCGCCGTCGCGGCGGCCGCGCTCGGCGCGCTGGCAGCGCCGGGGCGCAGCCTTGCGCAACCCGCCCCCCTGCAGTTCGGCGTCCTGCCGAATGTCAGCGCGCGCATCCTGATCGGCCAGTACCAGCCCTTCCGCAGCTTCCTGGAGCAGGAGCTCAGCCGGGGCGTGGAGATCGTGACGGCGCCCGGCCTGCGCCCCTTCCATGAGCGCAGCGTCACCGGCGCCTATGACATCATGGTCACCGCCGCCAATCTCGGCCGCGTCGGGCAGCTGGATGCCGGCCTCGCCCCGATCGCGATCTACGAGCCGCGCATCCCCGGCCTGCTGATCTGCCACCGCGACCGCCCGCTGGCGTCGGCCGCGGCGCTGCGCGGCCGCCAGGTGGCGATGACCAACCCGCAATCCCTGGTCGCGCTGCGCTTCACCCATTGGCTGCGGCGGGAGACCGGGCTGGAGGTCGGCCGGGACGTGACGCCGCTGCATGCGCGCAACGAGGACAGCCTTGCGCAGCTGCTGACCGGGCCGGACACGCCGCTCGCGGTGATGAGCCGCGGCGAGCTGAACGCGATCCGCCAGGACATCCGCGACACGCTGCTGGTGTGGCGGGAGTTCGAGCAGGTGCCGGGCTTCCTGGTGCTGCTCGGCGCCCATGTCCCGCCGGCGGAGGGCGCGGCGATCCGCGCCGCGCTGCTGCGCTTCCCCGCCAGCGAGCCCGGGCGCCAGTTCTTCGCCGCCACCGGCTTCCGCGACATCCGCGCGGTGCGCCCGGACGAGCTGGCGGAGCTCGACCCCGTCGTCGAGGAAACCCGCCAGCTCCTGCGCGCCGGCTGAGGAGGCGCGCCGCCATGCCCTGCCCCGCCGCCCGACCTTCCGGGGCCCCGCCCAGCCTGGCCCGGCGCGGCGGCTTCGTCCCGGGGCGCCGAGGCCGAGCCCACGCATGTTCCGCCGCCTGACCCTCCGCCTGAAGCTCATCGCGCTGGCCGCCAGCGCGCTGGTGCTGGTGGCGGGCGGGCTGACGACGATGTTCGACCGCATGATGCTGCGCGCGCTCGGCGCGCAGCTGCAGTCGCAGGCGTTGGCCGCCAAGCCGATCCTGCAGGCGGCGCTGACCGGCGCCGTGGCGGAGCGCGACTTCGCGACCCTGGAGGCCGTGCTGCGGGAGAGCGTGGAATCCGGCAGCTTCGCCCATCTGGTGCTGCTCGATCCGCGCGGGGAGCCGGTGCTGTCGGTCGGCTGGGCCGCCATCGACGGGCCGCCGCATGCCGACGTGCCGCGCATGCGCATGCGCAGCGGCGAGGAAAGGCTGCTCGGCCGCGTGCCGCTGGAACTCGCCGGCCAGCCGCTCGGCGCCGTGCTGTTCGGCCTGTCCTGCGAACCGGTGGAGAGCGCGCATCGCCAGCTGCTGATGCTCGGGCTCGCCGCCGCGCTGATCTCGCTGGTCCTGGCCGTGCCGCTGGTGGAGATCGGCTCCCGCCTGCTGTTCCGCCCGCTGCGGAGGCTGGAACGCGCCGTCGATGCGCTGCGCGACGGCAGCTACGAGGAGGCGATCGCGATCCGCGCGGAGCTGCCGGACCGCGAGGCCGGGCGACCGCGCGATGCCGACATCTCCCGCCTCACCGCCGCCTTCCTCGACATGGCCGAGACGCTGGAAGGCCGGCTGCGGGCGCTGGCCGCCAGCGAGGCGACGCAGCGCGCGCTGGTCGAGCAGGCGATGCTGCGCGAGGTGCAGCTGCGCGAGGCGAAGGACCGCGCCGAGGCCGGCACCCGCGCCAAGGGCCAGTTCCTGGCGAACATGAGCCACGAGGTGCGCACGCCGCTCAACGGCATCATCGGCATGGCGCAGGTGCTGCGCGACAGCGACCTGACCCCGGCCGACCGCGAGGCGGTGGAGGTGATCGTCGATTCCGGCCGGCTGCTGCTGGCGCTGATCAACGACATCCTGGATTTCTCCCGGCTGGAGGAAGGCGGGCTGGAGCTGCGCCCGCAGCCGGTCGAGACCCGCGCGCTGCTCGCCCTGCCGCTGGCGCCGCTGGCGGCCGACGCGGCGCGGCGCGGCCTCGGCTGGCGGGTCGAGCTGGCGCCCGGCCTGCCGGCGCAGGTGGTCGCCGACCGCACCCGGGTGGCGCAGGTGCTGCTCAACCTGGCGGGCAACGCGCTGAAGTTCACCGAGCGCGGCGAGGTCGCCATCGCCGCGCGCTGGATCGCGGGCGCCGAGGGCGGGCGGCTGCGCGTGGAGGTGCGCGACAGCGGCGTCGGCATCGCGCCGGAGGCCTTCCCGCGGCTGTTCGAGCGCTTCACCCAGGTGGATGCCTCGCTGCGGCGGCGCCATGGCGGGGCCGGGCTGGGGCTTGCCATCTCCCGCCAGCTGGTGCGGCTGATGGGGGGCGAGATCGGCTTCGAGAGCCAGCTCGGCCAGGGCAGCCTGTTCTGGTTCGAGCTGCCCCTGCCGGTCCCCGCCAATGCCGAGGCCCCGCCCGCCAGCCTGCGCGTGCTGGTGGCCGAGGAGATCCCCGCCATGCGCAGCGCCACCGCCACCTTCCTGCGCCGCCTGGGCCATGAGGTCGTGGCGGTGGGCGACGCGGAGGCCGCGCTGGCCGCGCTGCGGGAGGGCCGCTTCGACGCGGTGCTGCTCGACATGGAGATGGGCGAGGCGGGCGCGGAGGCCACGCTGCGCCGCATCCGCGCCCTGCCCGACCCCAACGGCGGCGTGCCCGTGCTGGCCTATTCCGGCAGCGCCGCGGCGGAAGACCAGGCGCGCTTCCGGCGCGCGGGGCTGGCCGGCGTGGTGCCGAAGCCGGTGCGGCCGCTCGACCTGCAGGCGGCGCTGCTGGACGCGGTGGCGGCGAAGGCCTGACGGGGCGCCGGCTTCAGCGCCGCGTGCCGCGCGGATCCAGCGCGTCGCGCAACCCGTCGCCCATCAGGTTGAAGGCCAGCACCACGACGAAGATCGCCGCCCCCGGCGCGATGGCGAGCCAGGGCGCGGTTTCCAGGAAGCGCTGGGCGCTGTTCAGCATGCTGCCCCAGCTCGGCGCCGGCGGCTGCTGGCCGAGGCCGAGGAAGCTCAGCGAGGCTTCCGCGATGATCGCCTCCGCGATCGCCAGCGTGGACTGCACCAGCAAGGGCGGCACGATGTTCGGCAGCACATGCACCAGCGCCGTCCGCCAGGGCGGGTTGCCGAGGCTGCGCGCCGCCTCCACCCAATCCGTCGACGCCGCGTCCAGCGCCATCCCCCGCGCCAGGCGCACGAAGATCGGGCTGGCGGTGATGGCGATGGCGAGCATCGCGTTCTCGAGCGCCGGGCCGAGGAAGGCCGCCAGCGCGATCGCCAGGATCAGGAAGGGCACCGACAGCATCGCATCGGCGATGCGGGAGATCACCGTATCCACCCAGCCGCCGGCGAGCCCCGCCAGCAGCCCGATCGGCACGCCGATCAGCACCGCCCCCAGCACGGAGACGACGCCCGCCATCAGCGACGCCCGCGCCCCCCAGATCAGCCGCGACAGCACGTCGCGCCCGTTCTCGTCCGTGCCGAACCAATGCGCCTCCGACGGCGGGCGGCGGATGCGGGCCCAGCTGGTCTCGATCGGGTCGTAGGGCGCGATCCAGGGCGCCAGCAGCGCCACCAGCACGAAGGCCAGCACGACCACGGCGCCGAAGACGGCGAGCCGATGGCGCAGGAAGCGCCGCAGCGCGCGGCGGCCGGGGCTTTCGCCGGCGGATGCGGTCACGGCGGGGCCGGTCGCGGCGGACATGCTCAGGCCTGCCTCAGCCGCGGGTTGATCAGCATGTAGAGGATGTCGGCCACCAGGCTCAGCACCACGAAGATCAGCGCGGTGGCCAGCACCACGCCCTGCACCACCGGATAGTCGCGGTTGAACACCGCATCCACCACCAGCTTGCCGAAGCCGGGGATGGTGAAGATCTGCTCGGTCAGCACCGCACCCGCCAGCAGCCGGCCGAACTCGATGGTGCCGAGTGTCACCACCGGCACCAGCGCGTTGCGCAGCGCATGGCGGTTCACCACCACCCGCTCCGGCAGGCCTTTCGCGCGCGCCGTGCGGACATAGTCCTGGGACAGCGCGGTCAGCATCGCCGCGCGCGTGTGGCGCATCAGCACGCCGGCGACGCCGGTGCCCAGCACGAAGGCGGGCATGATGGTGGTGGCCAGCGACTGCACCGGGTCCTCCCACAGCGGCACGTAGCCCGAGGGCGGCAGCCAGCCGAGATGCACGCTGAACAGCAGGATCATCATGATCCCGAGCCAGAAATTCGGCGTGGAGATGCCGAACAGCGCGACGCCGTTCGCCGCCCAGTCGGCCGGCGTGTCGCGCCGCGTGGCGGAAAGGATGCCGGCCGGCACGCCGATGACCACGCCGATGATGAAGGCCATGGTGGCGAGCTGCGCGGTGACCGGCAGCTTCTGCAGGATCAGCTCCGACACCGGCACGCGGATGCGCCAGGAGAAGCCGAAATCCCCGGCGAGCACATTGCCCATCCAGTGCAGGTATTGTTCCCAGATCGGGCGATCCAGCCGCAACTCGGCCCGGATCTGCGCCAGCACCTGCGGATCGCCGCGCTCCTCCCCGGCCAGGATGATGGCCGGGTCGCCGGGCATCAGCTGCTGCAGGCCGAAGATCAGGAAGGAGAGGATCAGCAGCGTCGGCAGGATCTGCCCGAGCCGCCGCAGCAGCCACCCCATCATGGCGCCGCCCCCTTCCCCCTCTCCCCCCGACGGAGGGAGAGGGCGGGGTGAGGCGGGCTTCCCGGATGCGCGCACGCCGTCCGGCCACGCGCGGCGCGCCCCACCCTCACCCCGACCCTCTCCCGCCCAGGCGGGAGAGGGAGAAGCGCGCCGCCCGCCATCAGTTCAGCCTCATGCCCTGCAGCCGGATCATGCCATCCGGGTTGGGCTGGTAGCCGGTCAGCCGCGTCGAGTGGATCATCACGTTCTTGCGGTGCCACAGGTAGATGCGGTGCCGGTCCTGCGCCAGCGAGATCTCCGCCACCTGGCGATAGAGCGCGCGGCGGCGCTCCACGTCGCCTTCCGCGCGGGCCTGTTCCAGCAGCCGGTCCACCTCGGGGTTGGAATAGCGGCCGTCGTTCTGCCCGCCGGTCGAATGGGTGAAGGCGAAGATGTTGCCGTCCGGATCGGTGCGCCCCGACCAGCCGAGCAGGAACACCTCGAACTCGCCGCGCACCGCGCCTTGCAGGGCGGAGGCGAATTCGCTGGCGCGGATCGTCACCTCGAAGCCGCTTTCGCGCGCCATCGCCTGGATCACCTCGCCCACCTGGCGCAGGTCGGGGTTGTTCGGCACCAGCAGCTCCACCGGCACCGGGCCGGTGTGGCCGGCGGCGCGCAGCAATTCGCGCGCGCGCGGCACGTTGCGCGGCTCCGGCTGGAAGTCGCGCAGGTGGAAGGGCGAGGCCGGCGGCACCGGCTGGCGCGTCGGCGTGTACATCCCCTCATAGACCACCTGGTTGATGGCGGCGCGGTCGAGCGACAGCTCGAAGGCCTGGCGCACCCGTGCATCGCGGCCCATCGGCGTGTTCGCGCGCGCGCCGTTGCCGATGTTGATCGTCAGGCCCTGGTAGCCCAGCTCGTCCACCGGCACGCCGCGCAGGTTGCGGTTGCGCTGGATGGAACGCAGGTCGTCGGGCTCCATCCGCTCCCCGAACTCCACCGCGCCGGATTGCAGATTGGCCAGCCGCACCGTGTTGTCGGGGATCGGCAGGTAGGTGACGCGGCTGAGATGGATGCGCGCCGCATCCCAGTATTCCGGGAAGCGGTCCAGCACGATGCGTTCCTGCGCCACGCGTTCCACGAAGCGCATCGGGCCGGCGCAGACCGGGCGCGTGCCGAAGTTGCGGCCGGCGGCTTCGGCGGCGCGGGGGCTGACGATCATGCCGGCGCGGTCGGTCAGCGTCGCCAGGAAGGCGGCGTTCGGGCGGTCGAGGCGGATGCGCACGGTCTGCGGATCCACGATCTCGATGGCGGTCACGCCGCCCATCTCGCTGCGCCGGAAGCTGCCCTGCATCGTCAGGTGGCGGTTCAGCGAATAACGGACCGCTTCGGCGTCCATCACCTCGCCGTCGTGGAAGCGCACGCCCTGGCGGATGGTGATGTCGAGCGTCGTCGGATCGGCCCAGCGCCAGGCGGTGGCGAGCTGCGGGATCGGCTCCAGCCGCTCGTTGATGTCCATCAGCTTGTCGCAGAGGCCCATGTAGACGATGCGGCCGACATAGGTGCGCGACAGGGTGGGGTCGAGGATGTCCGGGTCCTCGCGCAGCGCGATGCGCAGATGCTGCGCCTCGGCCTGCGGCGCGGCCAGCGCGCCGATGGCCAGCAGCCCGGCGGCGATGGTCTTGCGGATCATGCCCTGTCTCCCGTGGATGGTGCCGGGTTGGCCCGGTCGGTGAAGAAGCCTTGCAGGCGGCGCAGCCTTTCGCCACCGGCGTCGCGCTCGCGCGGCGGGGTGGCGGGCGACAGGCTGTCGGCAAGATGGCAGGCGACGCGGTGCGCGGCGCCTTCCAGCTCGGGCGTCGTCTCCGCGCAGAGCGGCACGGCATGCGGGCAGCGCGTGCGGAAGCGGCAGCCCGAGGGCGGGTCGATCGGGCTCGGGATGTCGCCTTCCAGCACCGCGACCTTGCCGCCGCCTGGGCCGCCCTGGCCAGGCACGGAGGCCAGCAGCGCCCGCGTATAGGGATGCCGCGGCGCGGCGAAGACGGCCTCGGTCGGCCCGTCCTCCACGATGCGGCCGAGATACATCACGGCGACGCGGTCCGCGACATGCCGCACCACGCCGAGGTCGTGGCTGATCAGCACGAAGGTGAGGCCGAGCTCCGCGATCAGGTCCTGCAGCAGGTTCACCACCTGCGCCTGCACGGAGACATCCAGCGCGCTGACGGGCTCGTCGCCGACGATCAGCCGCGGCCGGCTGGCCAGCGCGCGCGCGATGGCGATGCGCTGGCGCTGCCCGCCGCTGAATTCGTGCGGCCAGCGCCGCGCCTGTTCGGGCCGCAGCCCGACGCGCGCCAGCAATTCGGCGACGCGCGCCGCTTCCTGCGCGCGCGGCACGATGCCGTGCAGCCGCAGCGGCTCCGCCACCGCCTGCTCCACCGTCATGCGCGGATCGAGGCTGGCGAAGGGGTCCTGGAAGATCAGCTGCATGTCGCGCCGGCGCCGGCGCAGCGCGGCGGGCGACAGCGCGCGCAGATCCTCCCCCATGAAGCGGATCGCGCCGCGGTCGGGCTCGATCAGCCGCAGCATCAGGCGGCCGAGCGTGGACTTGCCGCAGCCGCTCTCGCCGACGATGGCCAGCACGCTGCCCTCGGGCACGGAAAGGCTCACGCCATCCACCGCCCGCACCGCGCCGCGCGCGCGGCCCAGCGCATCGCGCACCGGGAAGGCGCGCGCGACGTCGCGCAGCTCGAGGATCGGCTCGCTCATGCGGCGATCCCCGCCAGCGCATCGAGCGGCGCGCGGTGGCAGGCGGCGCGATGGCCGGGCGACAGCTCCGCCAGAAGCGGCTGTTGGGCGCAGGCGGCGTCGACGAAGGGGCAGCGGGGGGCGAAGCAGCAGCCGGGCGGCGGCTCGCGCAGGTCGGGCACCGTGCCCTCGATGCTGGTCAGCCGCGCGGCGCCGCCCGACAGCGCCGGCCGCGCGCCCAGCAGGCCGATCGTGTAGGGATGCTCGGGCCGCGCGAAGATGGACGCGGCCGACGCGGCTTCCGCGATGCGGCCGGCATACATCACCGCGACCTCGTCCGCATGGTCGGCGATCACGCCGAGGTCGTGGGTGATCAGCACCACCGCCGTGCCGGTCTCGGCCTTCAGCTCGTCGATCAGCGCCAGGATCTGCGCCTGCACCGTCACGTCCAGCGCCGTGGTCGGCTCGTCCGCGATCAGCAGCTTCGGCCGGCAGGCCAGCGCCATGGCGATCATCACGCGCTGGCGCATCCCGCCCGAGAGCTGGTGCGGATACTGCTTCGCGCGCCGCGCCGCATCGGGGATGCGCACGCGCGAAAACATCTCCACCGCCGCATCCATCGCGGCGCGGGCCGACAGGCCGCGATGCAGGCGCAGCGCCTCCGCCACCTGCTCGCCGGCGGGAAAGGCCGGGTTCAGGCTGGTCATCGGCTCCTGGAAGATCATCGCCATCTCGCGCCCGCGCTTCAGCCGCCTGTCCTCGGCTTCCAGCGTGGTGAGTTCCCGCCCCAGCAGCCGGATCGAGCCGCCCACCACGGCCCCCGGCGGCAGCAGCCCCATGACGGCGAGCGCGGTGACGGATTTGCCGCAGCCGCTCTCGCCGACGATGGCCAGCGTCCGTCCCGGCTCCACCGAAAGCGACACGCCATCCACGGCGCGCAGCGCCCCGCGATCCGTCGGCAGGGTGACGCTGGCGTCGCGCAGCTCCAACACCGGCCCGGCCATCACGCGCCCCGGTCCTGCGCGGCGGCGATGGCGGCCTGGATCACCGCGCGGTCGAAGACGCCCGGATGGTCGCGGCCCGGCAGGAAGCGGCGGAAGTGGCGCAGGTAGCCGCGCCAGACGGCATGCAGCCGCCGCAGCTCGGCCAGCGGATCGGGATGGTCGTCCACGCGCAGGTCGAGGTCCGGATAGGCGTCCGCCGAGGCCACCTGGATCGCCGCCGATTGCCGGCCGCGCCTGTCGCCGCCCGCATCCTCGCCGGCCTGCATCGCCGCCAGCAGCCGTTCGGCCAGCGGAAGGCCGGCGGTGGCCAGGAAGGCATCCCGCGTCGCCGCCAGCACCTCCGGCCCCGCCAGCATGTTGCCCGCGACCGAGACATCGGGGCCTTCCAGATGCCCGCACCAGCCGACGCATTCGGCACCCGTGTGCCGCGCCGACCGCCCATCGGCCGCCAGCAGATGCGCCTGGCGCACCGCGCGCCCAGGGTCCGCCGCCAGCAGCGCCGCCAGCACGTCCTCCGGCGCGCCGCCGCCGCGCAGCCCGGCCAGCGCATCGGGCGCGATGAAGGGATTGACCAGCGCCTGGGTGGACACCGCGCCCACGCCGCCCTCGACGCGCGGGCACAGCGCGCCGGCCGCCAGGAAGCGGCTGGCGACGGCTGCGCCAAGCTCGCCGGTCGCCGCGTCTCTCGCCAGGATGGACCAGGTCATGCGCGCATCAACCGCGGCCGGCGCGCAGGCGCAAGACGCCCACGGGCTTGTGACACGGCCGCGCGGCACGCGATTGCCCAGCCTCTCGGCGGGCGCTGCCGCGCTTGCGGGCAGCGCGCCGCTCGCCGCACCGCGCCTACAGCTTCACCTTCAGCGCATGGGCGATCTCGCCGAGCACGCCGCGGCGGAAGGCCAGCACGCAGGCGATGAAGATCGCGCCCTGGATCACCAGCACCCAGGCGCCGAATTCCGCCAGGTAGTTCTGCATGGTGATGATCACCGCGGCACCCACCACCGGGCCGAAGACGGTGCCGAGCCCGCCGACCAGGCTCATCAGCACCACCTCGCCGGACATCGACCAGTGCACGTCGGTCAGGGTCGCGATGTTGAAGACCAGCGCCTTGGTGCCGCCCGCGATGCCGGCCAGCCCGGCGGAGAGCACGAAGGCCACCAGCTTGTAGTTCTCCACCCGGTAGCCGAGCGAGATGGCGCGCGGCTCGTTGTCGCGGATCGCCTTCAGCACTTGGCCGAAGGGCGAATGCACGATGCGGTGGATCAGCAGGAAGCCGGCCAGGAAGACGAAGGCCGTCAGCCAGTACATCGCCATGTCGGAGGAGAGATCGAAGATGCCGAGCAGCGTGCCGCGCGGGATGGCCTGGATGCCGTCCTCGCCGCCGGTGAAGGGCGCCTGCAGGCAGAAGAAGTAGACCATCTGCGCGAGCGCGAGCGTGATCATGGCGAAGTAGATGCCGGCGCGGCGGATCGCCAGCCAGCCGAAGGGCAGGCCGAGCGCGGCGCCGACCGCGCCGCCGAGCAGGATCGACACCTCCGGCGGGAAGCCCCAGGCCTTGGCGGTGTAGCCGGCGATGTAGGCGCCCATGCCGAAATAGGCGGCGTGGCCGAAGCTGAGCAGGCCGACATACCCGATCAGCAGGTTGAAGGCGCAGGCGAACAGCGCGAAGCAGAGGATCTTCATCAGGAAGACCGGGTAGAGCAGGAAGGGGCTGACGGCCACGACGGCGACCAGCACCAGGAAGGCGATGGCCTGCGGGCGGCTGAAGCCGAAGAACCCCTGGATGTCGGTGTCGGGGCGGATCGCCGCGGAGGCGATGGTCTCACCGGCCATGGATCAGGCCCTCCCGAACAGGCCGGCCGGCCGCGTCAGCAGCACGATCGCCATGATGAAGAACACGACGGTCTGGGCGAAGGGCGGGTAGATCAGCTCCGTCACGCCCTGGACGAAGCCCAGCATGAAGCCGGTGACGATCGAGCCCATGATCGATCCCATCCCGCCGATCACGACCACCGCGAAGACGGTGATGATGAAGCTCGCCCCCATGTCGGGGCGGACGGAGTAGATCGGCGCCGCCAGCACGCCGGCGAAGGCGGCCAGCGCCACGCCCGCGCCGTAGGTCAGCGTCATCATGCGCGGCACGTTCACGCCGAAGGCCTGCACCAGCTGCGGGCGCTCCGTCGCGGCGCGCAGGTAGCTGCCGACCTTGGTCTTCTCGATCACGTACCAGGTCAGCAGGCACATCACGACGGCCATCAGCACCACCCAGCCGCGATAGGTCGGCAGGAACATGAAGCCCAGGTCGATGCCGCCGCGCAGCTCCGCCGGCACCGCGTAGGGCAGGCCGGAGACGCCGAAATTGTTGCGGAACAGCCCCTCGATCACCAGGGCGCAGCCGAAGGTCAGCAGCAGGCCGTAGAGGTGGTCCAGCTTGTAGAGGCGGGAGATCATCGTCTTCTCGATCAGCACGCCGACCGCGCCCACGATCAGCGGCGCCAGGATCAGCGCGCCCCAATAGCCGATGCCGGCCCAGCTCAGCAGCATCCAGGCGACGAAGGCGCCCATCATGAACTGCGCGCCATGCGTGAAGTTGATCACGTTCAGCATGCCGAAGATCACCGCGAGGCCGAGCGAGAGCAGCGCGTAGAAGGCGCCGTTCACCAGGCCGAGCACCAGCAGCGGCGCGGCGTCTTCCAGGAAGAAGATCAGGCTTTCCATGATGTCGGGCGACCTCGGGGTGGCGCGCGTGGGCCGGGCGGGAAGCTCCCGCCCGGCCCGATGGGCTCAACTCAGGACTGCACCAGCGCGCAGCCGCCGGCGTTCTCGGCGCGGAAGGCTTCCTCGCCGGGGACGGTGTTCAGCAGCTTGTAGTAGTCCCAGCGGCCGCTGCTCTCCTGCGGGGTCTTCACCTGGAACAGGTAGCAGGGGTGCAGCTTGCGGCCGTCGCGGCGGATGCGGCCTTCGCCGAAGGCGTCGTCCGAGGTCGGCATCGCCTTCATGCGGTTCACCGCCTCCACGCCCGAGGCCTTGGCGGCCGCCACGCCCATGTCCATCACCGCCTTGAAGTAGTGCAGCGCCGCCGCGTAGCAGCCGGCCTGCACCATGGAGGGGCGGACATTGCCCGGCATCTGGCCGAGGCGCTGGGTGAAGTTCCGCGTGCGGTCGTTGAGATCCCAGTAGAAGGTCTCCGACAGCACGAGGCCCTGCGCCACTTCGAGGCCGAGGCTGTCGACGTCCGTCAGGAACACCAGCAGCCCGGCCAGCCGCGTGCCGCCGCGCGTGATGCGGAACTCGGCCGCCTGCTTGATGGAGTTGATGGTGTCGCCGCCGGCATTCGCCAGGCCGATCACCTGCGCGCGCGAGCGCTGCGCCTGCTGGAGGAAGGAGGAGAAGTCGGTGGTGCCCGGGAAGGGCGTGCGGACCGAACCCACGACGGTGCCGCCCTGGCCGCGCACGAAGTTCGACACGTCGCGCTCCAGCGCGTGGCCGAAGGCGTAGTCGGCGGTGACGAAGAACCAGGAACGCCCGCCGGCCGCCACCAGCGCGCCGCCGGTGGAGCGCGCCAGCATGTAGGTGTCGTAGGTCCAGTGGATGGTGTTCGGCGAGCACTGCGCGCCGGTCAGGTCGGAGGTCGCGGGGCCGGAGGCGAGGAAGATCTTGTTCCGCTCTCGCACCAGCGTGTTGACCGCCAGCGCGACGGAGGAAGTCGGGATGTCCATCACCACGTCGATGCCGTCGCGGTCGATCCACTGGCGCACGACGGTGGAGCCGACATCGGGGCGGTTCTGGTGGTCGGCCTGCACGACCTCCACGTTGATGCCGCGCTGGGTGATGCCGCTCTCCTGGATCGCCAGGCGCACCGCATGGGTCGAGCCCGGGCCGGAGAGGTCGCGATACAGGCCGGACTGGTCGTTCAGCACGCCGATCCGGATGGTGTTGGCGGCCTGGGCGCGGGCCTGGCGGCTCTGGAAGGGCAGGCCGCCCAGGGTGGCGCCGGCGGCGGCGCCGGTGATCAGCGTGCGGCGATCGAGTGTCATCTGCGTGTTCCTCTCCTGTCGTTTGCAATCCCAGGCCGGCCCGGCCCGGCCTTCCCCGCCCCGCGCCCGGTCAGACGCCGAGGTATTCGTGCAGGCGGTCCATGCTGGCGGCGAGGTCCTGGTTCGCCACCATGTCCACGACGCGCCCGTGTTCCATCACGTAGTGCCGATCCGCCACGGTCTGGGCGAAGCGGAAGTTCTGCTCGACCAGCAGCACCGTGAAGCCGCGTTCCTTCAGCTTGCGGATGGTGACGCCGATCTGCTGGACGATGACCGGCGCGAGGCCCTCGCTCGGCTCGTCCAGCAGCAGCAGCCGCGCGCCGGTGCGCAGGATGCGCCCGATCGCCAGCATCTGCTGCTCGCCGCCCGAGAGCTTGGTGCCCTGGCTGCCTTCGCGTTCCTTCAGGTTCGGGAAGAGGGTGTGGATCTCCTCCACGCTCAGCCCGCCCGGCGCGATGGTGGGCGGCAGCATCAGGTTTTCCTTCACCGTGAGCGAGGCGAAGATGCCGCGCTCCTCCGGGCAATAGGCGATGCCGGCGCGGGCGATCAGGTCGGGCCGCAGCGCGATCGTCTCCCGCCCCTCGAAGCGGATGGCGCCGGTGCGCCGGCCGGTGAGGCCCATGATGGCGCGCAGCGTCGTCGTCTTGCCGGCGCCGTTGCGGCCGAGCAGCGTCACCACCTCGCCCTGGCGGATGTCGAGCGAGACGCCGTGGAGGACATGGCTTTCGCCGTACCATGCCTCGAGGTCGCGCACCTCGAGCATCGCCGTGCCCTGGCCCGCCGGGTTGGCGGCCGCCGTCATGCCCTCGGGCATCAGTGCCCTCCCCCCGCGATGCCGGGATCCGTGCCGAGATAGGCGGCCTGGACGTCCGGGTTGGCGCTGACGGCGGCGTAGTCGCCCTCGGCCAGCACAGCGCCGCGCGCCAGCACGGTGATGGTGTCGCACAGGCCGGAGACGACCTTCAGGTTGTGCTCCACCAGCAGCACGGTGCGGCCCTGCGCCACGCGCTTCACCAGTGAGATGATGCGGTCCACGTCCTCATGCGTCATGCCCGCCGTCGGCTCGTCCAGCAGCAGCATCACGGGGTCGAGGGCGAGCGTCGTCGCGATCTCCAGCGCGCGCTTGCGGCCATAGGGCAGCTCGCCCGCATTGACCTTCGCATAGCCGGTCAGCCCGACATCCTCGAGCAGTTCCATCGCGCGGCCGTCCAGGCTCTTCAGCACCGATTCGGCGCGCCAGAAGTCGAAGCTGCCGCCGCGATGCCGCTGCAGGGCGACGCGCACATTCTCGAGCACCGTCAGGTGCGGGAAGACCGCCGAGATCTGGAAGCTGCGCACCAGGCCGAGCCGCGCCACCTCGGCCGGCTTCATCCCCGTGATGTCGCGCCCGTCGTAGCGGATGGCGCCCCGCGTCGGCGGCAGGAACTTGGTCAGCAGGTTGAAGCAGGTGGTCTTGCCCGCGCCGTTCGGGCCGATCAGCCCGTGGATGCTGCCGCGCCGGACCTGCAGCCGCACGTCGGACACCGCGACGAAGCCGCGGAATTCCTTCGTGAGCCCCTCGGTCTCGAGGATCGTGTCGGACACCCCCGGACGCCTCCCGCCCCTGTTTCGTTGCCGCCCCGGCACGCACCGGGACACCACGCATGCCCGCGCGGCGCCGGCGGCCCTGCCCGGCGCACATGCCCGGCATGTGTTGGCGGCATTCATGATCGCACCCGTCGCAGGACGCAAGCCCGTCGCCGGGGCGACGTTCTGGGAAGCCTGCGGCAGGGCCGGCGGGTCGCGTCCCCGCCTGGCACCCGGCGCCGGACTGCGTGTCGGGGCCGATGGCGGCGCAGGCCCGCCGCGATGCTGCATCGCGCACGGCAGGCATGACGCGAATCGCTGGCACGCGGCGGGCAGCCGATGGCATGATGCATGCCCCGCGCATGTGGCTTTGCGTCACGCGCGCTTGATTGCTGCGCAACCGCGCCTCACCTGTTCGACTTCACCCGGAGATCACGCCCCATGGAGCCGGCCGCCATGCCGAAGACCGACGACGCCCGTGCACCCCTCGCCCAGCCGGGCGCGGCGCAGGCCAGCTTCGCGGTCGGCGATGCGGTCATGCACCCGGCCCATGGCGTCGGCCGCGTGACCGGCGAATCGACCTTCGTCGTCAGCGGCGAGCGGCTCGACCTCGTCCATTTCGCCTTCGGCGAGGGCAAGCTGCTGGTGCGCGTGCCGCGCGCCAAGCTCGCCTCCAACGGCATCCGTCGCCTGGCCGGCGGCGCGCTGATCGCCGAGGCGCTGGACGTGCTCGGCTCCACCCCGCGCGGCGCCGCCCGCGGCGTCACCTGGGCGCGCCGCGCGCAGGAACTGCAGGCCAAGCTGAACAGCGGCGACCCGCGCAAGGTCGCGGAAGTGCTGCGCGACCTCGGCCGCAACGTGCACAACCCCGAGCGCAGCTTTTCCGAACGGCAGATCTTCGAGGCGGCGCTGGAGCGCCTGTCGGTCGAGATCGCGGCGGTGGAGAACATCACGCGCGAGGCCGCGACGCAGAAGATCACCGAACGCCTGCCCGTCTCATCCTCATCGGTGCCGGCCGCGGCCTGAACCGGGCGCCGCGCCGGACACGGCGCGGATCCCGCCGCGAAGCTTCGCCGGCGCAAGCGATGCGGCGCGCCAGGCATTCTTGGGGTGCGGATCCGCCCCCAACCGCGGCCGCGGCAAGCCAGCGCGGCGGTGGCGGGCTCGACCCCTTCGGGCGTGCAGCCCGGGCGCCGGGGCGCCAGCGGCGAGGCCATGTCGATCGCGGCATCCAGGCACCTGTCCCGGTGCCGCGTGCCGGCACGACGCCGCCGATCCTGCCGCGCGGCATGCAAGGCGGCGATCGCAGGGCGCAGCCGCGCCGACCGGCCGCGCGCCACCACCGGCCGCGCCACGCGTTGCGCTGACATGCAGCACGCCAGCCCCCCCTCCGATCCCCCGCCCCCGGCCGAGCCGCCCCCGCCGGAACTGCCCGGCCTGCCGCCGGTGAACCCGCCGGCGCCAGGCCCCGTCGCCCCGCCGCCCGCGCCCGGCCCCGAACTGCCCGGCCTGCCCCCCGTGCCGGAGGCACCGCCCGGCGGCCCGGCCGAGGTGCCCGGCATGCCGCCTTCGCTGCCGGAAGTCCCGGTGATCAGCCCGCCCGGCCCGGCCATGCCGCCGCCCACCTTCCGCGGCTTCGTCATGGGCTGAACGCCGCGCCAGCCGGCCGGCGCCGGTGGCCCGTGGACCCCCCCGGCCCCCCCTGGCGCGGATCGCCGCGGCATGCTGCCCGGACGGCGTCCCGGGCCGGGTGGCGCTTGGTCCGCCGCGTCGCGGGAAGATCGGCGGCGAGGCGCGGCCCCCGCAGGCGATCGCCGGCGTCCGACCACCGCCATGCAGATCACGTGCGCCTGCAGCGACTGCGCCCGGCCGGCATCGCGCAGCGCGGCCTCGGCCAGGTCGCGCGGGCTCGGGCCGCGAAGCACCTGGCCGCAGCGATAGTCCCCCGGATCGGCCGCCAGGAAGATGCCGCCGACGATGGCGACAACCAGGCCAGTGCCGGCACCCACCGCCGCCGCGCCGATGCCCGCGATGCCGGAGGCAAGCTGCCGGGCGAGATCGAGCCCGGCACCGCCGCCCATGCCCTGCCCCGCCTCGCGCGACGGCCCGGCCGGGCCGTGGGGGTCGAGGCCGAAGCGGCCTTCCAGCGCCGCCGCCGCCGCCGGCGCGCGCCCGGCGAGCTGTGCGCCGCCTGGTCGAGAAGCTCGCTGCCAACCAGCGCCGCGAGAGGCGCAGCCGAAGTTCCAGCAGCGCCGCGACCGCGAGCCACAGCGTGGCCACCACCACGCCGGCGAAGACCGGCAGCAGCGCTGCCGCGCATCCGCGAGGCCGCCAGCGCCAGCGCGAAGACGGCGCCGGCGATCAGCGCGCGGCGCAGGAAGCGGCTGTCCGCGTCGCGCCCCGACGGGGGGTTGGGGCGCGCCGCAGCGCCCGCGGGCAGGTCAGCCATCGGCGCTTTGCCTGTTGCGCCCGGGCCGGGGCGGCCGGCGGCATGGACGACGGCCCCCCGCCAGCCGAGGCCGCGCCCGGTCGCGCGGGCGTGACACGGAGGGAGGCGGGGGCGGCTTATCCTCGGCGACGCCGCCCTCACCCAATTGTCCTCCAGCCGCGGGCCGAGAGGGCGTGCGGGGCGGCCTGGCAGGAAGATCGCATTGGTGTGCGACATGTCCGCGTGCCTCCGCGCCGGGCGCGGCAGCGGGGCCGCGCTGCCGAGACGCGGCGGGCGGCGCGCGGTCCGGGCGTGCCGCGAGACGTGCACCGGCCGGGGGACGGCGGCGCGCGACCAGGCCGGGAGGCGGGGCGGCACTCGCCAGCCCCGCCCCGGGAAGCCGGGTCAGGCTTCCAGGAAGCTGCGCAGCGCCTTGCCGCGCACCGACATGCGCAGCTTGCGCAGCGCCTTCGCCTCGATCTGGCGGATCCGCTCGCGCGTCACGCCGAAGGTCTTGCCGACTTCCTCCAGCGTGTGCTCGGTCGAGGAGCCGATGCCGAAGCGCATGCGCAGGATGCGCTCCTCGCGCGGGGTCAGGCCGGACAGCACCTGGCAGGCGGCTTCCCGCAGCCCGGCCCGCGCCGCGGCGTCGAAGGGCAGCACCGCGTCGCGGTCCTCGACCAGATCGCCGAGGCAGGCATCGCCCTCCTCGCCGATCGGGGTCTCGAGGCTGACGGGCTCGCGCGCCAGGCCGAGCGCGGTGCGCACCTTCTCGGCCGGCAGGCCGAGGCGGGCGGCGAGTTCCTCGGGCGTCGGCTCGCGGCCGCGTTCCTGCGCCATGCGGCGCGCCACGCGCACCACCTTGCCGGCGGTCTCGGCCATGTGGACGGGGACGCGGATGGTGCGGCCCTGGTCGGCGATGGCGCGCGCGATCGCCTGGCGGATCCACCAGGTCGCGTAGGTCGAGAACTTGAAGCCGCGCCGCCAGTCGAACTTCTCGACCGCGCGCATCAGGCCGATATTGCCCTCCTGCACCAGGTCGCCGAGCATCAGCCCGCGCTCGCGGTACTTGCGCGCCAGGTGCAGCACCAGGCGCAGATTGGCGCGCATCAGCTCTTCCTTGGCGCGGCGCATCTCGCGCTCGCCGCGGGCGGCCTCGGCGGCGACGCGCTTCAGCGCGGCGGCGGGCAGGCCGGTTTCCTGCTCCAGGCGCAGGAAATCGGCGCGCAGCGCGGCCATCTCGTCGCGCGCGGCGGCGGCCTTGGGGCGCTTGGCGATGGCGCGCGCGATGCGCTCCAGCCCGCCTTCGGCGCCGGCCTGCCAAAGCTTCAGCATCTCCTCGCGCTTCACGCCGGCGCCCTCGGCGACGCGCAGCAGCCGGCCTTCCAGCGCGGTCAGCCGGCGCTGGCTGTCGCGCAGCCGGGCCAGCAAATCCTCGATCCGCGCCGGGCGCAGCCTCAGCGCATTGATCCGGGCGATGACGTCCACGCGCCCCTCGGCGCGGCCGACACCGGCACGCCCTTCCGCGCCGGCAAGGCCGGAGCGTCCTTCCGCGCCGGCGAGGCCGGAGCGTCCTTCCGCGCCGGCAAGGCCGGCACGCCCTTCCGCGCCGGCAAGGCCGGCGACGATCACCTCCAGCGCCTCCAGCGTCTCGGGGCGCAGGCGGCTGTCGAGGGTGACGTGCGGGCCCTCGGCGCCCTCCTCGACCTCCTCGGGGGACGCCTCGGCGGCGGCCAGCGCCTCCACCTCGATCAGGTCGCGCAGCGGAAGCGTGCCGTCGCGCACGCCGTCGCGCCAGCCGGTGAAGGCGGCGACCACGACGGGGCTTTCGCAGAGCGCGGACAGCATGGCGTCGCGCCCGGCCTCGATGCGCTGGGCGACGGCCACTTCCTGCTCGCGCGGCAGCGGCTCGGCGGCGCCGACATCGCGCAGGAACAGCCGCAGCGGATCATCGGTGCGGTCGGCGGCGACATTGCCGGTGCGGGCGACGGGCGCCTCGGCGGCGTCGGATTCCTCCGCCTCCTCCGCCTCGGCGGGCTCCTCGGCCGGATCGGCCGCCCCGACCTCCGTCTCGTCGGCGTCGTCGACGACGAGGCCGGGCAGCAGCGCGGGCGCGAAGGCGTCATTGGCCGCATGCCCTTGCAACGCAAGGGCAAGCCCGGCCTCGATCGGCAGGTCGTCGTCGGTCGGCGCGTCATCGCGCCGCGCGAGCTTCGCTGCGAGCATCCCGTCCATGCGTAACCAGCGCCTCCTTGCCGTCCGGGCCCAGCCCGGCCCGGGCGCCACGCCTTCGCGCGGCCGCGGCCCCACCCTGCGGCGCCCGTCGGGGACGCCTGCGTGCCCGTCGCGTGCGCCTTGCCCTTCCGAGAGGGCCCGGCACATGCGCGACAGGTCAGGGGGACCGCACCGCACGCGGCGCGACGTGCCTCATATGGGATCGGCTAAGGGAGTGTGACAGGTCTTGGACAGCCCTTGCCTGTCTTGTTGGGCAAGGCTGCCATGCAGCCGTGGCAGGGGCGTGACAGGCTCGCCTTCAGGGCGGCGCCTCGGCCAGTTCCCGCACGGCCCCCCGCGGGGCGGGCCCGGGCAGCGCCGCGTCCCCCGGTCCCTGCGGGCCGCCCGCCGCCCAGGCCGCCAGCAGCCTGGCCAGGTAGACGTCCTGCCGCCGCGGCGTCGCGGAGTGGTAATGCGCCGCCGCCGCCACCCAGCCGCCCATCCGCCGCCGCAGCCCGACCAGCATCCGCGCCGCATAGGCGACATTCGCCGCCGGGTCGAACGCCTCCTCCATCGAGGCGAAGGCGGCACCGTGGAAATGCAGGTTCACCTGCATGCAGCCGACATCGATGGAGCGCTCGCCCTGCCCGAGCAGCGCCCCGGCCGCCTCGACAGCCTCCGCCCGGTTGCCGAACACATGCGGCTCGCCGCGATGGTTGAACGACCAGGGCCAGGGCTCCAGCGCGCCGGTGGCCGGGTTGCGGCGCCCGCTCTCGACCAGGGCGATGGCGCGCAGCAGGCCGCGCGGGATGCCATGCTCGCGTTCCGCGCGGTCGATCAGGCGCCCGCAGGCCGCCCAGGGCCCCACGGCCTGGGCCCGTGTCGGTTCCGGCGGCCTCGGCTCGGCCCGGCCGTTCGCCCCGGCCTCGGCCACCAGCGTGGCGCAACACAACACGACCATGGCCAAGCCAGGAGCCTGCACGCCGCCTTCCCTCCATCCTGTCGGGAAGTCCTGCATGGGGCGGGAGTGGTTGACCGGGAACAAACGATCCGGCGAGCGTGAACGGGGCGCACATGACATCCGCGGGTCACGACAGGCGCGGTTCGCCACGGAAGCGGGTCACGACGGGCGCGGGGCGCGCCGGAAGCGGGTCGGGGCGAGGGCAGGTCACGTCGCCGCGAGCATCCGGAAGGCCAGGCGGGGCGCGCGGCGCGCCGGCCCATCAGCCCCGCGCCACCGCCAGGCGCCGCCGCCGGATCAGATGGCGCCCCAGGAACACCAGCGCCAGCCCCAGCGCCAGGGCGGCGATGGCGAAGAACAGCCTCTCCGGCCCCAGCCAGGCGCCCAGGAACCAGCCCGCGGCGACGAAGCTGCCCGCCCAGATCCCGGCGGCGACGAAGTTGAGCGCCGCGAAGCGCCGCCGATCCATGCCCGCCAGGCCGCAGGTGGCCGCCGCGACGTTGCGGATGCCGTACAGGAAGCGGAAACTCAGCACGAAGAGCGTGCCGTAGCGTTCCAGCATGCGGCTGGCCTGCGCCACCCGCGGCTCCGCCTTCGGGAAGCGCCGCAGCGCGCCGGGCCCGAACCGGCGGCCGAGCGTGAACCAGGTCTGGTCCCCGGCGAAGGAGCCGAGCCAGACGCAGACCATCAGGATCCAGGGATCGATGCCGCCCGCCACCGCGCCGACGGCGGCGGCGGCCAGGACGAAGGTCTCCCCCTCGAAGAACGCCCAGAGTGCGGCAGCCGCATAGGCCAGCATGCCCCACTCGGCCCAGAATTCACCCAAAGGGAGGTCCTCGGTCGAAGCGTCTCATCCATGACACGGGGCGGCCTTCGCCGGGAAGCGGAAATCACGGCGGCGTGGCCGGCCGCGCAAGGTCGCGCTTTGCAAGCTGACGGCTGAATGCTTATGTCACCCGTCATGAGCGCCAGCAGCACCGAAAGCCCCCCGCGCCGCGGCGCCGCGCCGGAGGACACCCGCCGCCGGATCGAGGACACCGCCGACCGGCTGTTCCGCACCATGGGCTACCAGAAGACCGCGGTCGCCGACATCGCCCGCGAACTCGGCATGTCGCCCGCCAATGTCTACCGCTTCTTCGCCTCGAAATCCGCCATCAACGAAGCCATCGCCGCCCGCACTCTCGATGCGATGCGCGCCGAGATCGACGCCATCGCCGACGGCCCGGGCACCGCGCCCGAGCGCCTGCGCCGCCTCTACAGCCGGCTGTTCGAACTGAAGCTGATCCACTTCTTCCAGGAACGCCGCCTGCACGACATGGTGATCGCGGCGATGGAGGAAAGCTGGGCCGTCGTCGCCGACTACATCGCCGGCGTCCGCCGCGCCGTCGCCCGCATCATCCGCGACGGCATCGCCGCCGGCGACTTCCGCCCGGGCGACCCCGACCGCCTGGCCGCGCTCGCCAGTCACGCCATGGTCGCCTGGAACCACCCCGCCCTGATCGAGACCTGCATCGCCCGCAAGGGCCAGACGGTGGAGGAGCTGCGCGCGCAGGCGGCGGAGATGACGGACTTCATCCTGGCCGCCCTCCGGCGCTGAGAAATGCCGACTGACGATTATTGACTTTCGTCATCCAACGGGCATCATAGGGGCAGACGACCCCCGAGGTGCCCCCCATGCGCCGTGCCGCCCTGCCCCTGCTCCTCCTCCCCGCGCTGGCCGCCTGCCGCGGCGAGCCCGCCGCCCAGGCCGAGGCGCCGCCCCCGCCGCGCGCCGTCCAGGTCGCCGAGGTCGCGATCGCCGCCGCTGAGGCGAACAGCGCCTACACCGGCGTGGTCCGCGCCCGGCGGGAGGTCGATCTCGGCTTCCGCACCGGCGGCCGCATCGCCGCCCGCCTGGTCGAGGTCGGCGAGACGGTGGCGGCCGGCCAGGACCTCGCCCGGCTCGATCCCGCCGACCTGGCGCTGTCGGTCCGCGCGGCGGAAGCCGACCTCGCCTCCGCCGAGGCGCAGTCCCGGCAGGCGGCGAACGAGGCCGCGCGGTCGCGCACCCTGCTGGCCGCCGGCCATGTCTCGGCCGCCTTCGACGACCAGCGCCAGGCCGGCGCCCGCGCCGCCGCGGAACGGGTGGCCTCCGCCCGCGCCGCGCTGGAGCTTGCACGCAACCGGCTGTCCTACGCCACGCTGCGCGCGCCCTCCGCCGGCATCGTCACCGCCCTGCTCGCCGAGGCCGGCCAGGTGGTGCCGGAAGGCCAGGCCGTGCTGCGGCTCGCCGACCCGTCCGAGCGCGAATTGCTGGTCCGCGTGCCCGAAGCCGCCCTGCCCGCGCTGCGCGAGGCCGCCGCCGAGGCGCGCTTCTGGGCCCGCCCCGAAGCCGCCCTGCCCGCCACGCTGCGCGAGGTGCAGCCCCAGGCGGATGCGAACCTCCGCACCTATGCCGTCCGCTTCGCCCTGCCCGCGGCGCCCGACTGGGTGGCGCTCGGCATGACCGGCACGGTGCGCCTGGCGCGGGAGGCGGCGCCGGTCGCCACCCTGCCGCTCTCCGCGCTGCATGACCGCGGCCGCGGCCCGATGGTCTGGCGCGTCGTCGAGAGCGGGCGGATCGAGGCGGTGCCGGTGGCCGTGACCAGCCTCGGCGAGCAGGTCGTGCAGGTCACCGGCGCGCTCTCGCCCGGCGACCGGGTGGTGGCGCTCGGCCCGCAATTGCTGGACCCCGGGCAGCAGGTGCGCGTGGTCTCGACGCGGCTCGCCGCGACGCTGCGCTGAAGGGGGACGCGACGATGGACGGCTACACCCCCTCCGGCGGCGGCAAGGCGTCGGGCTTCAACCTCTCGGCCTGGGGCGTGCGCAACGGCGCGCTGACGCTCTTCGCCATGCTGCTGCTGGCCGTGCTGGGCGGCGGCGCCTATCTCAAGCTCGGCCGGGCGGAGGACCCCTCCTTCACGCTCAAGGTCATGGTGGTCAGCGCCGCCTGGCCGGGTGCCACGGCCGCCGAGATGCAGGCGCAGGTCGCCGACCGCATCGAGAGCCGGCTGCAGGACCTGCCCTGGCTCGACCGCGTCGAGACCTATGTCCGCCCCGGGGTCGCCACCACCACCGTCGTGCTGCGCGACACCACCCCGCCGCGCGAGGTGCAGCGGTTGTGGTACCAGGTGCGCAAGAAGGTCGGCGACATCGCCGGCACCCTGCCCGCCGGCGTGCGCGGCCCCTTCTTCAACGACGAATACTCCGATGTCTATTCCGCCGTCCTGGCGCTGACCGGCGCCGACAATGCCGAGCTGGTCCGCCAGGCGGAGGCGCTGCGCCTGCGGCTGCTGCGCATCACCGGCGTCGAGAAGGTGGCGATCCAGGGCGAGATCGAGCAGCGCATCTTCGTCGAGGTCGCGCATGGCCGCCTCGCCACGCTCGGCATCCAGCCCACCGCCATCCTGGACGCGCTGGCGCGCCACAACCCGGTGCAGCCCGCAGGCGTGGTGGAGACCGGCTCGACGCGGGTGCATCTGCGCGTCGGCGGCGGCATCGACGGCCTCGCCGCGATCCGCGCCGTGCCGGTGCCGGGCGCCGATGGCCGCACGATCCGCCTCGGCGACATCGCGGAGGTCCGCCGCGGCCTCGCCGACCCGCCCGCCTCCGCCATCTTCCACGAAGGGCGCGGGGCGGTGCTGCTGGCCGTCGCGAAGCAGCCTGGCTTCAACGTGCTGACGCTGGGCGAGAGCCTGCGCACGGAGCTGGCCGCCATCCGCCGCGACCTGCCCGCGGGCCTCGGCCTGGATGCCATCGCCGACCAGCCGCAGATCGTCGCGGAAAGCGTCGGCGAATTCCTCCAGAAATTCGTGGCCGCGCTGGCGGTCGTGCTGGTGATCTCCTTCCTCTCGCTCGGCCTGCGGGCCGGCGTCATCGTGGCGCTGTCGGTGCCGCTGACGCTGGCCGCCGTCTTCATGCTCATGCTGGCCTGGGGGATGGAGCTGGAGCGCATCAGCCTCGGCGCGCTGATCCTGGCGCTGGGCCTGCTGGTGGACGACGCGATCATCGCGATCGAGGCGATGGTCGTGAAGCTGGAGGAAGGCTGGGACCGCGTCCGCGCCGCCGCCTTCGCCTGGGGCAGCACCGCGGGGCCGATGCTGTCCGGCACGCTGGTGACGGTGGCGGGCTTCATCCCCGTGGGCTTCGCCGCCTCCACCGCCGGCGAATATGCGGGCGGCATCTTCTGGGTGGTGGGTGCCGCGCTGATCGCCTCCTGGCTCGTCGCCGTGTGGTTCACGCCCTGGCTCGGCGTGAAGCTGCTGCCGACGCCGAAGCGCGTGGTGCATCACGATGCGCTCTACGACACGCGCTTCTACCGCGCGCTGCGGCGCGTGGTGACCTGGTGCGTGGACCGGCGCTTCGTCGTGCTGGGCCTCGGGCTGGTCATGCTGGTCGCGGGCTTCGCGGGCATGGCCGCCACGCGCAAGCAGTTCTTCCCCACCTCCGCGCGGCTCGAGCTGCTGGTGGACGTGAACCTGCGCCAGGGCGCCGGCTTCGCCGAGACCCGCGCGGCGGTGGAACGCATCGCCGCCACCATCGCCAACGACGAGGATGCGGTGACCTGGACCGCCTATGTCGGCGCCGGCGCGCCGCGGTTCTTCCTCGCTCTCAACCCGGACCTGCCGAACGAAAGCTTCGGCAAGCTCGTCATCCAGTCCCGCGACGTGCCGGCCCGCGAAAGGCTGCGCGCGAAGCTGATGGACCACGCGGCCTCCGGCGCGGTGGCGGAAGCACGGGTGCGCGTCAGCCGCCTCGATTTCGGCCCGCCGGTCGGCTTCCCCGTGCAGTTCCGCGTGGTCGGCGGCACGCCCGACCAGCTGCGCGAGGCCGCCGACCGCGTGCAGGACGCGCTGCGCGCCACGCCCGGCACGCGCGACGTGCAGCTCGCCTGGGGCGAGCGCGCGCCGAGCCTGCGCCTGGCGCTGGACGAGGACCGCGTCGCCCAGCTCGGCCTCTCCCCGGCCGAGGTCGCGCGCGGCATCCAGGCGCTGCTCTCCGGCGCCACCGCGACGCAGCTGCGGGAAGGCGAACGCCTGGTCGAGGTGGTGCTGCGCGCCCCGGCCGCCGAACGCCGGGCGCTCTCCGACCTCGGCGACCTGACGCTGGTCACCGCCGCCGGCCCGGTGCCGCTGGCGCAGGTGGCCCGCCTGGTGCCGGAGATGGAGGAGCCGATCCTCTGGCGCCGCAACCGCGAGGCCTTCCTGACGGTGCGCGCCGAGATCGCGCCCGGCCTGCAGGCGCCCGACGTCACGGCGGCCGCCCTGCCGCGCATCCAGGCGGTGCAGGCGACGCTGCCCATCGGCCTGCGCATCGAGGCCGGCGGCGCGGCCGAGGAAAGCGGCAAGGCCAATGCCAGCCTCTTCGCCCTGTTCCCGGCGATGATCGCGGTGATGCTGCTGATCCTGATGGTGCAGCTGCGCCATTTCGGCCGCACCGCGCTGGTGGTGGCCACCGCACCCCTCGGCATCCCCGGCGCGGCGGCGGCGCTGCTGCTGATGGGCCAGCCCTTCGGCTTCGTGGCGCTGCTCGGCGTGATCGCACTCGCCGGGATGGTGATGCGCAACACGCTGATCCTGGTGGACCAGGTGCGCCAGGACACGGAAGCCGGGGTGCCGCTGCGGGAGGCGATCATCGAAAGCTCCGTCCGCCGGGCGCGGCCGGTGCTGCTGACGGCGCTGGCCGCGGTGCTGGCCTTCGTGCCGCTGACGCTTTCGGTCTTCTGGGGGCCGATGGCGGTGGCGATGATCGGCGGGCTGACGCTGGGCACGCTGGCGACGCTGCTGGTGGTGCCGGCGCTGCACGCGCTGGCGCTGCGGGGCGGCCGTGCGGTGGCGGCGGTGCCGTCGGCCGAGCCCGCCGCCGCCGGCCCGCCGCTGCGCGCCCTGCTCCCCACGCCCGTCCGTGTCGGCCCGGAGACGCGCTGAACCCGCGCCCGCCCTCTCCCTCCCCGACGGGGGGAGAGGGCCGCGGCGGGGTGGCATCGCCGGACGAACGCCCCGCTGCCCGCCCGCACGCCCGCATCGCACCCCGCACGCGTTTTCCGCGGGAACGAACCCCACCCCCCGCGCGATCTCCCCGCGTCACCCCGGCGCAGAGCCGGCCGCCCCCCCGCCGCGACGGCAGCGCGCGGGGGCCGGCGCTCCGCCAAGGCAGAGGGAGGCTAGTGGGATGCATCAGGATCTCCGGCTCTCGCGGGCGCTGGACCGCGTGGAGCTCGTCACCGGCCTCGGCACGCCGAGCACCGGGAGGATGTGCGTCATGTCGCTGGTCGCCTGCCTGGCGGCGGAAGGCCACACCGACCGGCCGGCCTGCGCCTCGCCGCTGATCCGCGCCTTCGCCATCCCGATCAACGACAACATGCCGGCCGAGGCGCGCCAGCGCCTGAAGCCCTTCGCGCCGCGCATCATCGGCACCAATGACGGGCTGGACGCGCAGCGCATCGTGATCCTGCGCCAGGCGCTGGCCGAGCGGATCCTGCCGCGCGCCGGCACCGGCCGCGACATCCCCGGGCCGCGCCGCTTCGCCGGCCCGGTCTGGCGCATGCTCGGCCGGCTCGGGCGGCGGCGGCTGGAACGGCAGGTGGTGTGGATGCTGGAAGACAGCCTGCTGCCGGAGGAACCGGCCAGCGCCGCCCGCGCGGTGGCCGCCGCCGGCAGCATCGGCCGCCTGATCGCCCGCGCCGCGCAGGAGGCCCGGGACCCTGGCGAGGCCGCCTGGCACTGGGACATGGCGATCGGCCTGCTCGACCGGCTCTGCGACATCGGCCCGGCCCGGCCGCCCGCCCCCACCCGCTGGGCCGACCGGCTGGAGGAGACGCTGCACGGGCGCGAGGCGCAGAGCCCGGCGGACCAGGGCTGAGCGCGCGGCGCCGGGCGCGGACCGCGGCGGCGCGGCCGGCCTCAGCTGGCCGTGTTCTTCGTGATCCCCTGCCCGTTCCAGGGCTTCAGCCCCGCGCCGTGATAATCGACGATGCCGAGCACGCGCGCCCGCGCATCGTCGAGGATCAGCCGCCACAGCCCGTCCGCACTCGACCCCAGCCGGGTCTTGTTCAGGTAGGGAAAGCGGTAGGACCAGATCGGCGTCTGGCTGACCGTGACCGGCTCGCCCGTCCTGGCATTCACGTCGCCGGTCGGTTCCTTGAAGGTCATGGTGGCGATCTTCTCGCCGCCGATCCCGCCGGTGCCGGTGCTGGTGTTGTAGCCCTGGCCGGACGACATCGGCGCCTCGCCGCGGATGATCCGCACGATGTCGGTCAGGGCGGCGACCAGCGCCAGGTCCTTGTCGGTCACCATCTTGTTGAGCTGGCGCTGCATCACCGGCCCTACCGTCGCGTGCCAGGCGGTGATCTGCTCGTTCCAGCGCCCCGCCCAGATCTTCTGGTGGTGCGACAGCGCGGTCATCTGCTCGGCCGTGATGGTCATTCCGCTTCCTCCCCGATTGCAACCCTGGCGTGCAGGATACTCCCGCCTTCGCGCCGTGGCCGCAACCCCGCACCGCCGTCCGGCCGAGGAGCCCCGCATGCGCCACACAGCCCTCTCCCGCGGCGCGGAGCGCCTGGTGCTGCGCACCGGCGATGCCGGCACCGAGCTGACCGATGCCGCGGGCCTCTCCCTCGGCCAGCACGGCACCGACCGCCATGACGAACTGCTCGAGCGCCTGGCCGGGCAAGGCTGGACGGTCGCCGAGGAGGCTCAGATCCGCCCCCCCGAAGCCGCCGCCGATCGCGCCCCGCCCGGGGCCGGCCTCGCGGATGGCGGCGCCCGGACCGACCCTGCCCCGCCGGGCTGACCGCCTTGCCCGCCCCCGCCCGGATCGGCCAGGGTCGCGCGGGGGAGCCCGGAGCCCGCCATGGCCGATGAGATCGAACAGCTGCGCGGCGAGATCGTCGCGCTGGAAACCGCGCTGGCGGCGGCCTTCGGGGAGCTGGCGGTGCTGCGCGCCGCCGTCGCCGGCGGCGGCACTCCGGCCGCGATCGCCGCGATGGAGGAGATGGCCCGCGCTCTCGAAGGCGCCGTGCTGCGCGGCGTGGTCGGCGCCGAGGCGCTCGGCCGCCCCGACGCGGCGCAGGGTTTCGAGCGGCGGATGGAAGCGCTGGCCCATGCGCTGCGCAACGCCATCGCCTTCCGCGCCGACCCGCCGGCGCCTGGCTGAGGAACCGGCGCTGCATCCCCGCCGCCCCGATGCGGACCGCCCGGCCGGGCGGCGCGCCGGCCATCGGGGCGCGTCGCGTCTGCGCCGCCCCGGTGCGGACCGCCGGGCCGGGCGGCGCGCGGCCGATCGGGGCGCGTCAGCCCGGCTGCCGCAGCAGCCCGCGCAGGGCCAGCGCCAGGTGCGCCTCCCGCATCGCCGCCAGCTCCGCGCCCACCGCCTCCGCCGGCAGGTCTTCGCCCAGCATCATGCGCCACACCGCCGCCATGCCGATCGGCGCCATCAGCACCGCCGCCATGCCCGGGTCCTCGGCCGCCTCCGGCCGGAACTCGCCGCTGGCCACGCCGGCGCGCAGCACCGCCCGCACCAGCGCGATCTCGCGGGCCAGCACCTCGTCGCGGTAGAAGGCGGCCAGTTCGGGGAAGCGGTGCGCCTCGGCCAGCAGCAGGCGGAACAGCAGGATCTCCCGCCGCGCCGCCGCCAGATGCCCATGCCCGCGCCCGATCATCTGCCGCAGCAGCTCCGCCCGGCTGCCGGGGAAGCCGGCCAGCAGCCGCTCGGCTTCCGCGAAGGCGGGCTGCACGAAGGACCGCACCACCGCCTTGAACAGCTCCGACTTGCCGGGAAAGTAGTGGTAGATCAGCCCCTTGGCGATGCCGGCCCGGGCCGCCGCCCCGGCCATGCTCGCGCCGCCATAGCCGCGCTCGGCGAATTCGGCCAGCGCCGCGTCCAGGATCTGCGGCATGCGCTCCGCCGCGCCCAGCCGGCGCCGCGCCACCCCCGCGCCCTGCCCGGGCCCAGCCGCCAAGCGCCTCTCCCTCCGCCGTTTCACGTCGTTGCACGGAAGCCTGTTGACCGCCCGGTCAACGAAGCCACATCCTTTTAGCTATTGACCGGCTGGTCGATAGACAAGTCCCTGGCCCGCCGCCCAGGGCCGCAACCAGAGGGCCATGCCGGGTCGGATGCGCCCCATCCGACCGGACGCCGCCCGGCACGCCACGAGGAAGGCCGCCAGCACGCATGCCCGACCACCCGATGCCGCCGCCCCGCCCCGTGGGGGCCGCCGCCGCGCCGCCCCGGCGGCGGCGCTGGGTGCTGCCCGTCGCGGTCGCGCTGGCGCTGGCCGGCGCCGGCTGGCTGATGCGCGGCGAGATCGCATCCGGCCTGCCCGGCGCGCCCGCACCGCCGGCCGCCACCGCGCCCGCCCCGCCCCCGCCGCCGGTCGCGCTGACCGTCGCCACCGCCCCCGCCACGCCGCGCCCGATGGCCCGCCGCATCGCCGGCGACGGCTCGGTCGTCGCCTGGCAGGAACTCGTGATCGGCGCCGAGGCCGGCGGCCTGCGCGTGATCGAGGTGCTGGTCGACGAAGGCAGCCGCGTCTCCGCCGGCCAGCCGCTGGTGCGGATGGAGGATGCGCTGCTCGCCGCGCAGCTCGGCCAGGCCGAGGCCGCGATCGCCGAGGCCGAGGCGGCGCTGCGCATCGCCCGCCAGGACCTCGCCCGCGCCGTGGACCTCGCCCGCACCCAGAGCATGCCGCGCCAGACCCTGGAACAGCGGGAGGCGACGGCCGCCCAGGCCGAGGCGCGCCTCGCCTCCGCCCAGTCCCGCCGCGACGAGGCCGCGGCGCGCCTCGCCCAGGCGCGCATCCTGGCGCCGGCGGATGGCATCGTCTCGCGCCGCGTCGCGCTGCCCGGCGGCGTCACCCAGCCGGGGCAGGAGATGCTGCGCATCATCCGCGACGGCAGGGTGGAGCTGGACGCCCGCGTGCCGGAGCTCGATCTGGCCGCGATCCGGCCCGGCCAGCCGGTCCGCGTGATCCATGGCGAGCGCGCCATCCTGGGCGAGGTGCGCGCCATCGCGCCCATCGTCTCGGCCGAGACGCGGCTCGGCATCGTGCATGTCGCGCTGCCGCCCGGCGCCGGGCTGCGCCCTGGCATGTTCGCCCGCGCCGAGATCCAGGCCGGGGACGCGGCGGCGCTGACCGTGCCGCAATCGGCGCTGCTGTTCCGCGAAGGCCGCCCGGCCGTGCTGGTGGTGCAGGGCGACCGCGTCGCGCTGCGCCCCGTCGCCGCCGGCCGCCGCCAGGACGGCGTGGTGGAGGTGACGCAGGGGCTCGCGGCCGGCGAGCAGGTGGTGGTCTCGGGCGGCGGCTTCCTGGCCGATGGCGACCGCGTGCGCGTCGCACCCGCCCCCGTGGCCGCGCGCTGAGCGGGCGGCGCGCATGGTCCAGACACTTTCCTCCGCCGACCACCGCAACGTCTCCGCCTGGGCGATCCGCAACCCGGTCGCGACGCTGGTGCTGTTCGTCGTGCTGACCGCCGCCGGGCTGCTCGCCTTCCCGCAGCTGCGCGTCAACACCACCCCCGACATCGACCTGCCCGCCGTCATCGTCACCGTGGCGCAGCCCGGCGCCGCGCCGTCCGAGCTGGAGACGCAGGTGACCCGGCGGATCGAGGACGCGGTCTCCGGCCTCGGCGGCGTCAAGCGCACCACCTCCATCGTGGTGGACGGCGCGTCGACCACCGCCATCGAGTTCGAGATCGGCCGCAACATCGACCGCGCCGCCAACGACGTGCGCGACAAGGTCGCCCAGACCCGCCCCGACCTGCCCGCCGGCATCCGCGAACCCGTCGTCACCCGGGTGGAAGCCACCGGCGGCGCGATCCTGACCTACACCGTCGCCGCGCCGCGCATGGCGGAGGAGGAGCTGTCCTGGTTCGTCGAGGACACGGTGGCGCGCGCGCTGCTCTCGGTCCGCGGCGTCGCGCAGATCAACCGCATCGGTGGCGTGCAGCGGGAGATCCGCGTGGCGCTGCGCCCCGACCGGCTGCTGGCGCTCGGCATCACCGCCGCGCAGGTCAACGACCAGCTGCGCGCGCTGAACGTCAACCTGCCCGGCGGCCGCGGCAATCTGGGCGAGGCCGAGCAGGCGATCCGCACGCTGGGCTCGGCCACCAGCGTGGACGCGCTGCGCGAGCGCCCGATCATCCTGCCCGGCGGCCGCAGCGCCCGGCTGGCCGACCTGGCGGAGGTGACGGATGCGACCGCCGAGGTGCGCAGCGGCGCGCGCCTCGATGGCCGGCCCGTCGTCGCCTTCGAGGTGCAGCGCACCCGCGACAGCTCCGAGGTCTCGGTCGCCGCCGGCGTGCAGCGCCAGGTGGATGCGCTGGTCGCCGCGCATCCGGGCGTGCAGATCACGCGCGTGGCATCGACCGTCGGCTTCGTGCAGGCCAGCTACCATGGCGCGATCGAGGCGCTGCTGGTCGGCGCGGCGCTCGCCGTGCTGGTGGTCTGGGCCTTCCTGCGCGACTGGCGGGCCACCGCCATCGCCTCGCTCGCCATGCCGCTGTCGCTGATCCCGACCTTCTTCGCGATGCAGTGGATGGGCTTCTCGCTCAACAACGTCACGCTGCTCGGGCTGACGCTGGTGGTCGGCGTGCTGGTGGACGATGCGATCGTCGAGATCGAGAACATCGTCCGGCACCTGCGCGAACGCGGCGATGGCGATGCCTTCAAGGCCGCGCTCGACGCCTCGGCCGAGATCGGGCTGGCGGTGGTGGCGACGACGGCGACGATCCTGGCGGTCTTCGTCCCCGTCGCCTTCATGCCCGGCATCCCCGGCCAGTTCTTCCGCCAGTTCGGGCTGACCGTCGCGGTGGCGGTGTTCTTCTCGCTGGTGGTCGCGCGGCTGCTGACGCCGCTGATGGGGGCCTGGCTGCTGAAGGCGCGGCCGCATGCCGGCTCGCAGGAAGTGGGGGATGGCCCGGTCGGCCGGCGCTATCTCGGCCTGCTGGGCTGGTGCATGCGCCACCGCTGGATCACGCTGGCGGGTGCCGGCGCCTTCTTCGCTGCCTCCGTCGCGCTGGTGCCGATGATCCCGCAGGATTTCGTCCCCGCCGCCGACCGCGGCCGCTCCTCGCTGGCGATCGAGCTGGCGCCGGGTGCGACGCTGGCCGAGACGGAAGCGGTGGTGCAGCAGGCCACCCGCATCCTGAAGGCGCGGCCGGAGGTCGTCTCGGTCTTCGCCTCGCTCGGCACGCGCACCACCGGCGGCGGCGGCCCGGCGCTCGGCAGCACCACGCGGGAAGGCGAGCCGCGGCTGGCCAGCCTGATCGTCACCCTGGTGCCGCGCAACGAACGCGCGCTGAGCCAGCAGCGCTTCGAGGCGGCGGTACGGCCGGAGCTGGAACGCATCCCCGGCGTGCTGCTGCGCTTCGGCGCCGATGGCCAGTCCGGCGCGAAATTCGCCGTCACCCTGGTCTCGGAAGACCAGGCGGCGCTGGCCGGGGCGGTGGCGGAGCTGGAGCGGCAGATGCGCGCCATCCCGCAGTTCGCGGGGGTGCGCTCCACCGCCTCCCTCGTCCGGCCGGAGCTGCAGATCGTGCCGATGGGCGCGCGGGCGGCGGAGCTCGGCGTCTCCTCCGCCGCGCTCGCCAGCACGGCGCGCATCGCCACGACCGGCGATGTCGACCAGAACCTGGCGCGCTTCAACCTGCCCGACCGGCAGATCCCGATCCGCGTGATGCTGGCGCAGGATGCGCGCGGCGAGCTGGATGCGCTGCGGGCGCTGCGCGTCGAAGGGCGCGGCGGGCTTGCCGTGCCGCTCGGCACGGTGGCCGAGATCCGCCACGGCGCGGGGCCGGCGCAGATCGACCGGCTGGACCGCGTGCGCAAGGCGACGGTGGAGGCGGAGCTGAACGGCACGGCGCTCGGCGACGCGACGCGGCTGGTCGCGCAGCTGTCGGCCATGCGCAACCTGCCCGCCGGCGTGCGCGAACGCCCGGCCGGCGATGCCGAGGTGATGGGCGAGCTGTTCTCCAGCTTCGTCGTCGCGCTCGCGACCGGCATCGGCCTCGTCTACCTGGTGCTGGTGCTGCTGTTCGGCGGCGTGCTGCAGCCGCTGACCATCATGTCGGCGCTGCCGCTTTCGCTGGGCGGCGCGCTGATGGCGCTGCTGCTGGCGCAGAAGGCGCTCGGCATCTCGGCGGTGATCGGCGTGCTGATGCTGATGGGCATCGTCGCCAAGAACTCGATCCTGCTGGTGGAATACGCGATCGAGGCGCGGCGCGCGGGCCTGGATCGGATGGCCGCGCTCGAACAGGCGGCGCGCAAGCGGGCGCGGCCGATCGTGATGACCACCATCGCGATGACCGCGGGCATGGCGCACATCGCCGCCGGCCTCGGGGCGGATGCGGAATTCCGCGCGCCGATGGCGCTGGTGGTGATCGGCGGGCTCGTCACCTCCACCCTGCTCAGCCTGGTGGTGGTGCCGGCGATCTACCTGCTGCTCGACGATCTCGGCGAATGGCTGGCGCGGCGCTTCAGCCGGGCAGGACGGGCGCGCCCGGCGGCGGCGTGACCGCGGCGGGCCCGCCCGCCCCTTCCGCCGCCTCGGGCAGCAGCAGCGTGACGGTGGTGCCGCGGCCCTGGCTGCTGTCGATCAGCAGGGCGCCCCCCGCGGCCTCGGCGAAGGCGCGCGCGGTGGCAAGCCCGAGCCCGGTGCCGCGGCCCGGCGCCTTGGTGGTGAAGAAGGCTTCCGTCGCGCGTTCCAGCGTCGCCGCGTCCATCCCCGTGCCGGTGTCGGCGATGCTCAGCCGCAGGTAGCGCCCGGGCGGCAGCTGCGCGGGCCCGGGCGCCCCCGGCCCGACGATCTGCGCGCGCGCCGAAACGGTCAGGTCGCCCCCGCCCGGCATGGCGTCCCGGGCATTGACGACCAGGTTGATGACCGCCGCCTCCAGCTCCGCGGGGTCGCCGCGCACCACCGGCGGCAGGTCCTCGGGGACGGCGCAGTCGAGCCGGATGCCGGGCCCCAGCGTCGGGCGCAGCAGCGCGCAGGCTTCGCGCAGCGCCCGGGCCGGGCCGCGGATGACGCGCGCTGTGCCACCCCCCGGGCGGGCCACGGCCAGCATGCGCTCGGTCAGCGCCTCCCCCCGCCCGGCCGCATCGGCGACCAGCGCCGCCGCCCTCGCGGCGCGGTCGGTGTCGCCGGCCTCCAGCGCCTGGCGGATCAGCCGCGCGCCGCCCTGCACGGCGTGGACGGTGTTGCGGAAATCATGCGCGACGCCGGCGACCACCTGGCCCAGCGCCTCCAGCCGCTGGCCGTGGCGCAGCGCGGCTTCGGCATCGGCGCGCGCGGCCTCGGCCTCCGCGCGCCGTTCCGCCTCCACCCGCACCCGGTCGGCGGCCGCGGCTTCCCGCCGCACGGCCCGCGCCGCCCGCGCCGTCAGTCCCAGCAGCAGCGCGGCGGCGAGGCCGGAGATCGCGCCGATGGTCGCCAGCTGCCGCAGCCAGGCCGCGCGGGGCACCGCCATGTCGAGCCCATAGGCGACCGCCACCGGATAGTCGCGCAGCCGCCGCACCGCATAGATCCGGTGCCGCCCGTCCACCGCGGAGGCGTGCCGCAGCACCCCCCGCCCCGGCCCGCGCGCGAGGTCGGTCAGCGGCCCCTCGAAGGCCACCCGCCAATCCGTCACCGGCGGCGACCGCGCGAGCAGCTTCGCGTCGAGCCGCGTCAGCACCACCGCGTCGCCCGGCGATTCCTCCACCTGCCGGTAGAAGCCGGCGAAGTAGTCGGGGTCGAAGGCCGTCACGATCACCCCGTCGAAACCGCCCGTGGCATCCAGCCGGGCGCGGCTCATCGAGAAGACCGGCGTGTCGCGCGGGCGGCTGACCACCACCTCGCCGACGAAGGCGTTGCGGAGCGGCGCGTGCCCGTCGCGGTTGGCGCGGAAGTATTCGCGGTCGGAGACATCGACCGGGCGGGTGGGGAAGGCGCTTGCGGTGGCCACCATCATCCCGTCCGGCCGCACCAGCCCGATGCCGCTGAGCGCGGAGGTCCGCCGGTCCAGCGACCGCAGCAGGGCATGCAGCGCCTCGCTCGACGCGATCTCGTCCCAGGACAGCCCGTCGGCGGCGCTGGCGACGGCGGTCAGCACCGCCTCCTGCGTCTCGAAGGCGCGCAGCGCGTGCTCCTCGAGCATCTGGACGGTGCGGGAGATGCGGGCCGCGGTCTCCGCCTGGACCTGCCGCCAGGACAGGGCGGCGCCGATGGCGAAGGCGAGCAGCGGCAGCAGCGCCGCCGCCAGCCACAGCTGCCAGAAGGCAGCCGACCGGCGCGACGGGGCTTCCGCCGCTGGCTTGGGCGCGACCGCCCGATGCAGCACCAACCGCAGCCTCTCCTGCCGGGCGGCGCATCGCCGCCCCATGCGCCTACGGTAGCGGCAAGGTGCGGGGATGCGAAACCACGGAGGCGAGATGCAGGCCCGGGCGCAACGAACCCCGGGCGGGCGACCGGGGCGCCAGGCCCGGGCCGCCCGCCGCGCGGGTCAGGACAGGTGGCGGGCCAGGTGCTTGTTCATCTCGAACATCGTCACCTTGTCCTTGCCGAACACCTTCTGCAGCGCGGCATCGGCCAGGATCTCGCGCCGGTCCTTCGGGTTCTGCAGGTTCTTGGACTTGATGTAGTCCCAGATCTTGCTCACCGCCTCGCCGCGCGGCATCGGCCCGTCGCCGATCACCGCGGCCAGCTCGGCCGATGGCTTCAGCGGCTGCTGCAGGGCGTTCGCCTTGGCGCCTTCCTTCGGGGGCGCGACCTTCGGGGCGGCCTTCGCGGCACCCTTCGGCTCGGCCTTCGTCGCGGTCTTCTTCGGCTTCTCCGTCGCCATCGCGGTCCTCCACCCTGTCGTCGCGCTGGCCACCCCCGGCGGGAGCGGCCCGAATCGAGGCGCCAACGCGCCCGCGGACATTGGGTGGCACGACCGCAAGCCGGTTGCAGCCCTCGTGGCGCTTCGATGTCGATTTTGCCGCGCGGGTGTGTGCGGCGGGACGCGAAAACCGCCCGTCCCGGCCCGGACCGGCGCCGCCGGCCCCGATCCGGCGGGCGGGATCAGGCCCGGCGCGGCATCGCCGCCGGCCCGGCGGCGCGAATCTCGGCCACCGTCTGCTGCCACGCCGCCAGGCGCTGCGGCCCGGTCGGGTGGGTGGAGAGCAGCTGCGGCTGCTGCCGCCCGCCCGCCGCCTGGGCCAGGCGCAGCCAGATCCGCCCCGCCTCGTCCAGATCGTAGCCGGCGCGGTTCACCATGAAGGCGGCGAGGTAGTCGGCTTCCCGCTCCTCCTCCTGGCTGTAGACCAGCCGCGCGGCGCCGCCGCCGAGCTGCGCCCCGGTCTCCGCCAGCTGCCCGCCGCCCAGATAGGCACCCAGCAGCGCGCCGGCCAGCGCGCCCAGCTGCGTGCGCGTGCCCGCCCGTTCCAGGTGCCGCGCCAGGTGGTGGCCGAATTCATGCGCCACCACGGCGGCCAGCTCCGCATCGCTGCGGACCACCTGCAGCATGCCGGAGGTGACGCCGACCAGGTCGGCATCGGTGGCGAAGGCGTTGACCTCCGGCGCGCGTTGCAGGGCGATGCGGAAGCGGCAGCCCTGGTCCAGGTAGGCGCGGCAGATCGGATCGGACGCGCTGGCGATGCGGGTGGCGACGCGGCGCAGCATCTCGGCCTGCTCCGCATCCGACCGGTTCAGCCGCTGCAACGGGCCGGCCGCTGCGATGGATTGCTCGGCGGCCGAGAGCGCGCTGCGCGGCGGTTCCGGCAGGCGGTGCTGCGCGCCGCAGGCGCAGAGGGCGGGCACGAAGCCCACCGGCAGCAGGAACAGGCGCCGCCGCCGCAGATGGGCCACCGGCACCCCGTCACGCGCATCCCGCCCCATCGCCTGCCCCTCTCCTCCACCCGGCCGGCCCTGCAACGTCCCGGCGCCGGGCGGGTCGAACCGCCGCGCGGTCAGGATGCGGCGAGCATCCCGCCCCGTTCCGCCACCCGCACGGCCGCCTGCGGCCCGCCATCGCGCCCTTCCTCGACCGCATGGCAGGCGACCTTCGCCGCCGGCGTGCCGCGCGCCGGCAGCATCGGCGGCAATTCCGCCTTGCAGCGATCGTTCGCCAGCGCGCAGCGCGGGTGGAAGGGGCAGCCCGATGGCGGGGTGATCGGGCTCGGCACCTCCCCGCCCACCGGGATGCGCTGGCGCCCGGTCATGTCGAGGTCCGGGATCGCCTCCATCAGCGCGCGCGTGTAGGGATGGCGCGGCGTGGTGAACAGCGTTTCGGCGGGCGCGAGCTCCACGATGCGCCCCAGATACATCACGCCCACGCGGTCGCTGACCTGGCGCACCACCGCGAGGTTGTGGCTGATGAACAGGTAGGTGAGCCCGAGCCGCGCCTGGAGGTCCTTCATCAGGTTCAGGATCTGCGCCTGGACGGAGACATCGAGCGCGCTGGTCGGTTCGTCGCAGACCAGGAATTCCGGGTTGGAGGACAGGGCGCGCGCGATGGAGATGCGCTGGCGCTGCCCGCCCGAGAATTCGTGCGGGAATTTCTGGCCATCCGCCGGCGCCAGCCCGACCTGCGTCAGCAGCTGGCCCACGCGCTCCACCGTCTCCGCGTTGCTGCGCGTCAGCCCGAAGGCGCGGATCGGCTCGGCGATGATGTCGCGCACGCGCCAGCGCGGGTTGAGGCTGGCATAGGGGTCCTGGAAGATCATCTGCATCCGGCGTCGCTGCGCCGCGTCCGACCGCGCCTCCGCCAGGTCCCGCCCGTCGAACACCACGCGGCCGCGCGTCGGCGCGTAGAGGCCGACGACCAGGCGCGCCACGGTGGACTTGCCGCAGCCGGATTCACCCACCAGCGACAGCGTGGTTCCCTTCGGGATGTCGAAGGACACGCCATCCACGGCGCGCAGCGTCCGCCTTCCCTCGCGCGCGATCATGCGCTGGATCAGGGGTCGGGAGACGTCGAAGTGCCGTGCGACGTCCTCGGTGCGGAGCATCAGGTCGTCAGCCACGCCGCACCTCCGTGTAGCCCGACTCCGCGGCCGCATGCGCCGCGTCCTTGTCGGCGCCGTCGTAGAGCCAGCAGGCGGCGCGCGTGTCGCCGGCATCCAGCAGGTCCGGGCGGTCCTGGCGGCAGCGGTCGAAGACGCGCGGGCAGCGCGGGTTGTAGGCGCAGCCGCGCGGGATCGAGGACAGCCTCGGCATCGCGCCCTCGATTTGCAACAGGCGCGGCATGCGGTGGCTGATCGGCGGGATCGAGCCCATCAGCCCGATCGTGTAGGGATGCGCC
This sequence comes from Acetobacteraceae bacterium, assembly GCA_027487675.1. GTDB lineage: Bacteria > Pseudomonadota > Alphaproteobacteria > Acetobacterales > Acetobacteraceae > Falsiroseomonas. Next base: position 21,924 of record JAIYDD010000270.1, on the reverse strand, counting down.
GGGTGCTTCACCACCTGGCGCACCGCGCCGATCTCCGCGATGCGGCCGGCATACATCACGGCGACGCGGTCGGCGGTCTCCGCGATCACGCCCATGTCGTGGGTGACGAGCATCATCGCCGTCCCCTTCTCCCGCGCCAGGCGCTTCAGCAGCGCGATCACCTGCGCCTGGATGCTGACATCGAGCGCGGTGGTGGGTTCGTCCGCCACGATCAGCTTCGGCTCGGCGCAGAGCGCCAGCGCGATCACCACGCGCTGCCGCATCCCGCCCGAGAATTCATGCGGGTAGCTGTCGATGCGCTGCGCGGCGGCGGGGATGCCCACCAGCTCCAGCCACTCGACCGCCTTCCGCCGTGCTTCCGCGGGGTTCAGCGGCAGGTGGGTGGTCATCGTCTCCACCAGCTGCCGGCCGACCGTGTAGAGCGGGTTCAGCGTGGTCAGCGGGTCCTGGAAGATCGCGCCGATCTCCCGCCCGCGGACCGTGCGCATCTCCTTGGCGGGCAGGTTGTCGATGCGCCGCCCGCCGAGGCTGATGCTGCCGCCGGCGATCCGCCCCGGCGGTTCCAGCAGGCCGATGATCGCGGCGCCGGTCATCGACTTGCCGGCGCCCGATTCGCCGACCACGCCGAGCACCTCGCCCGGATGGATGTCGAAGGACACGTCGTCCAGCGCGGTCAGGATGCCGCGCCGCGTGGGGAACTCCACGCGGAGGTTCCGCACCTCGAGCAGGGGCAGGGTGTTGGACATGCTACCGCAGCTTCGGATTGAGGGCGTCGCGCAGCCAGTCGCCCAGAAGGTTTACGGACAGCACGAGCACGATCAGCGCGATGCCGGGGAAGATGGTGATCCACCACTCGCCCGAGAACAGGAAGTCGTTGCCGATGCGGATGAGCGTGCCCAGCGAGGGCTGCGTCGGCGGCACGCCGACGCCCAGGAACGAAAGCGTCGCCTCCGCCAGGATCGCGAAGCCGAGCTGCAGCGTCGCGATCACCAGCACCGGCCCCAGCACGTTGGGCAGCACGTGGCTGACCATGATGCGCCCGCGCGACAGGCCGATCACGCGGGCCGCCTGCACGTATTCCTTGTTGCGCTCGACCATCGTGCTGCCCCGCACGGTGCGCGCGAAGCTCGGCCAGTTGGAGAAGCCGATGGCGAAGATCACGACATAGATCGCGACCTGGTCGTGCACGTCGCGCGGCAGCGCGGCCCGCGTGATGCCGTCGATCAGCAGCGCGATCAGGATGGTCGGGAAGGTCAGCTTGATGTCGGCGATGCGCATCAGCACCGCATCCACCGTCCCGCCCAGGTATCCCGCCGCCAGCCCCGCCGAGACGCCGAGCAGGACCGACATCACCACCGCGCAGAACCCCACCAGCAGCGAGACGCGCGCGCCATACATGATGGCGGACAGCATGTCCCGCCCCTGGTCGTCGGTGCCGAGAAGGTAGGTGGGCTCGCCTTCCTCCGACCACGCCGGCGGCTTGAAGGCATCGAGCAGTTGCAGCGACGCCAGGTCGAAGGGGTTGTGCGGCGCGATGACCGGCGCCAGCACCGCGCCCGCGATGCAGACGAAGGCGACGATGGCGGAGATCACCGTCACCGGCGACCGCGTGAAGGACCACCAGATGTCGCTGTCGAAGAAGCGCTGGACGGCGGCGACCATCTCAGTGCCCTCCCTTGCCGCCGCCGATGCGCAGGCGCGGGTCCACCGCGTAGTAGAGCAGGTCGACGATCAGGTTGATGGTGACGAACAGCGCCGCGATCAGCATCAGGTAGGCCGCCATGACGGGGATGTCCGCCGCGCCGACGGACTGGATGAACAGCAGCCCCATGCCCGGCCACTGGAACACCGTCTCCGTCACGATGGCAAAGGCGATGATGGCGCCGAGCTGCAGGCCCGTGATGGTGATCACCGGCACCAGCGTGTTCTTCAGCGCATGCCCGAAATGCACCGCCCGGTTGGTCAGCCCGCGGGCGCGGGCGAACTTGATGTAGTCGGTGCGCAGCACCTCCAGCATCTCGGCCCGCACCAGGCGCATGATCAGCGTCAGCTGGAACAGGCCGAGCGTGATGGACGGCAGGATCAGCGCCTTGATGCCGCCCCAGGTGAGATACCCGGTGGACCACCCGCCGATCTTCACCGTCTCGCCGCGCCCGAAGCTCGGCAGCCAGCCGAGCCAGACGGAGAAGGTCAGGATCAGCAGGATGCCGATCAGGAAGGTGGGCAGCGACACGCCGACCAGGCTGAAGGTCAGGAACACCCGGCTCAGCCAGGAATTGCGGTAGAGCCCCGTATAGACCCCCATCGGCACGCCGATCAGCAGCGCCAGCGCCGCGGCCGTCAGGGCCAGCTCCAGCGTCGCCGGCGCGCGTTCGATGATGAGGTCGAGCACCGGCCGCGACAGCCGGTAGGACAGCCCGAATTCCCCCTGCGCCGCGTTCAGCACGAACTTGCCGAACTGCACGAAGAAGGGCTGGTCCAATCCAAGATCACGGATCAGCGCCTGTCGCTGCGCTTCCGTGAAATCCTGGCCGAGCATGATCGCCACCGGGTCGCCCACATAGGCGAACATGGCAAACGAGATCAGCGCGACCGCCAGCATCACCGGCAGCGCCTGCAGGATGCGGGAGACGATGAAGGCGAACATGAGCCTACGGCCCCCCGCGCAACGGCGACGCCGCCGGCAACGCCCGGATCCTCAATTCACCACCATCCAGCGGAAATAGGGCTGGTTGTTCGCCGCATGCGGGATCGTCACGTTGGACCGCATCGCCCAGGGGATCATCTGGTGGTGCAGCGGGATGTGCGGCACATCCTCGCGGTACAGCCGCAGCGCTTCCCGGATGGTCTCGGCGCGCTGCGCGCCGGTCTCCACCTTCATCCGCTGGATCAGCGCGTCCATTGCCGGGTTGGAATAGCGCCCGTAGTTCCAGATGCCGTCGCCCTGCGCGCCGTTGCGCGTCGCCAGCAGCGACTGGAAGGAATACAGCGCGTCCAGCGTCGGCACGCCCCAGCCCAGCATGTAGACGGATGTGTCGTCGCGCTGGATCTGCGCGAAGAAGGGGCCGAGCGGCTGCGCCTTCAGCTGGGTGCGCACGCCGATGCGCGTCCACATCGCCGCGATCGCCTGGCAGATCTGCTCGTCGTTCACGTAGCGGTTGTTGGAGCAATCCAGCGTCACGCCGAAGCCGTTGGGCAGCCCCGCCTCCGCCAGCAGCGCGCGGGCGCGGGCGGGGTCGTAGGGCAGGCGCACATCCTCCTCCCGCACGAAGCCGTTCACCTGCTCGGGGAACAGCGTGCCGGTCACGATGGACTGGCCGCGCATGGTGGTGCGGTGGATCGCCTGGATGTCGATCGCGTGGTACAGCGCCTGGCGCACCCGCACGTCGCGGAACGGGTTGCGGCCGCGCAGGTCGGAATACAGCAGCTCGTCGCGATGCGTGTCGAAGGCGAGGAACAGGGTCCGCACCTCCGGCCCTTCCAGCACGCGGATGTTGCCCGCGGCGCGCAGCCGGTTCAGGTCCTGCAGCGGCGGATCGAGCACGAAGTCGATCTCGTTCGACAGCAGCGCTGCCACCCGCGTGGGGTCGGACGCGATCGGGCGGAAGACGATCTCCGTCACGTTGCCGGCCGGCAGCGGCGAGGCTTCCTGCCAGCCATACCAGGCCTCGTTCCGGCGCAGCACGGTGCGCACGTCCGGCTCGCGCAGCGCCAGGCGGAAGGCGCCGGTGCCATTGGCGTTGCGGACGGTGTGCATCTCCTCCCGCGCGCGGGTGTTCTGCGGGCGGGTCGCGTTGTGCCGCTCGGCCCAGGACTTCGACATCATGAAGACGCTGGCGAACTTGTTGGGCAGGATCGGGTCCGGCGTCCTGGTGACGATGTCGACCGTCAGCTCGTCCACCTTCTCGGCGCGGTCGACGGTGTCGACGAAGATCCCGTAGTTGGAGGTCGGCTGCAGCGCGCGGGTGATGGAGAACACCACGTCATCCGCGGTGAAGGCCTCGCCTTCGTGGAAGCGCACGCCGGGGCGCAGGGTGAAGCGCCAGCGGTCGGGGGCCACCTGCGTCCATGCGGTCGCCAGCCCCGGCCGCAGCGACAGGTCCGGGTTGCGCGCGATCAGCGCGTCATAGACCTGCTGCAGCACCATGGTGACGGTGCCGACGTTCTGGCTGTGCGGATCCATGGTGTTCGGATCGCCCGCGGCCGCCCAGCGCACCGTCCGCGCCTCCGCGACACCCAGCCCGAGGGACAACAGCGCCGCCGCGGCGGCCAGACCCACCCTTCGCATCAGCATCTTCGGTGATCTCCCGATCGCCGGCGGGTCTCTGCCCGCCTCCCCGTCGCCAGGCTGCAATATCCCGGCCTGCCCGGTCGGGAAAGCCCGCGATTCAGGCTCCCTGCCCCGGCGCCGGCGGCTTCGGCGCCTCCGTCGCCCAGTCCCTGAGCAGCGTGTAGCCCACCGCGAGCAGCACCGGCCCAAGGAACAGGCCGAGGAAGCCGAAGGCCAGCACGCCGCCGATGGCGCCCAGCAGCGTCAGCAGCAGCGGCAGGTCCGCGCCGCGGCTGATCAGCCAGGGCCGGATGACGTTGTCGACCGAGGAGATCCCGAAGGCCCCGTAGAGCCCCATGAAGATCCCCCACCCCCATTCGCCCTGCGCGAACAGCCAGATCGTGGCGGGAATCCAGACCACCGGCGCACCGACGGGCAGGATGGAGATGACGCCCGCCACCACGCCCAGCAGCACCGGCTGCGGGATGCCGACGATCCACAGGCCGAAGGCCGTCATCGCCCCCTGCACGATGGCCGTGCCCAGCAGCCCATAGACCACGCCGCGCGTGACGTTGCCGGTCAGCACCAGCAGCCGCCGCGCCCGCGGGCCGGCCAGCCGCTCCATCGCCTGCTCGGCCACCTGCGCCATGCGCGGGCCGTCGCGGTAGAAGAAGAAGGCCAGGAAGATCGCCAGCAGCAGCTCCGCGATGCCGGACAGCACCGCCAGCAGGATCGCCAGCAGGTTCTGCGCGATGGTCCCCGCATAGGGCCGGATCGCGGCGGTCAGCCCCTCCACCGTCGCGTCGAACCCGGCCGCCCAGTCGCCGAGCCAGGGCCCGACCACCGGCAGCCCGCCCAGGAAGGCGGCCAGGTTCGGCATGCCGGAGGTCAGCATGCCCTCCACCCCCGCCCGCAGCGCCTCCACGTCCTCCCGGCTGATCGGGGCGGCGAAGGCGATCGGCAGGCCGATCAGCAGGAACTCGGCCAGCACCATGACGAAGGCGGCCCAGCCGGGCGACATCCCCAGCCTCTCCCGCAGCAGGCGGAAGGCCGGCCAGGTGGTGAAGGCCAGGATCCCCGCCCAGAGCAGCGCCGAGACGAAGGGCCGCAGCACCAGGAAGCAGCCCGCCGCCAGCAGCGCCAGCGCGGTCAGCCCGAGCACCCGGGCGGGGCGGAGGGGATCGGCATCCATCTGCGCGAAGCCTAGCGCAACGGCCGGGCCGGCGCACGCCACCCTTGCCGGGCCCGGCGCCACGGGGCATCACGCCCGCAACCAGGGACGGAGACCACCCAGCATGCCGCGCTTCGCCGCCAACATCTCGATGATGTTCACCGAGATGCCCTTCCTCGACCGCTTCGGCGCGGCCGCCTCCGCCGGCTTCAAGGCCGTGGAGTTCCTCTTCCCCTACGACTTCCCCGCCGCTGAGATCGCGACCCGCCTGAAGGACCACGGCCTGTCGCAGGTGCTGTTCAACGCGCCCCCCGGCGACTGGGCGGCCGGCGAGCGCGGCAACGCCGCCCTGCCCGGCCGCCAGGCGGAATTCCGCGAAGGCTTCCGCAAGGCGCTGGACTACGCCGCGGCGCTGTCCTGCCCGCGCATCCATGTCATGTCCGGCCTGAAGCCCGCCGGCGCGGCGCACGACACCATGACGGCGGTGCTGGCCGAGAACCTGGCCTGGGCGGGCGAACTCGCCATGCAGGCCGGGGTGAAGTGCGTGATCGAGCCGATCAACCACCGCGACATCCCGGGCTTCTTCCTGAACACCACCGACCAGGCCGCGGCCATCATCAACGCGGTCGGCCCCGAGAAGGTCGGCATGCAGTTCGACCTGTATCACTGCCAGATCACCGAGGGCGACCTGGTCAAGCGCGTCGAGAAGCACCTGCCGCTGATCGCCCACATGCAGGTCGCCGACAATCCCGGCCGCAACGAGCCCGGCACCGGCGAGGTCAACTGGCCCTTCGTCTTCGGCAGGATCGACGCGCTCGGCTTCCGCGGCTGGATCGGCTGCGAATACAAGCCGGCCGGCGAGACGGTGGCCGGCCTCGGCTGGTTCGCGCCCTACAAGGGCTGATAGCGGCGGAAGGCGCGATGCATGCATTGATTGCATTGCATGCATCGCCGGCCCATCTTCCGGGTCCCGGCGGAGCAGACCATGGGCAGCCTGACCATCCGCAACCTCGACGACCGGCTGAAGGCGTCGCTGCGCCTGCGCGCCGCCCGCCACGGCAGGTCCATGGAGGAGGAGGCGCGGGTGATCCTGCGCGGCGCCCTCACCGCCGAATCGCCGGCCCCGGGCCAGAGCCTTGCCGAGGCGATGCGCAGCTTCGTCGAGGAGTTCGGCCCCATCGACATCGACCTGCCGCCGCGCGAACCCACGCGCGAGCCGCCGGACTTCACCGGCCCCGATTTCGCGGCGTTCGACGGCCCGGATGCCGAGCCGCCGCGATGATCGTGCTGGACACCAACGTGCTGTCCGAATTGTTGCGCGCCACCCCCGACCCGACGCTGCTCGCCTGGGCCGCGACGGTGCCGGACGACAGCTTCGTGACCACAACCGTGACGGAGGCGGAGATGCGCTTCGGCGTCGCGCGGATGCCGCAGGGAAAGCGCCGCGACGACCTGGCCGCGTCGGTGGAGGCCGTCTTCGCCAAGCGCTTCGCCGACCGCATCCTGCCCTTCGGCAGCACCGCCGCGCCGCACTATGCCACCTTCCTCGCCGCCCGCCGCGCGGCCGGCCGCGCCGCCTCCATGCCCGATGCGATGATCGCCGCCGCCGCCCGCGCGGCCGGCGCCGCCGCCATCGCGACGCGGGACACCGACGGCTTCGCAGGCTGCGGCCTGCCCCTCATCAACCCCTGGCGCGCCGCCTGAGAGCTTGTGAACGAATGCCCGAAAGCGCCGAACCCGCCAGGAAAACGCCCGCGATATCAACGGGCATTCGTGCTCAAGCTCGATTTTTTCACAGCCTCTGAGCCGCCCGCCCTCCCCAGGAAGGAACCACAACCATGTCCAAGATCGGCTTCATCGGCCTCGGCATCATGGGCCGCCCCATGGCCGGCCATCTCAAGGCGGCCGGCCACGAGGTCACCGTCGTCGAACGCGCCTCCCTCACGCCGGAGGACCGCGCGAATTTCGCCGTGGCCCCCACCGCCGCCGCCGTCGCCGCCGCGACCGACATCGTCATCACCATGGTCCCCGACACCCCCGATGTCGAAGCCGTGCTGTTCGGCACGGCCGGCGTGGCGGAGGGCCTCTCGCCCGGCAAGCTGGTGATCGACATGTCCTCGATCAGCCCGACCGCCACAAAGGCTTTTGCCCAGAAGATCAACGCGCTGGGCTGCGACTACCTCGACGCCCCCGTCTCCGGCGGCGAGGTCGGCGCGAAGAACGCCGCGCTGACCATCATGGTCGGCGGCCCGCAGGCGGCCTTCGACCGGGCGCTGCCGGTCTTCGAGAAGATGGGCAAGAACATCACCCTCGTCGGCACCGAGAACGGCGCCGGCCAGACCTGCAAGGTCGCCAACCAGATCATCGTGGCGCTGACGATCGAGGCGGTGGCCGAGGCGCTGGTCTTCGCCTCCAAGGCCGGCGCCGACCCCGCCAAGGTCCGCCAGGCGCTGATGGGCGGCCTCGCCACCAGCCGCATCCTGGAACTGCACGGGGAGCGCATGATCAAGCGCACCTTCAACCCCGGCTTCCGGATCGAGCTGCACCAGAAGGACCTGAACCTGGCCCTCCAGGCCGGGCGGGAACTGGGCGTCGCGCTGCCCAACACCGCCTCCACCCAGCAGATCTTCGCCGCCTGCGCGGCGCTGGGCGGCAAGGGCTGGGACCATTCCGGCATGGTCAAGGCGCTGGAGGCGATGGCCGCGCACAAGGTGGCGCCCGACGCCTGAGCACGTCGTCCGCGCCGCACGGCCCTCACAACCTGGGGTCGTGCGGTGCGGCGACCCTCCCGCCGATCGGGAGTGCCATTTCACTGTTGATTTGCCGCGCGCGGTCGCGCAAAAACACTCCTGGACCAGCGGATGAGACACCGTCTCCCGAAGCTGGGTTGAAGCCACGAGTGGACACTGCCAGGGGGTTGCATGCGCTTCGCCGATATCGGTCAGCAGTTGCGCGCCTACCGGCTCGAATCGGGACTGCGCGCGGAGGAGATCGCCGCCCGGCTCGGCGTCTCCCGCGCCGCGCTCTACCGCTACGAGAAGGGCGAGGTCATCAAGCTGGACACCATCCGGCGACTGGCGGAGCTGCTGAAGATCTCCCCCCTGTCGCTGCTCGGGATCGGCGTGGAGTATTTCAGCCGCCCCATCGCCTTCATCGAGCGCCTGCGCCAGGTCGAGGAACAGGCCGACCAGATCCTGCTCGTCGGCGGCGCCACCTGCTACCAGACCACCTCCGACGCCTTCGACGGCGCGCTGGCCGAGGCCTGGACCGAAGCGGCCGATTCGTCGCAGGAACGCGTCTCCGCCCGCGCCGTCACCGACCAGGCGCTCGGCCTGCTCGTCGCGCGGAAGAAGCTGCACGCCTCCCGCCGGCCGAACATCATCGCCATCCTGGGCGAGGGCGCGCTGACGCGCTTCCTCTCCGAAGGTGTCGCCGCCGGCCTGCCGGTGCCCGAACGCACCCGCCAGCGCTGCCTCGCCGCCGCGCGGACCGAGGCGGAGCAGCTGGCCAACCTGGCCGAGAGCGTGCCCATCGGCCTGCAGATCGGGCTCGCCGCCGGGGTCGAGCCCGCCTGCCCCTTCATGGTGCTGCGCGGCCGCGACCGCGCGCATGTCATCGCCGGCCCCTTCGCGCCGGACACGCCCCCGCATGGCGGCATCGGCGTCGCCTCCATCACCGCGGCGGATGAGGCGGTGGCCGCCCACCAGCGCGTGGCGGAAGGCGCCTGGCGCGACGCGCTGAAGGGCGCCGCCGCCGCCGCCCGGATCCGGGAGATGATCAAGGCGGCGGGCTGACCCGCCGGCCGCCGCCGCTCCCCTCGCCAGCCAAGTCGGGGGAAGAGGGTCAGGGCGAGGCGCCCCCCCGCCCGGCCCCGCCGCCTAGCAGGCTGCGGAAATTCGCCCTGGGACGCAAAGGGAAAGGTCGAGGGGCTCCGCCCCTCGAGCACCCCGGCAGGAACCTGATGTTCCTGCACCTCCCCTTAGTTATTGATATATCTGGTTAATTTCTGGAAGGTCCAGGAAACTCAGTTTCCTGGCGGGTGGGTGCGGGAGGGCAGCGCCCTCCCGCTGCCTTCTTCAGCCGGCGAATTTCCGCAGCCTGCTAGACCACGAGCGGCGAGGAGTGAATCGCCGATCATGGTCCAGCCTATTGTTATGCCGCGTGATTCACGCCTTCGGGCGTTCCGCCCTTCGGCGATCACGCTCTATCCCGCCGGCAGCACCGTCGGCCGGCGCACGTCGAACACCTCCTCATCCTCCGCGCTGCGCTTCAGCACGAAGCCGAGCCCCTTCGCGAAGGCCAGCATCGGCGCGTTGTCCGCCAGCACCTGGCCGGCGATGGTGCGGATGCCGTTCGCCTTGCCCCAGGCGAACAGCCGCTGCATCAGGTGCTTGCCGAGCCCCTGCCCCTTCATCCGCCGGTCCACAACCACGGCGAATTCGCCGGTCTCGCCGTCATTCTCCCGGATCAGGCGGGAGACGCCGAGCAGCTCCTCGCGGCCGTCGGCATGGCGGCGGATGGCGCAGAAGGCCATCTCCCGGTCGTAATCGAGCTGCGTCATGCGGGCGATCTGCTGCGGCGGCAATTCGCGGATCTGGCTGAAGAAGCGCCAGCGTATGTCCTCGGGCGACAGGCGGCGGACGAAGGCGCCGTGCTCCTCGGCGTCCTCGGGGCGGATCGGGCGGATGGCCAGCACCTCGCCGGACCTGGTCGCGAAGCTGCCCACCCATTCCTCGGGATAGGGCGGGATGGCGAGCAGCGCGCGCTGGCCTTCCGGGCGCAGCGTGCAGGCCGCGTCCACCGCCAGCACGCCCTCCGGCCCGGCGAAGAGGGGGTTCACCCCGAAGGCCGCGATCTCGGGGAAGTCCACCGCGACCTGGGACAGCCGGACCAGCGCCTCGGCCACCGCCTCGATGTCGGCGGCGCGGTGGTCGCGCCAGCCGCGCAGCAGCCGCGCGGCGCGGGTGCGGCCGATCAGGTCGAGGGCCAGCGTGCGGTTCAGCGGCGGCAAATCCACCTGCTCGTCGCCCAGCAAATCGGCCGCGGTGCCGCCCAGGCCGAAGCCGATGAAGGGGCCGAACATCGCATCCTCGTCGAGGCGCAGGCGCAATTCCTGGCCGCGCGGGGCTTCGCGCTGCACCAGGAAGCCCTCCAGCCGCGCCCCGGGCCGCGCGCGGGTCGCGGCGTCCAGCATCCAGACCGCGGCTTCCCGCACCGCGGCCGCGCTGCGCAGGCCGAGCGCGACGCCGCCCAATTCCGTCTTGCGCTCGATGTCCGGGCTGCGGAGCTTCAGCACGACGGGGAAGCCCAGCGCCTCCGCCGCCGCGGCCGCCGCCGCGCCATCGGCCGCGATGCGCCCCGGCACCACCGGCATGCCATAGGCGGCCAGCACCGACAGCGCCTCGTCCTCCGTCAGGCTCAGCCGTCCGTCGGCGCGCACGCGGGCGAACAGCGCGGCCACCGCGTCGCGGTCCGGCGTCAGCGCCAGCACCTGCCGCCCCGGCAGTTCCGCCGCCGCCGCGCGGTTGCGCCGGTCGTGCCACAGGTGCAGCGCGCCGCGCACCGCGGCCTCGGGGGTCGCGAAGACGGCAAGCCCGGCGCGCGCCAGCGCGGCGCGCTGCGGGCCGGCGGTCGCCTGGCCCGCCCAGCAGACCAGGACCGGCGCGGCGCGCGTCGCCTTGGCGGCGGCGGAAAGCGAGGCGGCGATGGTCTCCGGGTTCTCGCCGGCGACCGGGGCGTGCAGCGCGACCACGGTGTCCACCTGCGGCAGCGCGGCCAGCATCGCCGCCGCCTCGCCGAGCGCGGTGCCGGTCAGCGGGCCGAGGGTGATCGGGTTCCGCCCCGCCCAGCCGGCGGGCAGGCCGACCTTGAGGGAGGCCAGCGCCTCCTCCGGCAGGGTGGCCAGCCGCGCGCCGCCGCCCAGCACCGCATCGGCCGCCAGCTGCGCCAGCCCGCTGGCGTTGGAGACGATGGCAATGCGGTCCCCCGCCCCGCCGCGCGGCGAAAGCTTGACCCGCGCCAGCGTCTCGGCGGCGGAGAGCAGGTCGTCCAGCCCCTGCACGTGCAGCACGCCGGCGCGGCGCAGCGCCGCTTCCATCACGGCATCCGGCGTGCCCGACCCGTCCTCCAGCCGCGCGCCGGCGCGGATCGCGACCACCGGGCGCGTGCGCGCCGCCGCCTTGGCCGCCGAGACGAAGAGCCGCCGGTTCTTGATCCGCCGGAGGTCGAGCAGCACCGCGCCCGTGCCCGGGTCGCGCGACAGCCAGTCCAGCGCATGCGCGAAGCCGAGGTCGGCATTGCCGCCGATGCCGATGACATGGCTGAAGCCGACGCTCTCGGCCTCGGCCCAGTCCAGCACGGCACGCGCCAGCGCCGAGGATTGCCCGACCAGCGCCAGCCGCCCGCGCCGGGGCGCCAGGTGCGACAGCGAGGCGTTGAGCCCGATGCCCGGCACGCAGATCCCGAAGCTGCCCTGGCCGAGCGCCCGCAGCCCGGTCCGCGCGCAGATGGCGCCGAGATCGGGCGCCGCGCCGGGCACCAGCGCCGCCTGGCAGCCGCGCGCGGCGAGCGCGGCCATCGCCGGCTCCAGCGCCTCCGGCGGCAGCGCCAGCACGCCGAGATCGGGGGCCGCCGGCAGCGCCTCGACCGAGGCCGCCTGTTCGAGCCCCGCCGCCGCCATCCCCACGACGGAAAGCCGGCCCGCGAAGCCGCCGGCGGCGAGGTTCGCGGCCAGCAGATGCGCCATCGGCAGCGTCGGGTCGGCGACCAGCACGACATGGTCGGGGTGGTACAGCGCTTCCTCCCGCAGGCGGGAGCGGGAGCGGATGGTGGGCAGGGGCTTGGTGGTCATGGTGCGGCGCAGCATGCTCCGGCGGCGGAGATCGCCGCAACATGCGCCGGGCCGGCCGGGCATTGCATGACGCTTCCGCGTCGCGGGGCCGGGCGAACACGTCCCTGGCCCCCCTTGCGCGGCGTCGCCGCGCCGCTTCCGATGGCCGTTGGCAGGAGGCACGCCGCATGAGCCAGGACGATCCGCGCTGGGACCCCGAGATGCTGGCCTTCAACCGGATGATGGATGCGCGCGCCGCCGCCCTGCCGCCCATCACGCTCGACCTGCCGCTCGACGGCGCCCGCGCGCTGACCGAGGCGCTGACCACCCCGCTGTCCGAGGGCGGCCCCGCCATGGCCGAGAGCAGCGACCGCTGGCTGCCGGTCCGCGGCCGGCGGCTCGCCTGCCGGCTGCACCGCCCGGCGGCGGGCACGCTGCCCGTCATCGTCTGGATCCATGGCGGCGGCTGGGTGTGGATGAGCCTCGACACCCATGACCGTCCGATGCGGGAGGTGGCGGCGGCGTCCGGCTGCGCCGTGCTCGGCCCCGACTATGCGCTGAGCCCGGAGGCCGCCTTCCCGCAGGCCATCGAGGAATGCGCCGCCGTGGTCCGCCGGATCGCGCGCGAGGGCGCGGGATGGGGCCTCGATCCCGCGCGCATCATCCTGGCCGGCGACAGCGCCGGGGCGAACCTCGCCATGGCCACCGCGCTGCTGCTGCGCGAGACCGACCCGGGCCTGCGCATCGACGGACTGCTGCTGCACTACGGCGTCTTCGACGCCACCTTCGACCGCGCGAGCTACGGCGCCTTCGCCGAGGGCTACTTCCTGACGCGCGAGAAGATGCGCTTCTACTGGGACTGCTACTGCCCGCGCCCGGCCGACCGGCTGAACCCGCTGGCCGCGCCGCTGCGCGCCGACCTGCGCGGCCTGCCGCCGACGCTGCTGCATGTGGCGGAACTCGACGTGCTGGCCGACGAGAACCTGGCCATGGCCGCCCGCCTGCGGGAGGCGGGGGTCGAGGTGGCGTGCGAGGTCTTCCCCGGCCTGGCGCATGGCTTCCTGCGCGCCACCCCGCATGTCGCCGCGGCGCGCCGATCGGTGCAGGAAGCCGGGGCCTGGGCGCGGCGCGTGCTGGCCTTGGGCGCGGGCGGAACGCCGGCCGGTCCGCAGGCCTGAAGCGAGTCGCGCGGCACGAGGCCGGCGCCCGCAAGGTTGCACCGGCATGCCACGGCACAACCGCATGGCCATGGTGCCTTGGCGCCCGCCACCGCCGCTTCGACCCGGCGGTCGGGGCCTGGCCCCGCCCCGGGTCCAGCACCGCGCCGAACCGTGCCAAGCCCCTGTTCCGGCGTCGCCTTCCGCCCGAAGGCCAGGCCGGGGGCAGGCGCGCGCCGCGCCCGGCCGGCCGCGCGGGACCCGCTCAGGGCGCAGCCCGGCCATGCAGGCCGCGCTCGGCAAGCCAGCATAATCACGTTGGAGTTTAAGGAAGCACTCCCCAGATCCTCTACCGAAGGTTGCAAAAAGGGAGGGAGGCATGAGCCTCCACACCATCACCGCCGAGCAGGCCGTGGCGATGATGCAGGGCGACGACGCGCTGCTCATCGACGTCCGCGAGGCGACGGAGCGCGCGGCGCTCTTCGTTCCCGGCTCCGAGCATCTGCCGCTGACGCGCCTTGCCCAGGCGCGGCTTCCGCTGCCCGCCGACCGCCCGGTGATCTTCCACTGCGTCAACGGCACGCGCACCGCGGCGGCCGCCGGCGCGCTGGCCAGCCTGGCGCGCGAGGCCGAAGCCTACATCGTCGCCGGCGGGCTGGAGGGGCTGCGGCGCGCCGGCGCGCCGGTCGTCGCCGGCCCTGCCTGCCCCTGGCAGGTGATTCGCCAGGCGCAGGTCATGGCGGGCGGCCTGGCGCTGGGCGGCGTGGTGGCGGGCGCGCTGGTCGATCCGGCCTTCCACGCGCTGGCGGCGCTGGTCGGCGGGTGGCTGCTGGTCACCGGCCTGACCGGCACCTGCCCGGTGCAGCGCGCCCTCGCGGCCCTGCCCTGGAACCGCCAGCCCGCCTGAAGCGCCTGGCTGCCCGCCGACGCGCCAGCGCTGCGCCGCATCCGGGCAGTGCTGGCGGAAAAGCCGCGCGGCGCCGCGCCTTGCCGGCTTGGCGCGCCACGCGCCGTCCCATACGCTCAGCATGCTTCGTATTCCGGGGAGCATCGCGATGGTCACGGCGCGCGGCACCGCCGCGCTGATGCTGGCGCCCGCCGGCGTCGTCTTCCTGCTGTTCTTCGCCGTGCCCTTCGCCGTCATGGCGACGATGAGCCTGCTGACGGCCAACCCGCTCGTCCGCCCCGACGCCGCCTTCACGCTGCGCCACTACGAACGCATGGCGGGCGACATCTACTACTACGAGGTGCTGTGGCAGACGCTGCGGCTCGGCCTGCTGACCACCTTCCTGTCGCTGCTGCTCGGCTATCCGCTGGCCTTCCTGCTGGCGCGCACGGGCAGCGCCACCGCGCGCACGCTGCTGCTGATGGCGGTCATCGCGCCGATGGTGATGGGCCTCGTGGTGCGCACCTATGCCTGGCTCGGCATGTTCTCGAACCGCGGCGTCATCAACGGCACGCTGATGGGCATGGGCCTGATCGAGGAGCCGCTGCAGTTCCTGGGCACCGAGACCGCGGTCGTCATCGCGCTCTGCCACATCTACGTGCCCTTCATGATCCTGACGCTGACCGGCGTGATCGCGCGCATCGATCCGCGGCTGGAGGAAGCGGCGCGCGGGCTCGGCGCCACGCGGGTTTCGGCCTTCCTGCAGGTGACGCTGCCGCTCTCCGCGCCCGGGATCCTGGCCGGGTCGCTGCTGGTCTTCGCGCTTGCCATCAGCGCCTATGTCACGCCCATCGTCATCGGCGGCTTCGAGGTGCAGACCCTGCCGATGCTGATCTTCCAGCAGGTCTCGGCGACCTTCAACCTGGGCTTCGCGGCAGCGCTCGGCGTGGTGCTGCTGGTGGTCGCGCTGGTGCTGGTGGTGGCCTATGGCCGCGCCATGGGCCGCGTCGCGCGCGGGGCGGTCTGAGAGCGTGTGCATCCATGCCCGACAGCGCCGCATTGCGGGAAGCAGGCCGGAGACATCCCCGGGCATGAACGCCCACGCCCGATTTTCCCGGAAGGTCTGACCGATGCGCGCGGCCTTCCTGTCCGTCTGCGGCCTGGTGCTGGCCTTCCTGCTGCTGCCGGTGCTGATCGTGCTGTGCTTCGCGGTGAACCCCGATCCCTTCCTGGCCTTCCCGCCCTCCGGCGTCTCGACGCGCTGGTTCGTGAAGTTCGTCACCAGCCGCGACTTCATGGCGGCCTTCGGGCTTTCGCTGACGCTCGGCGTCGCCACCGTGCTGATCGCGGGCACCATGGGCACGCTGGCCTCGCTCGCGCTGCTGCGCTCCAGCCTGCCGGGGCGCCGCGCGTTGACGGGCCTCTTCCTGTCGCCCATCGTGCTGCCCACCATCCTGACCGGCTTCGCGCTGTTCCAGCTGGCGATGGTGAGCGGCGTCGGCCGCAACCCCTGGATCCTGCTGGCCGGCCACGTCGTGGTGGCGACCCCCTACGTGATGCGCACGGTGCTGGCCGTGCTGGCCAATTTCGACCGCTCGCTGGAAGAAGCGGCGCGCGGCCTGGGTGCGACGCCCGCGCAGGCCTTCCGGGAAGTGACGCTGCCGCTGATCCGCCCCGGCGTCATCGCCGGCTGCCTCTTCGCCTTCATCGTCAGCTTCGACCAGTTCCCGGTGAGCCTCTTCCTCGTCTCGCCGGGCAACGAGACGCTGCCGATCGCCATGTTCAACTACCTGCGCTTCGACTTCGACGGCACCATCGCCGCCGCCAGCACCGTCTCCATCCTGCTCGCGGTGGCACTCGTGCTGGGCATCGAGCGCACCATCGGCCTGCAGGAATACGCGAAGCTCTGACAACCCAATGAGGAGGGACCGAAGCATGCTCAACCGCCGCACATTGCTGGCCGCCACCGCCGGCACCGTCGCCATGCCCGCCATCACCGGCGCGCAGCAGGCCAACACGCTGCGCATCACCGGCTGGGGCGGCCGCTGGGGCGAGTTGTCGCGCCAGCAGGTGATCCCGGCCTTCGAGCGCCAGTTCAACTGCCGCGTCGAGGTGGACACCGCCTTCCCCTTCGTGCCCAAGCTGCTCGCCAGCCCGCGCGGCCGCCCGGTCTATGACGTGTTCCACACCAATTCCAACGAGCAGTGGAACGTCTTCGAACAGGGCCTCGTCGAGCGCCGCCCGAACCTGGCGCAGGTGCCGAACGCCGCGACCATCTATCCCTACGCGACGTCGGAGGAGATCGTCGGCGTCTGCATGTTCACCTCCGCCGTCGGCCTCGCCTGGCGGCGCGACCGCATCCAGCAGGGCCCCGTCTCCTGGGCCGACCTGTGGGATGCGCGCTTCGCCAACCAGCGCGGCAGCTACCTGATCCCGGCCAACAGCCTCGGCCAGCAGCTCTTCATGATGGCCGGCCGCGTCTTCGGCAGCGGCTACCGCGACCTCGACGCCGCCTTCCGCGCGATGGAGCGCCTGCGCCCGATCCGCCTGTTCGACTTCACCGGCGGGATGGAGAACGCGCTGCTGGCCGGCGAGCTGTCCATCGGCGTGCTGCACGACACCGCCACCTATCGCCACCAGGAACGCGTGGCGCTGGAATTCACCGCGCCGCGCGAAGGCATCATGGCCCTCGAACAGGTGCTGTCCGTCACGCGCGGCACGCAGATGACGGAACTCGCCCATGCCTGGATCAACCACATGCTCTCGCCCGAGGTACAGAAGCTGATGGCGGAAGAGCTGTGGTTCAGCCCCGTCCGGCGCGACATGCAGCTGGGCGAACGCTACCGCGGCAAGCTGCTGACCACGCCGGAGCAGGTGGCCACGCTGATCCAGATGCCCTGGCAGTGGTACAACGGCCAGAAGGAACGCATCGACGACCGCGTGAACCGCATCTTCCGGGGCTGATCCGTGGCGGGCGTCGTCCTCTCCGGCGTGACGAAGGTGTTCCCCGGCGGCACGCGCGCCGTGGATGCCATCGACCTCTCGATCGGGGAGGGCGAGTTCTTCTCCCTCCTCGGCCCCTCGGGCTGCGGCAAGACGACGACGCTGCGCATGGTCGCCGGCTTCGAGGCGCCGGATGCCGGCACCATCCTGGTCGGCGGCCAGGACATGACCAGCCTGCCGCCCGAACGCCGCGGCATGGGCATGGTCTTCCAGAACTACGCGCTGTTCCCGCACCGCACGGTCGCCGAGAACGTCGCCTTCGGCCTGAAGATGCGCAGCGTGCCGCGCGAGGACCAGGCGAAGCGCGTGCGCAACGCGCTGGCGATGGTGCGGCTGCAGGGGCTGGAGGAGCGGCGACCCTCGCAGCTCTCGGGCGGCCAGCAGCAGCGCGTGGCGCTGGCGCGCGCCATCGTCATCGATCCCACCGTGCTGCTGTGCGACGAGCCGCTCGGCGCGCTCGACAAGAAGCTGCGCCAGGCGATGCAGTTCGAGCTGAAGGCACTGCATCGCCGCCTGGGCCTGACGCTGGTCTATGTGACGCATGACCAGGAGGAAGCGCTGACCATGTCGGACCGCATCGCCGTGATGCGGGCCGGGCGCATCGCGCAGCTCGGCGCGCCGCGCGAGATCTACGACCGCCCGACCAGCCGCTTCGTCGCCGACTTCATCGGCGACACCAACATCCTGGAAGGCACGGCATCCGGCCACATGCTGCACCTCGATGGCTGGGCGAGCCCACTGCCGCAGGCGCTGCCGCCCGGGCCCTGCGCCATCGCGCTGCGCCCCGAACGCGTGCGGCTCGGCGCGCCCGGCGCGGGGCTGGTGGATGCGACGGTGGAGGAGGCGAATTTCCTCGGGGATGCCGTGCTGCTGAAGCTGCTGCTGCCCGGCGGCACCGCCATCCTGGCGCGCGCGCCGCGGGAGACGGATGCGGCGCTGCTGGCGCCGGGTGCGGCGGCGTCGCTCGCCTGGCGCGCCGAAGACCCCGTGCCGCTGGAGGCCGCATGACCACGCTCCGCGTGCTGACCATCGGCCAGGCCCCGCGCCCGGACCTGCAAGCCGAGATCGCCGCCGCCGCGCCCGGCCTGCCGATCCTGCTGGAAGGCGCGCTGGACGGCCTGTCGCGCGCCGAGATCGCGGCGCTGCCGCCGGAATCCGACGCCGACACGCTGTTCACCCTGCTGCCCTCCGGCGAGGGCGTGCGCGTTTCCAAGGCGGCGGTGACGGCGCGGCTGCGCACGAAGATCGAAGGCATCCACGGCCCCGTCCTGCTGGCCTGCACCGGCGCCTTCGCCGGCCTGCCGGACCGGATCGACCTGATCCAGCCTTCCGCCGTGCTGAACGGCATGGCGGAAGCGCTGCTGCCGCGCGGGCGCCTCGGCATCGCAGTGCCCTTCCCGGAACAGATCCCGACCCTGTCCGCCAAGCGCGCCCGCCCGGGCGTCGAGATCGCCGCCGTCGCGCTGCGCCCCGCCGCGACGGACGCGGAACGCCGGGACGCCGCGGCGCAACTGGCGGAAGCGCGGCCGGACCTCGTGATCCTCGACTGCATCTCCTATTCCCGCGCCGACAAGGCCGCCTTCGCCGCCGCGATCGCCTGCCCCATCCTGCTCTCGGTCGCGGTCGCCGCCCGCGCCGCCGCCAGCCTGCTGCCGGAGTGACGATGCCCGAGCCCCATCTGCGCGAACTCGACCTCGAGGATATCGAGGCGCTGGCCGTCGGCGCCTGGGTGCTCGGCACCGGCGGCGGCGGCTCGCCCTATCTCGGCCTGCTGAACATGCGGCGGCTCTACGCCGAGGGGCATCGCGTCTCGCTGCTCGACCCCGATGCGCTGGCCGATGACGACATGGTCGCCGTGGTGTCGAACATGGGCGCGCCGCTGGTCGGCCAGGAACGCCTGACCGACAGCGCCAACATCGCCCGCGCCGTGACGCTGATGGAGGACTATATCGGCCGATCCTTCCGCGGCGTGATGAGCGTGGAGATCGGCGGCAACAACGGCATCCAGCCGCTGATGGCGGCCGCGCACCTGGGCAAGCCGGTGGTGGACGCCGATGCGATGGGCCGCGCCTACCCGGAAGCGCAGATGACGTCCTTCGCCGTCGGCGATCTGCAGCCCTGGCCGCTGACGCTGGTCGATCCGCGCGGCGTGGAGGGCATCGTCGCCCGCGTCCCCACCTGGAAATGGATGGAGCGGCTCTCGCGCAAGATGTGCGTGGAGACCGGCTCCATCGCCGCCACCTGCAAGGCCCCGCGCACCGGCGCGGAGGTCAAGCGCTGGGGCATATTGCGCACCACCACCCAGGCCATCGCCCTCGGCCGCGCCATCCGCGCCGCGCAGCGCGAGCATCGCGACCCGATCCAGGCGATCCTGGACGCCGAGGACGGCCGCCTGCTGTTCCGCGGCAAGGTCTCCGACATCGCCCGCCGCACCACCGAGGGCTTCCTGCGCGGCACCACCCGCGTCGAGGGCCTGGACGAATGGCGCGGCAGCGCGATGGACCTCGCCTTCCAGAACGAATGGGCCGTCGGCTGGGTGGAGGGTGTGGCGAAGGTCATGACCCCCGACCTGATCTGCGTCCTCGACACCGTCAGCGGCGAGGCGATCGGCACCGAAACCCTGCGCTACGGCCAGCGCGTGACGGTGATCGCGCTGCGCGCCCCGCCGGTCTTCCTGACGCCGCGGGGCCTCGATTTCGTCGGGCCGCGCGCCTTCGGCTACGACCTCGATTTCGTCAGCGTCTTCCAGGAGTGCAGCTGATGCTGGTCCGCGCGACCTGCGGCCGGCCAAGCCGGCCGAGCCGCCGAATGGCGGCCGCCGCCCCTGCGGCGCAGCCAAGCGGCCGGATGGCCGCGCCGGCGATTGAGGGCGGCGATGCGCAGCATCGGCGCAGCCCACGATGAGGCGGCGGATCGGCATCGACGTCGGCGGCACCAACACCGACGCGGTCCTTCTCGAAGGCGACCGCGTGCTGCACGCGGTCAAGACCCCCACCACCGCGGATGTCATGACCGGCGTGCGCCTCGCACTCGCCGGCGTGGCACCCAGCGTCGGCCCGGAAGGCGTGCAGGCCGTGATGATCGGCACCACGCATTTCGTGAATGCGGTGGTGCAGCGGCGGGACCTGGCGCGCGTCGGCGCGCTGCGCATCGGCCTGCCCGCCGCGCGGTCCCTGCCGCCCTTCTGCGACTGGCCGGAAGACCTGGCCGCACTCGCCCGCGGCCAGGTGCACATGGTCGAAGGCGGGCACGACTACGATGGCCGCCCGATCATGCCGCTCGACGAACGCGCCGTCGCCGCCGCGGCGCGCGCGATGCGCGCGGACGGCATCGGCTGCATCGCCATCGCCTCCGTCTTCTCCCCCCTCGACCCCGCGATGGAATCGCGCGCCGCCGAGATCGTGCGCCAGGAGATCCCCGACGCCGCCATCACCCTCTCGCGCGACCTCGGCCGCATCGGCCTGCTGGAGCGGGAGAACGTGGCGCTGATGAACGCGGCGCTGGCCCCGCTCGCCCGCCACACCGTCGCGGCCTTCGAGGAAGCGCTGAAGCAGGCCGGCGTCGAAGCCCCCCTCTTCATCACGCAGAACGACGGCACGGTGATCCGGGCGGAACTCGCCGCGCGCTTCCCCGTGCTGTCCTTCGCCTCCGGCCCCACCAATTCCATGCGCGGCGCGGCCTTCCTCACCGGCGTGAAGGACGCGCTGGTGGTGGATGTCGGCGGCACCACCAGCGATGTCGGCGCGCTGAAGGCGGGCTTCCCGCGGGAGGCGAACGCGGTCGTGCAGGTGGGCGGCGTGCGCACGCTGTTCCGCATGCCGGACCTGCACAGCTTCGGCCTCGGCGGCGGCTCGCGCGTCCGCACGCCGGGCCATGGCCGCATCGCCATCGGGCCGGACAGCGTCGGCTTCCGCCTGCCCGAGCTCGCCCGCATCTTCGGCGGCCCCGACCTGACCACCAGCGACGTCGCCGTCGCCGCCGGGCTGCTGGCGCTGGGCGATGCCGACCGCGTCGCCGATCTCGACCGCGCCTTCCGCGACGCCGTGCTGGCCGAGGCGGCCCGCATGCTGGAGGAATCGGTGGACCGCATGAAGACCGAGGCCGCCGCCGTGCCCCTTCTCGCCGTCGGCGGCGGCGCCTTCCTCGTGCCGGACCGGCTGGCGGGCGTGTCGGAGGTGCTGCGCCCCGCCAACGCGGCCGTCGCCAACGCCGTGGGTGCGGCCATCGCCCAGGTCAGCGGCGAGGCCGACCAGGTCTTCCAGGGCCTCTCCCGCGCCGAGGCGATGGCGGAGGCCGAGCGCATCGCCCGCGACCGCGCCGTGACCTCGGGCGCGGATCGCGACAGCCTGGCGCTGGTGGACATCGAGGACCTGCCGCTGGCCTACCTGCCGGGCGGGGCGCTGCGGGTGCGGGCGCGCGTGGTGGGGGAGATCGCGGCCGCGTAGCGCCACCGGCCCGGGGGGAACGCTGTTCCCCCCGTAGCCCCCTTGCCAAGGGGCAGCGGCCCCTTGTTGGTGTGGACGGCCCCACGGCATCTTGTGCCACGGTTGGGTTGTCGAGACACCAACCAGGAGCCGTCCGCGATGGAGCTTAAGCGCATAGCGATCG
>JAIYDD010000058.1 GCA_027487675.1 Acetobacteraceae bacterium | reverse complement strand
GGCCCGGAGGTCTGAATCGGGCCGCCGAACACGCGCCCCGATGACCGCAGGGCCGGAAGGCCCGGAGGTCTGAATCGGGTCGCCGAACACACGCCCCGATGACCGCAGGGCCGGAAGGCCCGGAGGTCTGAATCGGGTCGCCGAACACACGCCCCGATGACCGCAAGGCCGGAAGGCCCGGAGGTCCGGACGGCGGCGGGACGAGAAGTGCGAGGCTCCGCCTCGCGCTCCGCCGGGGACGATGATCGTCCCCGGACCCCTCCCTTCGTTTCGCCCACGATCGGTCGGGCGCCGCGCCCAGACCGTGATCGCCGATCCACGCATCGCCGATCGTGGCCTGGCCTCGCGGCACCCGCCGCCGCCGCCATCCGGCCCCAGGGCCGCCAGGCCCGGGCGCGCGGGCGGTCAGGCCGAGGCCGCCCGATCGCGGCGCTGGACTTCCCGCCCCGGACAGGAACATAATACGAACGCAGCCCCTGCCCGGCCGCCTTGCTCCTTGAACCTGTCCATCCGCCAGCCCGCTTCCCGGCCCCTGCGCCGCGCAGGGCCGCGAATCATGCCAAAGCGCCAAAAAGCCAAAGTGCTTGTATCCCGTGCGACGCCGTTCCGTTACTTTTCAGGGGGATGTCTGCTCACCGCCACAGCGCCCGTCGCCAACCGAGGCCGGTTCCGGCGGAATAAAGTGGCCACAGCATCACAGCGGCAAAGCGTCAAAACGGCAAAGGCGACGCCCCCGTCACGCCTCCCGCCCCGCCCGGATCGCATCCACCGTCGCCTGCGCACGCGCCGCCTCCACCCCCAGCCGCCGCATCGCGTAGTCCGCCATGCCCAGCGCCACCTCCCGCTCCCCCATCAGCACCAGGCCGACGCCGTCCTCCGCCTCCAGCCAGGCCGCTTCCTCGTCGGAATGGGTGCGCACGATCACATGCATCCCCGGATTCGCCGCGCGGCCCAGCGCCAGCACCTGCCGCGCCTCCACCGCGCCCGGCAGCGCCACCACCAGCAGCGCCGCGCGCTCCGGCGCCGTGGCGGCGAACACCTCCGGCCGCGCCGCATCGCCCCAGACCACGCGCACCCCCTCCGCCGAGAGCGCCTCCGCCGCCGCGCGGTCCGCCTCGATCGCCACCGCCGGCAGCCCGTGGCGCCGCAGCGCGCGCAGCACCACCGCGCCGACGCGCCCGGTGCCGACCACCACCGCATGCCCCGAAAGCCCCGCCGCCGGCCGCAGCGTCGCCAGCCGCGGCCGCCTCTCCCCCCGCCACCAGGCCAGCCGGGCGGAGCGTTCCAGCCGCGGCGCCAGCGCCTCCGCCGCGCGCAGCGTCAGCGGCGTCAGCAGGATGGTGCCGACGGCCGCCATCAGCACCGGGTGGCGCAGCTCCGCCGGCAGCAGCCCTTCCTTGGCCGAGACCTCGACCAGCAGGAAGGAGAACTCGCCGATCTGCGCCATCGACCCCGCGACCGTCAGCGCCGTGCGCGGCGCGACGCGCAGCAGCAGCAGCGCCCCCAGCACGCCGCCGCCGACCGCCAGCAGCACCACCAGCATCGCCGCCGCGGTCGCCAGCGGCTGGCTGCCGAAGGAAGCGGGGTCCAGCAGCATGCCGACCGAGACGAAGAAGATCGCCGAGAAGATCCGCTGCAGCGGCGCCGATTCCGCCGCCGCCTGGTGGCCCACGTCGCTCTCCCCCAGCACCACCCCGGCGAAGAAGGCGCCCAGCGCGAAGGACACGCCGAACAGCGTCGAGGCGGCGAAGGCGACGCCCAGCGCCACCGCCATCACCGCCAGCGTGAACAGCTCCCGCGATCCGGTGCGCGCCACCCGCACCAGCGCCCAGGGCAGCAGCCGCCGCCCGGCCAGCGCCATCACCGCCGTGAAGGCCAGCAGCGACAGCGCCGCCTGGCCGATCCCCGCCGCCAGCGAATGCCCGCCCGCGCCGGTCGCGGCCCCCGCCAGCACCGGCACCAGCACCAGGCCGAAGACCACCACCAGGTCCTGCATCACCAGCCAGCCGAGGGCGATGCGCCCCGCCTCGCCGCCCAGCCGCCCGCGCGCTTCCAGCGTCGTCGTCGCCACCGCGGTCGAGGAGATCGCGAGCGCGAGCCCGAGGGCGAGCGCCGACGCCACCGGCAGCCCGAACAGCTGCACGCCGAGCACCGTCCCCGCCGCGACCGCCAGCGCGATCTGCGCCAGCGCCCCCGGCACCGCCACGCGCCAGACCGCCAGCAGGTCGGCGGGGCGGAAATGCAGCCCGATGCCGAACAACAGCAGCGCCACGCCGATCTCCGCCATCGCGCCGACCATCCGCTGGTCGGCGACGAAGCCCGGCGTGTTCGGGCTGATCAGCAGCCCCGCGACGATGTAGCCGATCAGCGCCGGCAGCCGCAGCGCCCGCGCCGCGAGGCCGAAGACGAAGGCGAGCAGGATGCAGGCGACGACGGTGGCGAGCAGCGGATCGGGCGCGTGGGGCATCGGCCGCCACCATAGGGGAGCCGCGCGCGCCGTGTCTGCGCCGCGGCTTGCCGCCGCATGGAACGATCCGGCGCCGCGCCCCCGCGGCGGCCCGGCCGCGCCCGCGCCCGCGCCCGGCGATGTCAAACCGCAGCCGGCGGCGTCGCGCGTTTTCGGCCCGGCCGCGCCCGCGCCCGGCGATGGACGCCGCGCCGCGCGCTTGCCACCATGGCAGCCCAGGACAGGCCCGATGCGACCCCCAGACGCCACCACCCTCCGCTTCGCCCGCGGCACGCTGCTCGCCTGGGATCCGCCCGCCCCCCGCCCCGGCGCGCCCGCCCTGCTGCTGCTGCACGGCGCGGCCTGCGGCGCCTGGGTCTGGGACCACGGCTTCGGCGCCCGCCTCGCCGCCGCCGGTCACCCCGTCTTCGCGCTCACCTTCGGCCGCGGCAGCCGCGCCGCGCCGGCCGGGCTGGCCGCCTTCGCCGAGGATGCGCGGATCGCCCTGGCGGCGCTGCGCCGCCCGCTGGTGCTGGTCGGCCATTCGCTCGGCGGCCTGGTCGCGCAGCTGCTGCTGAGCGAGGCGGCGGTGCGCGGCGCGGCCCTGCTCGCCCCCGTCCCGCCCGAGGGCCTCGCCTGGTCGAACTGGCGCCTCGCCATGGCCGACCCGCCGCTCTGGCGCGCGGTGGCGCGGATGACCGAGCCCGCCATGCCGCCCGCCGATGCGGCGCTGCTGCGGCGCGCGCTGTTCTCGGCCGGCCTGCCCGATGCCGTCGCGGCGCACCACCTCTCCCGCATGGGCGGGGAGAGCCCGGCCGCGCTGCTCGACGCGCAGGCGCCGCAGCCCGTGCCGCCGGCCTCCCTCCTCGGCAAGCCCTGCGTCGTGCTGGCGCCGCGCCGCGACCGGCTGGTGCCGGCGGACGCCATCGTGCGCACCGCCGCCTGGCACGCCGCGCCCTTCGCCCTGCTGGACGGCACCGGCCATGCGATGATGCTGGACGCGGCGTGGGAGACGCTGGCCGACCGCCTGCTCGACTGGCTCCGCGACGGCTTCCGGTAGCGCGCCCACACGGATCGGGAGACCACGCCATGCCGAGGGAACTGGGCGCGCCGGAGATGGAAGCGGCGCTTGCCGGCGGCGCCGTGCTGGCCGCCGGCGGCGGCGGCTGGGCCGAGCATGGCCGCATCCTCGGCACGGCTGCCATCCATGCCGGCCGGCCCGTCCTGATGCACCCCGAGGAACTGCCGGACGACGCCATGGTGGCCACCGCCGCCGCCATCGGCGCGCCGGGCGACCAGACGAACTGGGAGATGCTGGCGGTGGACTATGTCCGCGCCGCGCAGCTGCTGGAGAAGGAGCTGGGCCGCAGGATCGACGCCTTCATGATCGGCCAGAACGGCATGTCCTCCACGCTGAACGGCTGGCTGCCGGCGGTGATGATGCAGGCCGTGGTGCTGGACGCGGTGGGCGACATCCGCGCGCATCCCACCGCCGACATGGGCAGCATGGGCATGCATGCCGACCCCGCGCCCACCATCCAGACGGCGGCCGGCGGCAAACGCGCGGAGGGCCGCTACATCGAGCTGGTCACCCGCGGCGCCACCGGCCGCGTCAGCCCCATCCTGCGCACCGCGGGGCACATGGCCGGCGGCTTCATCGCTTCCTGCCGCAACCCGGTGCCGAACGGCTTCGTCAAGCGCCGCGCGGCGCTGGGCGGCATCTCCTACGCGCTCGACCTGGGTGCCGCGATCCTGGAGGCGAGGCCCGCGGGCGGCCGCGCCGTGCTCGGGGCGATCTGCCGCCAGACCCGCGGCGCCATCCTGGCGGAAGGCCCGGCGCTGCGGCAGTCGCTGCGCTACGCGGAGACCGCGCACGACATCGGCGTCTTCCGCGTCGGCGACGCCGTGCTGCACCTGATGAACGAATGGATGGCGGTGGATCTCGGCGCCGGCCGCGCCGCCACCTTCCCCGACGTCATCACCACCCTCGACATCGAGACGGGCCGGCCGGTCTCGGCCGGGCGGATCCGGGACGGGCAGGGCCTGGCGGTGCTGCGCATCCCGGCCGCCGAGGTGCCGCTCGCCCCCTCCCTGCTGGACCCGGCGCTGTACGCGGTGGTGGAGCAGGCGCTCGGCATCGACATCGTGGGCTTCCTGCCGGCCTGAGGCGGGCCGGGCCGCGCGCGGCCGGACGGATTCGCCCTTGTCCGGCAGCCGGCTTCCGGCGTAGTGCGACACGGTTTCCTGCCCCGTCGCGGTGGCCGGGACGGGTCGCATGATTTGTTCCCCGTGGCCATCCGTCGCGGCGCGCCCCGTTCGGGCGCGCGGCCGGGGCCTGGCGGGCGGAGGGCTTGCAGGCGCATGGCCGACCGAACCTGCCCGACCCCCTGGCGCAGCGGCGCCGGCCGTCGCATGCCAATGGCCGCGTCGAGCGACCCGTTGGCAGGCGTCTCCGCGCCCTTCCGCGCCGGGCGCGGCCTGGTGGCCGGCTGCGCTGGCAGCAGGCCGGTCGGTCGGGCCGCCGGCATCACCCGGCGCGGCCTGGCCGGCGCACTGGCCGCGGGGCTCGCCACGCCGGCGCGGGCCAGCTGGATGCCCGCCCGCAGCGTCACCATCGTCTCGCCCTATGCGCCGGGCGGCTCCTCGGATGCGCTGCTGCGTCCGCTGGCGGAGCGGCTGGAACCCCTGCTCGGCGTGCCGGTGGTGGTGGAGAACCGGCCCGGCGCGCAGACCGCGCTGGCGGCCGAGCAGGTCGCCCGCGCCGTCCCGGATGGCCACCGGCTGCTGCTCTCGGCGACGGCCACGCTGACCATCAACCCGCAGCTCCGCCGCGACCTTCCCTATCGCGTCGCGGATTTCGAGCCGGTCGCGCAGCTGGCGACGCTGCCCTACGCGATCGCCGTCCGGCAGGGCATGCCGGCGGGGCTCGCGGAGTTCGTGGCGCATGCGCGGGCCCGCCCGGGCGGGGTCAGCATGGGCAGCTCCGGCCGCGGTTCCGGCCTGCACCTGGCCGGCGCGCTGGTCGCCGCGGAGCTCGGCCTCGACTTCACCGAGGTGACCTACCGCAGCGACGCGCCCGCCGTGAACGACCTGATGTCCGGCGCGCTGGACGCGGCCGGGCTCGGCGGCCCGCCGGCGCTGGCCGCCGCCCGCAGCGGGCGGGTGCGGGTGGTCGGCTGGACGGCGGCGGAACGCCTGCCCGGCCAGCCCGACCAGCCGGTCTTCGCCGAGCTCGCGCCCGGCGCCGTCGCCATCGGCTGGTTCGGGCTGCACGCGCCGGCGCGCACCCCGCCCGCCGCCCTCGCCACGCTGAACCGCGCCGTGGCGGCGGCGCTGGCCGGGGCCGATGCGCTGCGTGCCCGCCTGGCGGCGGAAGGCGTGCTGGTGCCGGAGGTCGGCCCGCCCGCCGCCTTCGCCGGCTTCCTGGCGCGGGAGACCGACCGGCTCGCCGCGCTGCTGCCCCGCATCGGCCTGCTGCCGGAGGGCTGAGCGGGTGCGCCAGGCGTTCCCGGCCGACAGCTTCGCGGCGCGCTTCGCGCGCATCGCCCGCGCCGATCCCGGCCGGGTCGCGCTGCTCGGCGCGCGGGGCGGCGGCACGCTGCTCGGCGCGCGGGGCGGCGGCACGCTGCTCGGCGCGCGGGGCGGCGACGCGCTGCTGGGCGCGCGGGGCGGCGGCGCGCTGCCCGGCGCGCGGGGCGGTGATGCGCTGCCCGGCGCGCGGGGCGGTGATGCGCTGCCCGGCGCGCGGGGCGGTGATGCGCTGCCCGGCGCGCCGATCCGCTACGGGGAACTGGCGCAGCGCGTCGCTTGCCTTGCCGGCTGGCTGCACCGCGCCGGCGTCGCGCCGGGCGAGATGGTCGCCCTGCTGATCCGCGACGAGGTGTGCCACCTGGCCGCCTGCCTCGCGCTGCTGCGGCTGGGCTGCGGGCAGCTGGCGCTCGGCAGCCACGAGCCGCCGGCGCTGCGCGCCGAGCTGGCGGCCCGCGCCGGCGCCGTCGTCCTGCTGGCCGAGGACGCGCGCGATGCCCTGCCCGGCCTGCCGCTGCTGGCGGCGGCCGAGGCGGCCGATCCCGCCCTGGCCGCCGCCCTGCCGGATGCGCCGGGGACCGGGCGGCTGGTGCTCGCCAGCTCCGGCACCACCGGCCGGCCGAAGCTGATCCCGCTGACGGAGGCGGCGCTGCTGGCGCAGGCCGGCCGCCGCGCCGGCCTCGGCGCGGTGCGCCACCGCCCGGTCGGGCTCGACCACAACAATGGCAAGCGCTTCGCGCTGTTCACCCTGGCCAATGGCGACACGCTGCTGCTGCCCGGCGCGTCCCGCCGCATCGGGCTCGACGCCGCCTGCCGGGCCTTCGGCGTGGACATGCTGGGGCTGACGCCGCATGGCGCCTCGGCGCTGCTCGAGACGTCGCGCGAGGCGCCCTGGCCCGCGGCGACGCTGATCGACCTGGCCGGCTCCGCCGCCGGCGGCGCGCTGGTCGCGCGGCTTCGGGCGGGGCTGACGCGGCAGCTGCAGGTCATCTACGGCACCACCGAGGTCGGCTCCATCACCCGCGCCGGCCCGGCGGAGCTGGCGGAGGACCCGGATGGCGTCGGCGCCGTGCTGCCGGGCGCGGAGCTCCTGGTGGTGGACGAGGCCGGCACCCCCCTGCCGCCTGGCGAGACCGGCCTGATCCGCCTGCGCGCCGCCGGCATGGCCACGGCATACCTGGACGACCCGGCGGCGACCGCGCGCGCCTTCCGCGACGGCTGGTTCCAGCCCGGCGACATGGGCCGCATCGACGCCGCCGGCCGGGTGACCATCGCCGGCCGCACCGACGACATGATGATGCTCGGCACCGTCAACATCTTCCCCGCCGAGATCGAGCGCGTCGCCGCCGGCTTCCCCGGCGTGGCCGAATGCGCCGCCTTCGCGCTGCGCAGCGCCGCGCT
>JAIYDD010000160.1 GCA_027487675.1 Acetobacteraceae bacterium | reverse complement strand
TTCGGCCACTGCGCCGGATTGTCGCCCTGCCGCCACCCGTGCGCCTTCGCCCAGGCGAACACGGCTTCGCAGCGGATGCGGACGCGGAGCGCCGTCTCCGGCTTCGTCCGCCAGATGGGCGCCAGAACGCGGAGCATGTCCGCCGTGGTCACGGCGGACACCGCCATGTCGCCCAGGATCGGGAACACGTGCAGCGCCATCATGCCCTTCGCCAGCACGCGCTGCCGCTCCGTCCGCATCGCCGGGCCGTGAGCCTCTAACCATCCGTCGAACGCCGCGCGGAAGGTGCGGGTCGGGCCTATTGCCAGGGCGGCGGCGCGCGCGGCCTCGGCTTCCGCGCGCCGGGCGGCCTCCGCCGCCTCCCGCTCCGCCAGCGGGTCGGTCCCGGCCTCGATCTTCACGCGGGCCGCCTTCGCGGCGGCGCGGGCGTCGGAAAGGCTCACCACCGCAACCAGCTTGTTACCGTCGCGCCGATAGGCCGCGCCTAGCCCCATCTCCCGCGACTTCCCGGCCAGCATGTAGCGGAGCGTCCACTTCGCCTGCCCCGGCCCGGTCACGTGGAGATACAGCCCGGCCCCGTCCGCGTGCCGGCCTGCCTCGCCCTTCGCGGCAAGCGCCTTCGCGGCAACCGGCGTCAGCGCGTGATGCAAAACCTTCGGCATCGGTATGCCTCCGCAACCAGGAGCCGAAAGCCGGCCCACAAACCCGCCCACAAATAGATCGCGCGCTGGCACGGGACAAGGGGAAACGTGCGGGGATGCAACGTTGCCATCAATCAGCCTATTTCAATTAGATAAGGGGTCCGCCTGAGATGGCCCGAACCAGCGCGGGACGTTGATACGGCTCCAACCGCCGGAGCCATCACCCATCGAAGCCGGGCGCTGTGCCCCAGACGCGGGTTGCCTGGCGTCAGCCGGGCACGCGGCGTCGTCGCGCGTCGACGGTGGACGCCGAGCTTCGGCGCCGGCACAAGGCTGACATGCCGGATGGTTACCGACCGCAGGATTCGTGTGGGGCCGGGCGCCCTCGGCCGCGCCTCGTCATCCTCGATTTCGACGGCACGCTGGCCGACAGCTGGCCCTGGCTGCTCGGCGCGCTGGACGACACCATCGCCCATTTCGGCCTGCATCGCGTGAGCCGCGCCGAGGTGGAGGCGCTGCGCGGCCAGGACAGCCATGCCGTGCTGCGCGCGCTCGGCGTGGCGCGCTGGCAGGTGCCGCGCATCGCGGCGCATCTGCGCCGGCTGGCCGCCGAGGCGCCTCCCCCGCCGCTGTTCCCCGGCGTGCCGGAGATGCTGCGCGGGCTGGCGGCGCGCGGCGTCGGGCTGGCGCTGGCCAGCTCCAACACCCTGCCGAACGTGACGCGCGCGCTGGGGCCGGACCTGGCGGGCCTGTTCGCGCGGCTGGATGGCGGGGCGAGCCTGTTCGGCAAGGCATCCCGCTTCCGCCGCCTGCTGCGCGCCACCGGCGTGCCGGCCGCCGCGGCCATCGGCATCGGCGACGAACGGCGCGACATCGCCGCGGCGCGCGATGCCGGCATCGCGGCCGGCGCGGTCGCCTGGGGCTTCGCCACGCCGGCCGCGCTGCGGGACGCCGGGCCGGACCTGATCTTCGCGAGCCCGGCGGAGGTGGTCGCGCGGCTCTGCGGCTGAGCCCGGCCCGGGGGTGCCGGGCGCCTGCCGCGGCGGAGGGGCGGCGCGCCGGCCGCTCAGCCCGCCAGCCGTGCCAGCGCGCCGGGCGCGATCCAGGCGGGCTCGCCGGCGCAGAAGGTGGCGACCGGCCGGCGCGCGGCGGGATCGACCAGCACCAGGTCGCCGCGCAGGCCGGGCTCGATCCGGCCGCGGTCGTGCAGCCCCGACGCCGCCGCCGGGTTGGCCGAGACCAGCGCCCAGGCCGCGGCGAGGTCCATCGCGCCGCGCCCGGCCAGCACGAAGGCGGCTTCCAGCATGGCCGGCCAGTAGTAGTCGGAGGCGAGCACCGTCACGAGCCCGCGCTCGGCCAGCGGCGCGGCGGAGGACCAGCCGAGATGGCTGCCGCCGCGCACCACGTTGGGCGCGCCCATCACCACATGCTCGCCGGCCGCGCGGGCGGCTTCCGCCACCGCCTCGGCCATCGGGAATTCGCAGATGCCGGCGCCGAGCGCGCGGAAGGCGGCGCGCGTGCCGGGCGTGTCGTCGTCGTGGCTCAGCATCGGGATGCCGGCCTGGCGCGCCGAGGCGGCCAGGCGCGCGCGGGCGGCCGGCACGTCCGGCCGGCGGGCCCAGGCGCGCTCGGCCACCGCCGCGAATTCCTCCGCCGGGATGCCGCAGCGGCCGGCGTATCTCGCGACCTCCTTCGCATCGCCGAGCTTCCGCATGATGGCTGGCGTGTGGTCGTTGTAGGCCAGCAGCTGCACGCGGCCGGCGGCGATGTCGGCCAGCAGCTCCTCCAGCGCGTCCAGGTTGTCGGCCTCGAAGCGGCAATGGATGCGCAGGTCGCAGCCGCCGAAGGGGCGCGCGGCCTCCACTGCCGCCAGGGTGGCGCGCCAGGCCTCGATGCCGCGCAGCCCCGGCTCCCAGGACAGCGTGACGCCGAGGAAGGCGGTGGTGATGCCGGCGGCCAGCAGCTGCGCGGCGCTGTCGCGCATGGCGAGCCCCGGCGGGAAGCCGATGCCCGGGCGCGGCTGCGCCTGGCGTTCATGCGCGTCGCCGTGGATGTCGACCAGGCCGGGCATCACCAGCAGCCCCGCCGCGTCGAAGCGGCGCGCGCCGGCGGGCGCGGCGCCGAGGATGCGGCCGCCGGCCAGCGCCACCTCGGCCGGCGCGAGGCGGCCCTCCCGCAGTGCCTCGCCGCCCGTGATCCGCCAGGCCATGCGCGTCACGCCTCCACCACCAGCTGCACCCGGCCGGCGGCGTAGCGGGAATAGGTGACATCCACCACCGCGCCATCAGGATCGACGTTCACCGCCTCCGTCACCAGCACCGGGCGGTTGCGGGATTGCTGCAGCGCCTCCGCCTCCTCCGGCGTCGGCATGCGGGCGGTGACGCGGGTGACGCGGCGGCTGTAGTCCGGCACCCCGCAGGCGGTGAGCGCGGCGGTGATGGAGGGATCCGCGCGCAGCAGCGCCGCCATGCGCGGGAAGCGCGCGGCCGGGAAATGATGCGTGCCGAGCACGATCGGCCGGCCATCGGCGAGTGCGATGCGCTCGGCCAAGATCACCGGGCGGCCGCGGCGGATGCCGAGCGCCTCGGCCAGCGCGGCCTCGGCCGGCACCTCGGCCACGCGCAGCAGCCGGCCGGCGGGCTCGCGGTTCTGGCGGCGGATGTTCTCCGAGAAGCGGGTGCGCGGCCCGAGGCGGTAGTCCAGCACGTCCTCGGTCACGAAGCTGCCGCGGCCCTGCTCGACGCGGACCAGGCCCCTGCCCTCCAGCTCTTCCATCGCGCGGCGGACGGTGTGGCGGTTGACGGCGAAGCTGGCGGACAGCTCGGCCTCGGTCGGCAGGCGGGCGCCGGGGCGCCAGCGGCCGGCGGCGATCTCCGCCTCCACGCGCTGGGTGATCTGGCGCCAGAGCGCGACCCCCTGTCCGCGGGCGAGCGGGCCGCCATCGGGATCGGTGGGCTGGGAGCCGTCCGTCATCGAAACTTCAATCTCCGGCGCGCGGCGCGGTGGCAGTTTCGGCTTGACCCTACGTGGTCGGACGACTAGTCGTCTAGATGAATTTTGCGGGCAGCTTCATGCAGGGCGATGCCGCCGGAACCGACAGCTTGGCGCCCGCGCCGCGGCAGCGCCGGATGGGCGTGCTGGCGCGCGCGGGCGGGGCGGAGATCGCGGCGCGGCTGGCCGGGCTGCCCGCCCCGCCCCCGCATCGCCGGCTGCGCGGGCCGGAGACAGGGCTGGTGATGGTGCGCGGCCGGGCGGGCGGCGACGGCGCCGCCTTCAACCTCGGCGAGATGACCGTCACGCGCTGTTCGGTCGCGCTGGAGGATGGGCGCGTCGGGCATGCCTATGTCGCCGGCCGCGATGCGCGCCAGGCGGAGCTTGCCGCGCTGGTCGATGCCTGGGCGCAGGACGCGGCGGCGCTCCCGGCGATCGAGGCGGCAGTGATTGCGCCGCTGGAAGCCGCGCAGGCGGCGCGCCGGGAAGCGGAAGCGGCGCGGGCGGCCGCGACACGCGTGAACTTCTTCACCATGACGCAGATGCGCTGATGGCCGAGACCCGCTTCCCCGGCTTCGCCGACCCGGTGCTGGACGCGCAGGCGGGGTTCCGCGCGGTGCTGGAGGCGATGTCGCGCCCCGGCCGCGTGCGGCGCGTGCCGGCGCCGCCCGAGGTGCCGCCGGGGCTTTCGCCGGCCGCGGCCGCGGTGCTGCTGGCGCTGGTGGATGCCGACACGCGGCTGCGCATCGCCGCCGGCGCCGAGGCGGAGGCCTGGGTGCGCTTCCATTGCGGCTGCCCGGTGGTGGCCGAGGGCGCGGATTTCGTGCTGGACCCCGCCGCCGCGCTGCTGTCGCTGGAGGCCGGGACGGAGGAGGAGCCGGAGCGCGGCGCGACCCTGCTGCTGGAGGTCGCGGCGCTGGCCGAAGCGCCCGGCTGGGTGCTGACCGGGCCGGGCAT
Source organism: Acetobacteraceae bacterium (assembly GCA_027487675.1). Taxonomy (GTDB): domain Bacteria; phylum Pseudomonadota; class Alphaproteobacteria; order Acetobacterales; family Acetobacteraceae; genus Falsiroseomonas. The sequence continues at coordinate 27,294 of JAIYDD010000160.1, read as the reverse complement.
CCGCGCCCGCCACCGCCTGCGCGTGGAGGGCGCGCCGGCCGGCTTCCTGGCCGACTGGGCCGCCAGCCGCGCGCGCTTCCCGCGCGGGGTAGACGTCATCCTCTGCGCCGGCGACCGCATCGCCGCCCTGCCGCGCAGCGTGCGGATCGAGGAAGGGTGAACGCATGTATGTCGCGACCAAGGGCGGCGAGCAGGCGATCGGCGCCGCCCATGCCTGGCTGGACGAGATCCGCCGCGGCGACCCGGCGCAGCCGGCCATCGACGTCGCGCAGATCGAGGACCAGCTCGGCCTCGCGGTGGACCGGGTGATGGCGGAAGGGTCCTGCCACGACCGCGGCCTGGCGGCGCTGGCGGTGAAGCAGGCGCGCGGCGACCTGATCGAGGCAGCCTTCCTGCTGCGCGCCTATCGCACCACCCTGCCGCGATTCGGGGCCTCCGCGCCGCTGGACACCGCGCGCATGGCGATCCGCCGTCGCATCAGCGCCACCTACAAGGACCTGCCGGGCGGCCAGGTGCTGGGCCCGACCTTCGACTACACGCACCGGCTGCTGGATTTCCGCCTCGCCGCCGGCGATGCCGTGCCGCCGCCCGCGCCGACCGCCATGCCCGACCCCGCGCCGAGCCCGCGCGTGACGGAGCTGCTGGCGCGCGAGGGGCTGATGCAGCGCGAGGTGGATGCCGGGGCCGAGCCCGGCGACCTGACGCGCGCACCGCTGGCCTTCCCCGCCGACCGCCCGCTGCGGCTGCAGGCGCTGGCGCGCGGCGACGAGGGGTTCCTGCTCGGCCTCGGCTATTCCACGCAGCGCGGCTACGGCAACAACCACCCCTTCGTGGGCGAGATCCGCGTGGGCGACGTGGCCGTGGAGTTCACGCCGCCCGAGCTCGGCTTCCCGGTCGAGATCGGCGAGATCGGCGTCACCGAATGCCAGATGGTGAACCAGTTCACCGGCAGCCGGACCGAGCCGCCGCAATTCACCCGCGGCTACGGCCTCGTCTTCGGCCATGCCGAGCGCAAGGCGATGTCGATGGCGCTGGTGGACCGGTCCCTGCGCGCGGGGGAGCTGGGCGAGGACACGACGGCGCCGGCGCAGGACCAGGAATTCGTGCTGTATCACTGCGACAACGTGGAGGCGACGGGCTTCGTGGAGCACCTGAAGCTGCCGCACTACGTCGACTTCCAGTCGGAACTCGAGAATGTGCGCACCATGCGCGAGACCGCGCTGAAGGCGGCGGGCGAATGACCGGCACCACGCAGGCGCCCTCTCCCCCGACCGGGGGGAGAGGGTCGGGTGAGGGGGGCACGCGCGACCCCGGCTACAACTTCGCCTATCTCGACGAATCGACGAAGCGCATGATCCGCCGCGCCATCCTGAAGGCGGTGGCGATCCCCGGCCACCAGGTGCCCTTCGGATCGCGCGAGATGCCGCTGCCCTATGGCTGGGGGACGGGCGGCATCCAGGTGACGGCCGCCATCCTCGGGCCCGCCGACGTGCTGAAGGTGATCGACCAGGGCGCCGACGACACCACCAACGCCGTCTCGATCCGCGCCTTCTTCCGCCGCGTCGCCGGCGTCGCGACCACCGAACGCACGGCGGAGGCGACGGTGATCCAGACCCGCCACCGCATCCCCGAACGCGCGCTGCACGAGGACCAGGTGCTGGTCTACCAGGTGCCGATCCCGGAGCCGCTGATGCGCCTCGAGCCCCGCATCGCCGAGACGAAGCGCCTGCACGCCATGGCCGATTACGGGCTGATGCACGTCAAGCTCTACGAGGACATCGCGCGGCACGGCCACATCGCGACCAGCTACAACTATCCGGTGATGGTGAACGGGCGCTACCTGATGTCGCCCTCCCCCATCCCCGCCTTCGACAACCCGAAGATGGACCGCATGCCGGCCTTGCAGCTGTTCGGCGCGGGGCGGGAGAAGCGGATCTATGCCGTGCCGCCCTACACGCCCGTGCGCAGCCTGGATTTCGAGGACCATCCCTTCCGCCCGATCCGCGCGCAGCATCCCTGCACGCTCTGCGGCAGCACCGACAGCTACCTGGACGAGGTGCTGACCGACGATGTCGGCGGGCGCATCTTCGTCTGCTCCGACACCGATTGGTGCGGCGAGCGGCAGCAGGCGAAGGCGGCGGTGGAATGAGCGAGGCGCTGCTCTCGGCGCGCGACCTTGCGCTGCGCTTCGGGCGCGTCGCCGCGCTGGATGGCGTGGCGATCGACATCTGGCCGGGCGAGGTGGTCGCGATCGTTGGCGAATCGGGCAGCGGCAAGACGACGCTGCTGCGCGTGCTGTCGGGGCTGGCGCGCCCGGATGCCGGCAGCGTCCACTATGCGGGCCAGGACGTGCTGGCGGCGGGCGAGGCCGCGCGGCGGCGGCTGATGCGCACCGAATGGGGCTTCGTCCACCAGAACCCGCGCGATGGCTTGCGCATGGGTGTGTCTGCCGGCGGCAATATCGGCGAGCGGCTGATGGCGACCGGGCATCGCCACTATGGCGGCATCCGCGCCGCCGCCGCCGAATGGCTGCGGCGCGTCGAGATCGACCCGGCGCGGATGGATGAGAGCCCCCGGAAATTCTCGGGCGGGATGCAGCAGCGGTTGCAGATCGCGCGCACGCTGGTGACGCAGCCGAGGCTGGTCTTCATGGACGAACCCACGGGCGGGCTGGATGTGTCGGTGCAGGCGCGGCTGCTGGACCTGATCCGCGCGCTGGTCGCGGAGCTCGGCCTTGCGGTGCTGATCGTGACGCATGACATCGCCGCGGCGCGGCTGCTGGCGCACCGGATCCTGGTGATGCGCCATGGCCGCGTGGTGGAGGAAGGGCTGACCGACCGCGTGCTGGACGACCCGCAGCATCCCTACACGCAGCTGCTGGTCGCCTCGGTGCTGGCGGCATGAGCTGGTCGCTGAAGGCGGAGGGGCTCGGCAAATCCTTCATCCTGCACCTGCAGGGCGGCGTGACGCTGCCGGTGCTGCAGGGCATCGAGCTGGCGGTGCGACCGGGCGAATGCGTGGCGCTGGCCGGCCCATCGGGCGCCGGCAAGTCCACGCTGATGCGCTGCCTCTACGGCAATTACGGCGCCGGGCAGGGCCACATCCTGGTCCGCCACCGCGGCGAGGCCGTGGACATCGTCACCGCCGATCCGCGCCTGGTGCGGGAGGTGCGGCGTGAGACGCTGGGCTATGTCTCGCAGTTCCTGCGCGTCATCCCGCGCGTGCCGGCGCTCGACATCGTGGCGGAGCCGCTGGTGGCGCAGGGCGTGGCGCGCGACGACGCGCTGGCGCGCGCCGGCGCGCTGCTCGCGCGGCTGAACCTGCCGTCGCGGCTGCACCACCTGCCGCCCGCCACCTTCTCGGGCGGCGAGCAGCAGCGCGTAAACCTGGCGCGCGGCTTCGCGCCGGCCTATCCCGTGCTGCTGCTGGACGAGCCGACCGCCAGCCTGGACGCCGCGAACCGCGAGGTCGTGATCGCGCTGATCGCGGAGGCGAAGTCGCGCGGCACCGCCATCGTCGGCATCTTCCACGACGCCGAGGTGCGCGACCGCGTCGCCGACCGGCTGTTCGAGGTCACCCCCATCCCCGAGGCCGCATGATCCCCGAGACCATCCTGACCAATGCGCTGCTCGTCCTGCCCGCGGAGGTGGTGGCCGGCACCGTCGTGCTGCGCGGCGACCGCATCGCCGAGGTGCAGACAGGCCGCAGCCACCTGCCCGGCGCGCTCGACCTGGATGGCGACCACCTGATCCCGGGCATCGTCGACGTCCACACCGACAATCTGGAACGCCAGGTGCAGCCGCGCGCCAATGCGCGCTGGCCCTCGCGGTCGGCGATGCTGGCGCATGACGGGCAGACGGCGGCGGCGGGCGTGACCACGGTGCTGGATGCGCTCTGCCTCGGCGATCTCGGCTTCGACACCGGGCGCACCCAGACCTTCCATGACGGCGTCGCGGACCTGGATGCGCTGGCCGACACCGGCCTGCTGAAGAGCGAGCATTTCCTGCATCTGCGCTGCGAATTGCCGGCCGCCGACATGCCGCCGCTGGTCGAGGCGGTGGCCGACCATCCCCGCGTGGTGATGGCGAGCCTGATGGACCACTCGCCGGGCGTCGGCCAGTACCGCGACATCCAGCGCTATCGCCAGATGCGCATCCGCCAGATGAACCAGACGCCCGCCGAGGTGGACCGTCGCATCGGCGAATTGCTGGAACAGCGCGGCCGGCTGCGCGAACGCCAGCGCGCCTGGCTGCTGGACCGGCTGCGCCACCGCGCCCTGCCGCTGGCCAGCCATGACGACGACAGCGCGGCGGAGGTGGCGCGCAACGCCGAGGACGGCATCCGCATCAGCGAATTCCCGGTGGTGATGGAAGCGGCGCTGGAAGCCAGGCGCCTCGGCGTGGAGGTGATCGCGGGCGCGCCCAACATCGTCCGCGGCGGCAGCCATTCGGGCAATGTCGCGGCGGCCGACCTGGTGCGCGCCGGCGCGGTGGATGTGCTGGCCAGCGACTACGTGCCGCCCGCGATGGTGGAAGCCGCGTGGCTTTCCGCGGCTTCCGGCGCGGTCACGCTGCCGCAGGCGGTGGCGATGATCACCGACCGCGCGGCGCGCATGGTCGGCCTGCACGATCGCGGCCGCATCGAGGCCGGGCTGCGCGGCGACCTGGTGCAGGTGCGGCCGCATGAAGGCCACGCCGTGGTGCGCCGCGTCTGGCGCGCGGGGGAGCGCGTGGCGTGACGGGGGCGCGGTGATGCGCGTTGCGCTCTACTGGGCGCCGCGCCTGGACGACGGCCTGCACCGGCTCGGCTCGTCCTGGCTCGGCCGCGATGCGGAGACCGGGGCGAAGCTGCCGCAGCCGGCGCTGCCGGGCTTCGACATCGCGGAGATCACGGCGGATGCGCGCGGCTACGGGCTGCACGCCACGCTGAAGCCGCCCTTCCGGCTGGCGACGTCCTGGCACGCGTTGCGCGAGGATGCGATGTCGCTGGCCGCGCGCACGCGGCCCTTCGCGCTGCCGCCGCTCGTGCTGGCGGAGCATCACGGCTTCCTGGCGCTGCTGGAATCGCAGGCATCGCCGGCGCTGCAAGCCTTCTGCGACGATTGCGTCGCGGCGCTGGACGCCCACCGCGCCCCGCCGACCGAGGCCGAGATCGCCCGCCGCCGCCCGGACCGCATGACGGAACGCCAGCGCGCGCTGCTCGCCCGCTGGGGCTACCACTATGTCTTCGAGGAATGGTGGTTCCACGTCACGCTCTCCCGCCGCCTGACGGAGGCGGAGCGCGCCGTCGTGCAGCCGGCGCTGGCCGCGCATCTGGGCGAGGCCCCTGCCCTGCCGCGGCGCGTGACGGAGCTGTGCTTGTTCACCCAGGCCGCGTCGGGCGCGCCCTTCCTGGTGGCGGAGCGGCTGCCGCTGCTGGGCTAGGCAGCCACCTCGCGCAGCAGCGCGACCAGCCGCGCGATGCCCTCCGCCACGCTGCCGTCGTTCATCACGCGGCGCACCGGGATGCCCTCCGGCAGCGTCGCCTGGCGCGCCAGGCGCGCGGCGATGTCCGCCGCATCCTCCCGCCCGCGGGCGGAAAGCCGCGCGGCCAGCACCTCGGGCGGCGCGGTGATCTCCACCACCAGCGTCGGCAGGCGGCGCGCCGCCTCCTCCAGCACGCCGCGCGAAAGGTTCGCCACCATCACCTCGCCGCGCGCGATGGCGGGCTCGACATCGGCGGGGATGCCGTAGAGCAGGCCATGCGCGTCCCACCACAGGGCGAAGGCGCCGGCGTCCCGCGCGGCCTCGAAGGCGTCGCGCGTCATCGGCAGGTGGTCCTCGCCGCCGGCCTCCGCGGGGCGGGTGATGGCGCGGCGGACGAAACGGATGCCGGGCGCGCCGGCCAGCGCGGCGCGCGCGCCGTCCAGCAGCGTGTCCTTGCCCGCCCCCGATGGCCCGACGACGCCGACCAGCACGCGCCTTCCCCCGTCTTGACCGGGCGGGTTCTGCCTGTCCCTATCGCGCGCCTCAATCCCCCGGACGGGACCGCAACCGCATGTTCACGACGCGCCCCGAGATCGCGGGCAGCTTCGGCGTGGTGGCCTCCACGCACTGGATCGCCTCCCAGGTCGGCATGGCGGTGCTGGAGCGCGGCGGCAACGCCTTCGACGCCGCGGCCGCCGCCGGCTTCACGCTGCAGGTCGCGGAGCCGCACCTGAACGGCCCGGCGGGCGATTGCCCGATCATCGTCCACGACGCGAAGTCCGGCGCGCAGCGCGTGATCTGCGGCCAGGGCGTGGCGCCGGCGGGCTTGACCATCGCCCGTGTCCGCGACGAGCTCGGCCTCGATCTCGTCCCCGGCACCGGCCTGCTGCCGGCGATGGTGCCCGGCGCCTTCGACGCCTGGGCGCTGATGCTGCGGGACTGGGGCACCTGGTCGCTGCGCGACGTGCTGTCCTATGCCATCGGCTATGCGCGGCGGGGCATCCACTACGTGCCGCGCATCATCGCGACGCTGAACACCGTCCGCCCGCTGTTCGAGGGCGAATGGCCGAGCTCCGCCGCGCTGTGGCTGCGGAACGGCGGGCCGCAGGCGGGCCAGCTCTGGGCCAACCCGACGCTCGCCGACACCTGGGAACGCCTGCTGCGGGAAGCCGAGGCCGCCGGGCGCGACCGCATCGCGCAGATCGATGCCGCGCGCGACGCCTGGTATGGCGGCTTCGTCGCCGAAGCCATTGATCGCTTCTGCCGCTCGACCGAGGCGATGGACACTTCCGGCCGCCGCCATGCCGGCGTGCTGACCGCCGACGACATGGCCCGCTGGCGCGCGCCCGTGGAGGAACCGCTGCGGCGCGACTACCGCGGCACGACGGTGCTGAAATGCGGCGTCTGGAGCCAGGGCCTGACCATGCTGCAGACGCTGGCGCTGCTGGAAGGTTTTGATCTCGCGGCGATGGACCCGCTCGGCGAGGGCTATGTGCACACCGTGGTCGAGTGCATGAAGCTGGCCTTCGCCGACCGCGAGGCCTTCTACGGCGACCCGGACCATGTGGACGTGCCGATCCACGCGCTGCTCTCGGCCGACTACGCCGCCGAACGCCGGAAGCTGGTGGGCGATGGCGCGTCGCTCGACCAGCGCCCCGGCGCACCGGGCGGCCGCCAGGGCAGCCCGCCCGATTTCGCCGCGGCCGTGGCGCGGCAGGAGATGCTGACGCGCGCGGTGGGCGCGGGGGAGCCGACGGTGGCGCGGCTCGGCGCCTCGGGCGGCGACACCTGCCACATCGACGTGATCGACCGCTTCGGCAACATGGTCAGCGCCACGCCCTCCGGCGGGTGGCTGCAATCCTCCCCGGCGATCCCGGAGCTGGGCTTCTGCCTCGGCACGCGCGGGCAGATGTTCTGGCTGGACGAGGCGCACCCGAACGGCCTGAAGCCGGGCAAGCGGCCGCGCACCACGCTGTCGCCTGCGATGGCGCTGAAGGATGGCCGCCCCTGGATGAGCTTCGGCACGCCGGGCGGCGAGCAGCAGGACCAGTGGCAGCCGATCATGTTCACGCGGATGGTGGACCACGCGCTCGGCATCCAGCAGGCGATCGACGCGCCGAGCTTCCACACGGAACACTGGGTCAGCAGCTTCTGGCCGCGTCCCGCGCGCCCCGGCAAGGTCGTGCTGGAAGGCCGCTACGACCCCGCGGTGGCGCAGGCGCTGGCCGCGCGCGGGCACCTGGTGGAGGTGGGCGGCGAGTGGTCGGAAGGCCGCCTGACGGGCGCGCGGCAGGAAGCGGACGGGCAGTTGTTCGCCGGCGCCAATCCGCGCGGGATGCAGGGCTATGCGGTGGGGCGGTAGGCCCCGCCCCCGCGCGCCGCTTCAATCCACCTTCGCGCCGCTGACGCGGATGATCTCCGCGTAGCGGACGCGCTCGGCGCGCAGGAAGGCGCCGAATTCGTCTGCCGTCATGGACAGCGGCTCGGCGCCCATGCCGGCGAGCTGTTCCTGCACCGCGGGTTCCGCCACCGACGCGCGCATCGCCGCGTTCAGCCGCGCGACGATCTCGGGCGGTGTGCCGAGCGGTGCCGTCACGCCGAACCAGGAGGTGACGTCGAAGCCCTGCACCCCGGCCTCCGCCATGGTCGGCAGCTCGGGCGCGAAGCGCGACCGCGTCGCGCTGGTCACCGCCAGCGCCCGCACCGCGCCGCTGCGGACATGCGGCAGGATCTGCGGCAGGTTGTCGAAGGCGATCTGCACGCGCCCGGCCAGCAGGTCCGTCAGCATCGCCGCGCCGCCGCGATAGGGCACATGGGTGATGTCGGCCTGCGCCAGCATCTTGTAGAGCTCGCCCGCCAGGTGCACGGACCCGCCGGAGCCCGCGGAGCCGAAGTTCAGCCGCCCCGGCTGCGCGCGGGCCAGCGCCGTCAGCTCCGCGACATTCGTCGCGGGGACCGAGGGGTGCACCACGGCGATGCTGGCGATGGTGGCGAAGGCGCCCACCGGCGCGACGTCGGTGGTGCCGTCATAGCCCGGGCTCGGGAACAGGATCGGGCCGGTGACGTGGGTGGAGGGTGCGGCGAAGGCCAGCGTGTAGCCATCCGGCGCGGAGCGCACCGCGAATTGCGTGCCGAGCGTGCCCCCCGCGCCGCCGCGATTGTCCACCACCACCGGCTGGCCGAGGCCTTCCGACAACCTGGTGGCGACGATCCGCCCCATCACGTCGCTGAGCCCACCTGGCGGGAAGGCGACGACCAGCCGCACCGGCCGCCGCGGCCAGGGGCCTTCCTGCGCGCGCAGCGCGGGGGCGGACAGCAGCGCGGCGGCGAGCGGCAGCAGGTGGCGGCGGCGGATCATGCGGGCGGGCTCCCTATCCTGCGATGCAGCATGGCGCGGCGCCGCGCGCAGGCGCAACGGGGGGTCAGCCCGGATGCGCGCCGACCACGACAGGCCGCGCCGGATCGGCCGCCCAGGCGGACCAGGAGCCGGGGAACATCGCCGCCGTCACGCCGATGGAGGCCAGCGCGGCGACGCTGTGCGCCGCCGAGATTCCCGCGCCGCAGCTGACGCCGACAGGCCGCGCGCCATCGGCGCCGAGCGCGAAGTAGAGGTGCCGCAGCGTCGCCTCGTCGGCGAAGCGGCCATCCTCCATCAGCGCATCGGCGGCCGGCGCGCTGACCGAGCCGGGGATGTGCCCGCGCGGCGCCGCGCCGGCGGGCACCGCGCCGCCGATGTAGTTCACGCGCACGCGGCTATCGAGCAGCAGCCCGTCGCGGGCCAGCACCGCGGCGCCATCGGCGTCCAGCACCGGCATGTGGCCAGCTGACAGCACCACGTCGCCCGGTGGCGGCGAGCCCGGCTGCGACGCCACCGGCAGGCCGGCCGCCTGCCAGGCCGCGAAGCCGCCATCCAGCAGCCGCGCCCGGGACAAGCCTGCCCAGCGCAGCACCCACCAGCCGCGCGCCGCGACCAGGCAGCGGTCATGGTCGTAGAGCACCACGGGCGCGCCCTGGCGCAGGCCCCAGCCGCGCGCGTCCCGCTGCAGGACCCCGATGGCGGGCAGCGGGCGGCTGCCGAGCGTGCCGCCGCCGGGCGAGGCCAGCTGCGTCGGCAAGTCCACCTCGACCGCGCCGGGAATCCACGGGCCCGTGCCGGGCGTGCCGTTGCGCACCACCAGCACGGCGGGCGGGGCGGCGGAGGCGAGTTCCGCGGCGAGCGCCTCGGCGGTGACGAAGACCTGGTCGCGCATCGCGTCCCTCCCCGTGTCAGCCGATGGAAAGGACGCCGCGATGATCGAGCGCGACGCGCGCCACGCCCGGCCGCGCCGCCACCAGCTCCACCGGGTGGAACAGGTAGAGCCAGGGCGGGTTGTCGCGCAGGCGGCGCAGGCAGGCGGCATAGGCGGTTGCGCGCGCGGCGTCGTCCATGGTGCGGCGGGCCGTCGCGAAGAGCGGTTCCAGCGGCGGGTCGTCATGCCCCTGCCACCACTGGCCGCGCGTGGCCGCCGAGATCTTGTCGTCCATCACGCGGAAGGTGCTGGAGGGCGAGCTGTCGAAGATCGCGAGGTCGCCGATCCGCCCGCGCCCTACCTGGCGCGCATAGTCGGGGCGGTCGGGCTCCGTCTCGATGCGCACGCGAAGGCCGATGCGGCCGAGCGCGTCGGCGATCATGGCGCTGATCGCCGGCGCGCCTTCCGGCATGTGCAGCGGCGTGCGCAGCAGCAGCTCGTCGGCGCCGCCGCCCGCCTGGTCCAGCAGGCGCTTCGCCGCATCCGGGTCGTGCGGCAGCGGCGGCAGCGCGGCCTGCGCGTGGCCGAGATGCCAGGGGCTGACGATGGTCGTCGCCGGCACGCCGAGGCCGTGGAACAGCTGGTCCAGCATCGCGCGCCGGTCCACCGCCAGGTTCGCCGCCATCCGCGCCGCGGCATGCGCGAACAGGCCCTGGCGGCAGTCCAGGTAGTACATGACGGAGAGCGTGTTGCCCGCCCGGGTCCAGTCGAGCCCGTCGCGGCCGAGCGGCGGGCGGGCCATGCGTTCCAGGTTGGCGGCGACATCGGCCTCGGCGGAGAGCAGCGCGGCGTGGCGTGCCTCCGCGTCCGGCATGGCGACCAGGCGCAGGCGCGCGGGCTGCGTCGCGGGATCGGTGGCGACGAGGTCGGCCGAGCGGCCGGGATCGTAGCCCTCCACGCGATAGGGGCCGGTGCCGAGCAGCGCCTCCCCGGCCGGGGTCGCGCGGGCGACGAAGAACTCGGCGAAGATTTCGGGCAGGTCGGCGAAGGGCGCGGGCGTCTCGACGCGCAGCGTGTCGGCGGTCTCGGCCGCGAAGGTCGCGCCGGCCAGGTAGCGCGCATAGGGCCAGGGCATGCCGAAGGTGTCGAGGCCGCACAGATGCTCCTCGATGGTGGCGATGACGGCGGCGGCGTCGCAGGCCGCGCCATCGTGGAAGCGCGCGCCGGGGTGGAGGCGGAAGCGCCAGACGCGGCCGCCATCGTCATGCGACCAGCTTGCGAACAGGCCGGGCAGCACCGCGCCATCCACCCAGCGGCAGAGCGGTTCCTGCACCAGGGAGCGCAGCGTCAGCACGCTGGTGTCGTCGGTGACGCGGCCGGGCGGCGGGAAGGCCAGCTTCGGCAGCGCGATGGTCACCGGCCTGTCCCGCATGTGCTGCTGCCCTTCGCGCCGTGTCGCGGGGACGGTGCCGCGCCGGCGCCGCGCCGGTCAACCGCCGCGGCTCGACGCCGCACGGCCGGCGCGCGATGGTGCGCGCGACGCCTTGCAGGAGACGCCGCATGCAGCCGGGCTACGCCATCACCTTCTTCTACTACGACGACATCGCCGCCATCGCGCGCTTCTACGAGGACACGCTGGGCTTCGAGCTGGTGCTGGACCAGGGCATGGCGCGCATCTACCGCATCGCGCCGGGCAGCTTCTTCGGCATCGTGGACGGCAACCGCGGCCATCTGCGCCACCAGCCGCAGAGCGCCGTGCTGCTGACCATCGTGGCGGAGGATGTCGCGGGATGGCATGCGCGCATGCAGGCGGCGGGTGTCGCGAAGCTCGGCCCGATCCAGACCGGCACCTATTGCGAGCACTTCTTCTTCGAGGACCCGGCCGGCTATGCGATCGAGGTGCAGCGCTTCCGCGACCCGAAGGTCGCGGCGCTTTTTGCCTGAGGCGCCCCGATGACCGGAGGGCCGTAGGGCCCGGAGGTCTGAATCGGGTCGCCAATCACCTGAGGCGCCCCGATGACCGGAGGGCCGCAGGGCCCGGAGGTCTGAAACGTGGCGCCCGCTACAAGACGCTCAACGCGCGCCCGCCTGGGCGCGCAGCTGGGCGATGGTGGCGCGGTTGGTGACCTGCTCGGGGTTCATCCGCACCTCGATGATCGCAGGCCTGCCGGACGCCTTGGCGCGCAGGAAGGCGGGCGCCAGCTCCTCCGTGCGCTCCACCACCTCGCCATGGCCGCCGAAGCTTTCGATGAAGCGCGCGAAGTCGGGGTTGGTCAGCGCGGTGCCGGAGACGCGGCCAGGATAGGTCCTCTCCTGGTACATGCGGATCGTGCCGTACATGCCGTTGTTGAAGACCATCACGATGGGCGCGACGCCGTGGTGGAAGGCGGTCGCGATCTCCTGCCCCGTCATCAGCGCGCCGCCATCGCCGACGAAGGCGATCACGGTGCGGCCCGGATGGGTGATGGCCGCGCCGATGGCGGATGGCACCGCGTAGCCCATCGCGCCGTTGGTGGGGCCGAGGAAGTCCTGGCCGTCCGTCAGGTGCATGAAGCGCGTCGGCCAGGTGGCGAAGTTGCCGGCATCGGTGGTGAAGATCGTGTCGGCGGGGATGACCTTCTCCAGCTCCTGCAAGGCGACCGCGAGGTTCAGCGGGCCCTCGTAGGACGGCGCCTTCGCCTGCGCCTCCCGCGCCGCGCGGGCGGCGGCGCGGAAGCCGGACCAGCGCGGGGACGCGATGCGCGGCGTCGCGGCGGCGGCGTGGGCGAAGGCGTTCACATCGGCGACGATGCCGAGCGCCACGCGGTGCACGCGCCCGATCTCCGCCTGGTCGGGATAGACCTGCACGATGGGCTTGGACCCGGCCAGGTCAAACAGCGTGTAGCCCTGGCTGACCGGCTCGCCGAGACGCGTGCCGATCGCCAGGATCAGGTCCGCCTCCCGCGCCTTCGCGACCAGCCCGGCATCGGCGCCGACGCCGAGGTCGCCCGCATAGTGCGCGGAAGTGCCGTCGAACAGCGATTGCCGGCGGAAGGCGACAGCGACGGGGATGTCGTTGCCCACCAGGAAGTCGCGGATCGCGGCGCGCCCTTCCGGCGTCCAGCGGCTGCCGCCGAGGATCGCCAGCGGGCGTTCGGCGCGCGCCAGCATCTCCATCAGCCGCGGCAGCGCATCGGGCGCCGGGTGCGGCGGCAGGATGGGCTGCGGGCCGATGTCGCGCACGGCGACGACGTGCTTCTGCATCTCCTCCGACAGCGCGACGACCACGGGGCCGGGGCGGCCGCTGACCGCGACGTCGAAGGCATGCGCCATCTGCTCGGGGATGCGGCGGGCGTCGTCGATCTGCGTCACCCACTTGGCGATCGGCGAGAAGAAGCGGCGGTAATCCACTTCCTGGAAGCTCTCGCGGTCGGTCTCCTCATGCGGGATCTGGCCGACCAGCAGCACCAGCGGCGTGCTGTCCTGCTGCGCGACATGCACGCCGATCGCGGCATGGCAGGCGCCGGGGCCGCGCGTCACGGCGGCAACCCCGGGCCGGCCCGTCAGCTTGCCCTGGGCCTCGGCCATGTGGACCGCGCCGGCCTCGAAGCGACAGGTGACCAGGGCGAGGCGGTTGCGCACCGCATGCAGCCCGTCCAGCAGGTCGAGATAGCTTTCGCCCGGCACGGCGAAGACATGCGTGGCGCCGTTGGCGACCAACGCATCGGCGAGCAACTGCCCGCCCGTGCGCCCCTCGGTCCCTGCCGCATCCGCCATCGCGCCCGCCCCGTCACTCGCGGGGTGGGTTTAGCGCGATGGCCGGCGCGCGGCTACTCGGCGGGCGCGGCGTGGCGCGGCTCGGTCCGCTCGAGATCGTTCAGCCGCGAGGCGATGGCGCCGATCGGCTTGGTGAAGGGCGCGAGCAGCAGGTAGAGCGCCGGCACGGCATACAGCGTGACGAAGGTGGAGAAGGTCACGCCGCCCACGATGACGATGCCGAGCGCCATGCGGCTTTCGGCGCCTGCGCCTGTCGCCATCGCCAGCGGCACCGCGCCGAAGACGGTGGCGATGGAGGTCATCAGGATCGGCCGCAGCCGGACCACCGAGGCTTCCAGCACCGCGTCGTGGATGGACAGCCCGCGGTCGCGCAGCTGGTTGGCGAATTCCACCACCAGGATGCCGTTCTTCGCCATCAGCCCGATCAGCAGGATCATGCCGATCTGGCTGAACACGTTGAGCGTCTGCCCCGTCATGTGCAGCGCCAGCAGCCCGCCGGTCACGGCGAGAGGCGTCGACAGCAGGATGACGAAGGGGTGGATGAAGCTCTCGAACTGCGCGGCCAGCACCAGGAACACCACCAGCAGCGCGAGCGCGAAGGTGACGTAGAGCGCCCCGCTGCTTTCCTTGAACTCCAGGCTCTGGCCGCGGTAGCTGATGCGCGTATCGGGCGGCAGCACCTCCCGCGCCACGCCTTCCATGTAGGCCAGCGCCTCGCCGAGCGTGTAGCCGGGCGCGAGGGAGGCGCTGATGGTGATGGCGCGCACCCGGTCCTCGCGGGCGAGCGACTGCGGCCGCGCCCGCTCGCTCAGCGTGACCACGTTGGAGAGCGGCACCAGCGCCCCTTGCTGCGAACCGGCACCGGCCACCAGCCCCAGCCCGCCGGCGGTGGTACGCACAAAAATGTTCTGCAGGTCGTAGGGCGTGGCGCGGTCCTGTTCGCGCGCCTGGAGGAGGATGCGGTATTCCTCGCCGCCCTGCACATAGGTGCCGACCTCGCGCGAGCCGAGCATCGTCTCGATGGTGCGGCCGACCGCCTGGATGGAGACGCCGAGCTCGGCGGCCTTGCGGCGGTCGATCTCGACGCGCACCTCGGGCTTGGTCTCGCGGTAGTTGCTGTCGAGGTTCAGCAGCCGGTTGTTCTCCCGCGCGCGGGCCAGGAAGGCGTCGCGCCACTGCACCAGCGTCGCGTAGTCGGTGCCGCCGATCACGAACTGCACCGGCGGCTGGAAGCCGCGCTGGCCGAGCGAGGGCGGGTTCAGCGCGAAGGCGCGCGTGCCGGGGATGGCGAGCAGCTGCGGCATGATCTCGGCGGCGATCTGCTGCTGCTTGCGCTCACGCTCGTGCCAGGGGGCAAGGCGGATGAACATGTTCGCCACGTTGCCCTGCGGCGGCCGCTGGAAGCCGCCGACGGTGGCGAAGACGGAGGCGGCATCGCCCCGCTCGACCAGCGGCTGGACGATGCGCTCGATGCGCTGCACCTGTTCGCGCGTGTAGGAGAAGGACGCGCCCTCGGGCCCGGTGGTCGGGATGATGATGACGCCGCGATCCTCGGTCGGCGCGAATTCCTTCGGGATCACGTTGAACAGCGCGACCGAGACGGCGCACATCAGCCCGACCACGCCGAGCGTGATCAGCGGCGCCGCGAGCGCCCGGCGCAGCGTGACGCGCAGCACCCAGTTCATCCCGAGGAAGATCGGCTCCGTCCGGCGGATCAGCCAGCTGTCGCCCTGGTGCGGCTTCAGCAGCTTGGAACACATCATCGGCGTCAGCGTCAGCGCGATGAGGCCGGAGAACAGCACCGACGCCGCCAGCGCGAAGCCGAATTCGGTGAACAGCCGGCCGGTGTTGCCGCCCATGAAGGACAGCGGCACGAAGACCGCGACCAGCACCAGCGTGGTCGCGATGACCGCGAAGGCGATCTCCCGCGATCCGCGGATGGAGGCGAGCAGCGGGTGCTCGCCTTCCTCGATCCGGCGGTGGACGTTCTCCAGCACCACGATCGCGTCGTCGACGACCAGGCCGATCGCCAGCACCAGGCCGAGCAGCGTCAGCACGTTGATCGAGAAGCCGAGCGCCGACAGCGCGATGAAGCTGGCGACGATGGAGACCGGGATGGCGACGGCCGGGATGATGGTGGCGCGGAAGCTGCGCAGGAAGAAGAAGATCACGACGACGACGAGGATCAGCGCGATCATCAGCGCGTGCTCGACCTCGTAGATCGATTGCGCGATGAACAGGCTCTCGTCGTAGCCGACCACCACCTCCACGCCTTCCGGGATTGAGGCGCGGATCAGCTCGACCTCGCGCTTCACGCCGTCGGCCACCGACAGCGTGTTGGCGGTGGATTGCCGCTGGATGCCGAGCCCGACGCCCGGCTTGCCGTTGATGCGGTAGTCGCCGCGCGTGTCCTCCGGCGCCACCTCCACCGAGGCGACGTCGCCGAGCAGCACCTGCCCGCCGGCGCTGCGACTGAGGACCACGGAGCGGAACTGCTCCGGCCGGCTCATCCGCGTGTCGGTGCGCACGGTCAGCTCGCGCGTGTTGCTCTCTAGCCGGCCGCCCGGGAGTTCCACATTCTCGCGCCGGATCGCGTCCTCGACGTCCTGCACGGTCAGGCCGCGGGCGGCCAGCTCCTGGCGGTCGAGCCAGATGCGCATGGCCGGCCGGCGCTCGCCCTGGATCAGCACCTGCGCCACGCCCTCGACGATCGCCAGGCGGTCGGCGAAGCGGCGGCGGGCGATCTCGGTCAGCTCCATGCCCGAGAGCTGGTCGGACACCAGCGCCACCCAGAGGATCGGCCGCGCATCGCCGTCCACCTTCTGCACCACCGGCGTGTCGGCCTGTTCGGGCAGGCGCGCCAGGGTGCGGGCCACGCGGTCGCGCACGTCGTTCGCGGCGGCGTCCACGTCCCGCGTCAGGCGGAACTCGATGGTGATCTGGCTGCGCTCGTCCCGCGACTGGGAGGAGATGAACTTGATCCCCTCGATCCCGGCGACGGCGGCTTCCAGCAGCTCGGTGATCTGGGTGTCCACCACCGCGGCGGAGGCGCCGCGATACTGGGTGGTGACCGAGACCACCGGCGGGTCGATCGCCGGGTATTCGCGGATCGGCAGCCGCATCAGGGAGGCGACGCCGAGGACGATCAGCAGGAGGCTGATGACGGTGGCGAAGACCGGACGCTTGATGGAGACGTCGGAGAGGACCATGGCGCTGCTTCCCCGCGGCGTTCGATCAGGAGGTGGGGCGCGTCAGGGTCTCGACCACCCTGACAGGCGCATCGTTCCGCAGGCGCTGCACGCCGCGCACCACCACCGGCTCCCCGGCGCGGACGCCGGAGAGGATCTCTACCTCGCCCGGCAGGCGCTGGCCGAGGCGGACTTCGACGCGGCGGGCGCGGTTGTCCCGGATCACATAGACGAAGTTGCGGTCGCCGATCGGGTCCAGCGCTTCCTCCGCGACCAGCAGCGCCTCCTCCCGCCGTTCCAGCTCCAGCTCGACCGTCATGAACAGGCCGGGCTTCAGCGCCTCGTCGGCATTGTCGAATTCGCTGATGACGCGGATGGTGCGCGTCGCGGTGTCGACGCGGGTGTCCACCACGGCGACGGTGCCGCGGAAGCGGCGGTCGCCGAAGGCGGTGGCGCGGGCGGTGACGGGGCTGCCGGCGCGCACGCGGGCCACGAAGACCTCCGGCACCGAGAATTCGATGCGGACGCGGGAGATGTCGTCGAGGGTGGTCACGACGGCGCCCGGCTGGACGAGCGCGCCGACGCTGACCTGGCGCAGCCCGACCCGGCCGCCGAAGGGCGCGGTGACGCGCAGCTCGTCGAGCCGCGCCTGGGCGGCGCGCACCTGGCCTTCCGCCTGGCGGGCGGCGGCTTCCAGCGTGTCCAGCCGCTGGGCGGCGATCGAGGTGCCGGCCTGCAGCTGCCGCCCGCGCGCCAGCTGGCTGCGCGCATCGTCCATCGCGGCCCGGAAGCGGTCGAGATCGGCGCGCAGCGCCGCGGCGTCGAGATCGACGAGCGCGTCGCCTTCCCGCACGCGCTGGCCCTCGGTGAAGCGGATGGCCTGCACGACGCCGGGCACCTTGGCGGTGATGGTCACCGCGTCCCTGGCGCGGACGGTGCCCACGCTTTCGGCGCGGTCGACGACGACGCCAGTGCGCACATTCTGCACGACGACGCCGACGGGCCCGCCGCCCCCGGGGCCGCGCTGCTGCTGGGCCGGCGCCGCGGCCTCGAGCCCGACCAGGGCCAGCGGCCGGGGCAGCCCGACCTGTTCGCCGTAGATGTGCCAGGCGGCGCCGAGACCGCCGGCGACGGCGAGGATTGCTAGCTGCGAGATCGTCCGCATCGGGGCCCGGTCCTGTCGCATTTCTTGTGAACGCTCGCACGGGGACGGGCAAGAGGTCCGTTACCCTCGGTCACCGTTGCGAGGGCAGGCTCGCAGGTGCGAAGGGCAGGCTGCCGCGCGCCACGTCCCGGACAGGCGGCCAAGCAACCCCTGCAAACATTGCGCCGCCGTTAACCGAGTCCGCCCTGCCCCACCAGGCATGTCGGCACCGCGATGTCCCGAACCCGAGGCGGCTCGGATCGCCCGCCGAATGGCGTGCTTTGTAGCACGCGCCGGCCAGTGGCGTGCCCGGCGCCCGTGCGGGCTAGCCCTCCGCCCCCTCGCCCGACTATGTGGGGACGCGACCATGGCGGAGAGGCTACGGATGCGTGCCATTTTCGTGATGATCAAGTGCGAGATGGGGCAGGCCTATCGCGTGGCGCGCGAGATGGCCGACACCATCCCCGAATTGTCCGAGATGCACTCGATCAGCGGGCAATACGACCTGCTGGGCAAGTTCTACCTGGAGCCGGACCAGGACATCGGCCTGTTCGTCGTGGAGAAGGTGCAGGGCGTCGCCGGCGTGAAGGACACCTACACGCTGCAGACCTTCAACGCCTTCTCCGGCGGCCGCGGCTGAAGCCGGGTCCGGAAGGCTCGCGCATGTCGCTGTCGCACGGCCGCCCCCCGCCACCCGGCCGGCGCCCCCCGCGCGGCCCGACACGCCCGGTGGTCGTCCGGGTGGGGGCGGCCGAGATCCCCTTCCACGTCGCCGATCGCCCGGGCGAGCCGGTGCGCTTCAGCCTCGGCATCCGCAAGTCCGGCAGCACCATGCTGCACTGGTGCATGCAGGCCCTGGGCGCGGCCAACGGCATGAACGTGGTCAACATGCCCGACACCTTCTTCCACCACGGCTTCCGGGTGGCGGACTGGCAGAAGGCGGACCTTTCGGCGGCGATCGCGCCGGGCAACCTCTACACCGGCTTCCGCACCCTGCCGGCGAACGTCGTGCGCCACCCGCTCTTCGGCCCGGCGCGCAAGGTGCTGCTGGTGCGCGACCCGCGGGATGCGCTGGTCAGCCAGTATTTCTCGGATGCCTATTCGCACACCCTGCCCTCGGCCGGGACCGAGACGGCACGGCAGGGGGCCGAGGCCTTCGCCCGCAAGCGCGCCGAGGCGCTGGCAACCGACATCGCCGATTTCGTGCTGAAGCACGCGCGCAACTTCGACCGCACCATGCTCGCCTTCGCCCCGCTGCTGGACGACCCGGAATGCCTGGTGCTGCGCTACGAGGAGGTGGTGCTGCGCAAGCCAGGGATGTTCGCCGCCCTGCTGGGGCACTTCGGCTGGCACCTGGCGCCGGGCGCGCTGGAGCGCCTGCTCGCCGAGGTGGATCGGGTGCCGGACAGCGAGGACCCGACGCGCTTCGTCCGCCGCGTGGTCCCCGGCGACCACCGCGAGAAACTGGCGCCGGACACGATCGCGCGGCTGGAGGATGCGCTGGCGGCCTGCATGGACCGCTTCGGCTACCGGCGCGGCTGATCCCCGGGCCCGGGGAAGAAGCGAGCCGCCGGCGCCGCCGCCGCGATCCGGCCATGCCTGCGCCCTGCCCGCCACATCCCCGCCCTTCGGCGGCCAAGGGGGCAGGGCAGGATCAGGTGCAGGAGGTCCCCCGTCCCATGCGCCTGCTCCCCGCCTTCGCCCTCTCCGCCGCGCTGCTGCTCGGCGCCTGCCAGAACCCCGATGGCAGCCTGAACGTGCCCGGAACCCTGGCGCTCGGCGCCGGCGCGGTGCTGGCGGGGGTGGCCATCGCCTCGGCAGACGACAACCGGCGCGACCGCCGCCGGGCGCACCGGCATCCAGGCTACGGGCATCCGGGCTACGGGCATCCGGGCTATCGCCATCCGGGCTACGGCCATCCGGGCTACGGCTATGCCGGCCATGGCGGCCGGAGCTACGGCTACGCGGGAGACGGCCCGCGGCATTGGCGATGAAGGCCGCGCGCCTTCAATCCCAGGTCAGGAAGCCCGGCATCGACGCGATCGGCGGCGCCGCCTTCAGCGCCGCGATGTCCGGCACGGGCCGGGACAGTTCCACATCGCCCGCCACCGCCGCCTCGATGGCCGCGGCCGCGGCCAGCACCAGCGCATCGCCGCCGCGCGGGCCCACGATCTGCAGCCCGAAGGGCATGCCCGACCGGTCCCGCCCGAGCGGCAGGCTGCAGGACGGGTGCCCGACCAGGGAGACGGCATAGGCCAGCGACAGCCAGTGGAAATAGGTGCGGGTCGGCTGGCCGTCGATCTCCTTCGGGTAGAGCTCCCGCCAGCTGCGCGGGCTGAGGGTGATGGCGGGCGAGACCAGCAGGTCGTGCCGCTCGAAGAAGCCCTGCCAGCCGCGGTAGATGCGGGTCTGGGCGGCGGCCGCCTTCGCATAGTCGCCGAGGGTGTAGCGCAGCGCCTCCGCCACGTTCGCCGCGACGTTGGGGCCGATCCTGTCGGGGGTGCGCTCGGCCTTCTCGCGGTGGGCGACCAGGAATTCGGCGGCGCGCAGCACCTCGAAGGCCTCGTCGGTGCCGGCGCAGTCGGGGTGGGCGTGCTCGACCCGGGCGAAGAGCGATTCCAGTTTTGCGACGCGTTCTGCGAAGATGTCGCGAATTGCGCGTTCCGTCGGGGCGAAGCCGAAATCCGCCGTGGCGGCCACCCGCAGCCGCGACAGGTCCACGGGCGCCGGCGGGAAGAAGCTGCCATCGCCCCGCCTGACGCTGCGCCCATGCAGGGTGTAGGCCAGCGGGTCCACCGCGTCGTCATCGGCCATCGCCGACAGCATCAGCGCCGCGTCGGTGGCGCTGCGCGCCATCGGGCCCAGCACCGAGAGCGGCGACCAGCCGATGCCCCGCCGCTCCGACGGCACCAGCCCCGGCGAGGGCCGGTAGCCGAAGATGCCGTTGAAGGCCGCCGGGTTGCGGAGCGACCCGCCAGTGTCGCTGCCCGAGGCGATCGGCACCATCCCCGCCGCCAGCGCCACCGCCGACCCGCCGGAGGAGCCGGCGGCGGACTTCGACGGGTCGAAGGCATTGCCCGTCGCGCCATAGACCAGGTTGCGGGTGTTGGCGCCGGCGCCGAATTCCGGCGTGTTGGTCTTGCCCACGACCACCGCCCCGGCGCGACGCAGGTTCGCCACCATCGCGCCGTCCTTCGCCGGCACGTGGTCGGCGAAGAGCAGGCTGCCCCAGGTGGTGCGCAGCCCTTCCGTCTCGTCCAGGTCCTTGATGCCGACCGGCAGGCCGTGCAGCGGGCCGAGCGGGCCGCCCTGCATCACCGCGGCTTCCGCGTCCCGCGCGGTGGCCCGCGCGCGGTCCTCGTCCATCGCCACCATGGCGTTCACGGCCGGGTTCACCGCGGCGATGCGGGCGAGGCAGCTGTCCAGCAGTTCCACCGGGCTCAGGCGGCGGGCGCCGATCAGCCGGCGCGCCTCGACGGCGGAGAGGTCGCAGGGCTCGGTCATCGGGACGGCATTCCTCCGGCCGCCGCGCCCGGGCGGCGCGGCGGCTCGGCCAATTCCTGGACCCCGGCCGGTCGCGCGACAAGCCCGGGGCAGGCGCCCTCAGCCGATGACCACGATCTCCCCCGCCCCGAAGCCGGCGGCGCCCGTCATCGTGGCCAGCAACACCGCAGCGCCGGTGCCCATGCCGTCGGCATCCCAGCGCAGCGTCTTCGTGCCCGCATCCCACAGGAACTGCCCGGTGCCGGGAGTGCCCGTCGCGGCGACGCCGAGGACGAAGCGGTCCTCGGCCAGCAGGTCCATCCCCGCCGAGAGTCCGCCGCCGAAGCCGCCCGCCGAGACCTCGATCACGTCATCGGCGACGCGGTAGCCGACGATGGTGTCGTTGCCGTGCCGCGACGCGGCCAGGTAGCGGAAGGTGTCGCCGCCGTGCCCGCCCGACATGCTGTCGGCCCCTGCGCCGCCGATCAGCGTGTCGTCGCCCTGGCCGCCGCTCAGGCTGTCCACCAGCGCCTCGAGGTTGCCGGTGGCGCTGCCTTCCAGCAGGTCGTTGCCCTCGCCGCCGCGCAGCTCGTCGCCCGCGGTCTCGCCGATGACGCCCATGGCGGCGGAGGCGGCGCGCAGCACGTCGTCCCCGTCGCCGCCGATCAGCAGCACCTGGCGACCGCCCGTGCCGTCCAGGCTGTCGTTCCCCGCCCCGCCCGCCAGCGTGTCGCGTCCGCCGCCGCCGACCAGCGTGTCGTCGCCGCCCCGGCCCAAGAGGCTGTCGTCGCCACCCAGGCCGGAGAGCGAATTGGCGCCCTCCGTGCCTCTGATGATGTTGGCCAGCTCGTTGCCCGTGCCCCAGAGGTCGCCGTCGCCGGTCAGTCGCAGGATCTCGAGATTGGCGAGGAGCCGGGCGGAGACGCTGCTGACGACGGTGTCGATGCCGCCATCGACGTCCTCAACCGTCCAGTCGCCGGGGTCGGTGTTGAGGTAGTCCGTCGGCGCCGCCGGATCAGGGTGGATGATCAGCTCGTTGGTGCCGAAGGCGTCGATGAAGAAGATGTCGTCGCCCGCGCCGCCCACCATGCTGTCCATGCCGGCGCCGCCGCGCAGCGTGTCGTTGCCGTCCTCGCCGAGCAGGCTGTCGGCGCCGTCGCCGCCATCGAGGAGGTCGTTGCCCTCCCCGCCCTGCGCGCCGTCGTCGCCGCCATGCAGGCGGATCACGTCGTCGCCGCCATTGAAATAGAACAGGTAGTCGGGCCGGGTGGTGGAGCCGGTATAGGTGTCGTTCCCGCCGGCGAGGAAGGCCGAGTAGAAGCCGGTCGTGGCGGCCGACTTGATGCGGATGCTGTCGTCTCCGGCGCCGCCTTCGAAGTAGCCGCCCGCGCCATCGGCCGTGATGGTGTCGTTGCCCTCGCCGCCGAGCAGGTTCGCGAAGTTGCCGGCCAGGCGCAGCACGTCGTTGCCCGCGCCGCCGCGCACCGTGCCGCCGCCGACCACCGCGTGGTCGTTGCCCAGGTTCAGGTCGATGGTGATCGCCGCGGTCGGGATCAGCAGGATGTCGTCAAGCTCGGAAGCGCCGGGGATGTAGAGGCGCTCGATGCTGCGGATGCGCAGCCAGGGCGAGGCGACCGGCAGCGGGTCCTCCTCCTCCCGCACCAGCACGCGGCCGCTGAACGGGCTTGCGCGGATGAAGTCCAGGGAGTCGGTGCCGTCGCCGCCATCGGCGATGACCATGTCCACGGCCAGCATGCTGTCATCGCCGGTGCCGCCCTGCAGCGAATCGAAGCCGCCCCAGGAGTAGATGCGGTCGTTGTCGCCACCGCCGTGCAGCGTCTCCATGCCCGACGGCTCGCGGGGCGTCGTATCGGGGAAGATGATCTTGCCGTAGTCGTGGTCCTGCAGCGTGTCGGTGCCGTCGCCGCCATGGAGCGAATCGTCGCCCGGCCCGCCCGACAGCGCCTCATTGGCGTCCCCGCCCAGGATCGTGTCGTTGCCGGGCCCGCCGTGGTAGCGGTAGGGCGGGAAGAAACCGACATCCGTGTAGCCGTCGCCGACGGCCGTCAGCAGGTCGTCGCCATGGCCGCCGTACAGTTGGATGGTGGTGAAGGGCTGGCGCTGGAAGGCCTCGCCCACGCGGGCGATCAGGGTGTCGTTGCCCTCGCCGCCATCCGCCATGCCGCCGCGGCCAAGATCCAGGCTGTCATTCCCGCCGCTGCCATGCAGCGAGTAGCCGCCGGCCTGCCCGTCGAAGGGGGCCGCGATCAGCGTGTCGGCGGCTTCGTCGCCGATGCCTTCCGGATGACCGAAGGCTTCCCGCAGTTCGCCCGTCAGCTCGAGCAGATCCGGCCCGAGCGTGCCATACAGCTGCGTCATCCACCGCCTCTCCCGCGTCGCCGCCGCGCAGCGGGTGCGACAGGCGACGTCGGCAGTTTACCCAAGGGGCGGGGGCCGGAACAATCCGGCTTGCGTCGTCCTCAGTAGCCCAGCGCGCAGCCATCCTTGCGCGGGTCGGATCCGCCGACCAGGCAGCCGCGGGCGCGGTCGATCAGGATGGCCTGGCCGCCGCCATGCGGCTTCTCGACCAGCTCGCAGACATGGCCGAGCCGGTTCAGGCGATCGACGACGGCAAGCGGGATGCCGCGCTCCACCTGCACCTTGCCACCGGTGGGGAACAGCCGCGGCAGGTCGAGCGCGGCCTGCACGTCGAGCCCGTATTCGAAGTGGTTCGCCAGGAACAGCGTCTGCCCCATCGGCTGGTAGTGGCCGCCCATCACGCCGAAGGGCATCAGCGCTTGTCCGTCCTGCATCACCATGCCGGGGATGATGGTGTGCATCGGCCGCTTGTCGGGGGCGATGCAGTTCGGGTGGCCGTCGTGCAGGCGGAAGCCGTAGCCGCGGTTGTGCAGCAGCACGCCGGAGCCCTCGGCCAGGATGCCGCTGCCAAAACCCTCGAAGAGCGAGTTGATGAAGGAACAGGCATTGCCGTCGCGATCGACGACGCAGAGATAGACGGTGTCGCGGTGGCGTGCCCAATCCGCCTCGCCGGCCGGCGGCATCTCCGCCATCGCCGCCTCGTCGCGGATCAGCTTCGCCAGGTTCTCCAGATAGGCGTCGGAGGTCAGCCTGCCGACCGGCACCTCCACCTGCGACGGGTCGGCCAGGAAGGCGTCGCGGTCGCGATAGGCGAGCCGCGCGGCCTCGATGTGCCGGTGCAGGCGTTCGGCCGAGAGCGCGCCGGCCTCCGCCGTGCCGAGCCGCTCGATCATGCCGAGGATCATCAGCACCAGCAGGCCCGAGCCGTTCGGCGGGCACTGGAAGATGTCCATCCCCCGCCAGGACCGGCGGATCGGGTCCACGAATTCGGCGACCGTGGCGGCGCGGGCGAAATCCTCTTCCGTGTGGGTGCCGCCGGCCTCGCGCAGGGTGCGCACCATGTCGGCCGCGATGGCGCCTTCGTAGAACGCCTTCGCGCCGCCCTTGCCGATGGCGCGCAGCGTGGCGGCGAGTTCCGGCTGGACGAAGCGGTCGCCGAGCCCGAAGGCCGACCCGTCCTTCAGGAAGCGCCGCGCCGCGCCCGGGTGCTTCGCCAGCTTCGCGACCGAGGCCTGCCAGTCGAAGGCGACGCGCGGCGAGAGGTGGAAACCTTGCTCGGCAAACCGGATCGCCGGTGCCAGGATCTCGTCCAGCCCCTTCCGCCCATGCGTGCGCGCCAGCAATTCCCAGGCGGAGACGGCGCCGGGCACGGTCACGGAATGCGCCGAGAGCGGCTCCATCTTCGCAAGGCCCGCCGCGCGCAGCGCCTCCGGCGTCGCGCCACGCGGCGCGCGGCCCGAGCCGTTGATCGCGATCACTTGCCCCGTGCCGGCCGGCGCGTAGAGGCAGAAGCAGTCGCCGCCGATGCCGGTGCTCTGCGGCTCCACCACGCCCAGCACCGCGGCCGCCGTGATCGCCGCGTCCAGCGCATTGCCGCCGGCGCGCAGCATGTCGACCGCCGCCAGCGTCGCCTGCGGCATGGAGGTGGCCGCCATCCCGTTCGCGGCATGGACGGTGCTGCGCCCGGGGGCGTGGAAGTCGCGGAGCATCTTCGCTGGGTCCGGTTCAGTGCGTGAGGTGGCCGCCATCAATGACGAGGCTCGCGCCGGTGATCATGGCGGCGGCCGGCGAGGCGAGGAAGACGATGGCGCCCATGATGTCCTCGACCGACATCACGCGGCCGAGCGGCATGGCGCGCTCGACGCGGGCGCGGAAGGCGGCGTCCGACAGGACGCCCGCGGTCAGCGGCGTCTCCACGAAGCCGGGCGCCACGGCGTTGACGCGGATGCCGATGGGGCCGAGCTCGAAGGCCATCGCCTTGGTCATGCCCTCCACCGCGTGCTTGGTCGCGGTGTAGACGCTGCGGTTGGCGCCGGCCACGTGCCCGTTGACCGAGGAGAGGTTGATGATGGCGCCGCCGCGCCCGGCCTTCGCCATCCCCTCGGCCACCGCCTTGGCCACGGTGAACATCGCGCGGATGTTGAGGTCGAGCAGCCGGTCCATCGACTCGTCGCGCAGTTCCAGGAAGGGCTCGCGGATGTTGGTGCCGGCATTGTTCAGCAGGATGTCGAAGGGGCCCTGCGCCGCGACGGCGGCGCGCACCGCCTCGCGGTCCGTGACATCCAGCAGCAGCGCGGTGGCGGCGTGGCCGGCGGCGCGCAGCGCGGCCCCGGTCTCCGCCAGCTCGGCGGCGGAGCGCGCGGCCATCACCACCTCCGCCCCCGCGGCGGCCAGCGCGACCGCGCCGGCGCGGCCGATGCCCTTGCTGGCGCCCGTCACCAGGGCACGCCTGCCATCCAGGCGGAAGCTTGGCGTCTGCGGCTGGCTCATCCCGTTCGTCTCTCCCCGGTCCGGGCGAGGCTTGCGGCCAGGGCCCGCCGCGCGACCGGATGATGCGCCGCACAGCCCCGCCGCGACCTCCGCCCGGCCGCGCCGCGACGAATGGACCCCGGCGGCGATGGGCGCAAGACCGCCCGCGGCGGCCGTTGCCGCCGCCGCCCCTTCCGGGCTAGGACGCGCCATGGACCAGATCGACATGGCGCTGTTCGAGAAGGTGGAGATCCGCGTCGGCACGGTGGTCGACGCGCAGCCCTTCCCCGAAGCCCGCAAGCCCGCGATCAAGCTCTGGATCGATTTCGGGCCGGAGATCGGCACGCGCCAATCCTCCGCCCAGGTGACGGTCCACTACACGCCGGACAGGCTGATCGGGCGGCAGGTGATGGCGGTGGTGAACTTCCCGCCGCGCCGCATCGCCGGCTTCGAGAGCCAGGTGCTGGTGCTCGGCGCGCCGGACGAGAACGGCGCGGTGGTGCTGCTCAGGCCGGACCTGAAGGTGCCCGATGGCGGGCGGATGTACTGAACGGGCGGGGCGGGGGGCTTTCGAAGAATGGCGCAGCGTTACTACACGGTCACCTGGGACCAGCTGCACCGGGACGCCAAGGCGCTGGCCTGGCGCCTGGTGGAGAAGGGGCCGTGGCGCGGCATGGTCGCGATCACCCGCGGCGGCCTGATCCCGTCGGCGATCATCGCGCGTGAGCTGGAATGCCGGCTGATCGAGACCGTCTCGATCGTCACCTATGACGAGGAACACCGCGGCGAGCCGAAGGTGGTGAAGCCGCCCGTCGCCGCGCTGGACGGCGCCGGCGAAGGCTGGCTGATCGTGGACGACCTGGTCGACACCGGCACCACCGCCCGCCAGGTCCGCGCGCTGCTGCCCAAGGCCCACTTCGCGACCGTCTACGCCAAGCCGGCCGGCAAGCCGATGGTGGACACCTTCATCACCGAGGTCAGCCAGGACACCTGGATCCTGTTCCCCTGGGACACCGAGCCGCAATTCGTCGCCCCCATCGCGAAGAGCCACGCCAACGGCAGCTAGGAGCCTGTCCTGGTAACCGCGTTTCTGCCCAACGCGGCGGCGGACCGAGCGGCCCACGTGGAGTGGGAGCGCCGACGGTCGGTCAGGCTGCTGCTGCCCTGGTGAGCTTGGTGAG
>JAIYDD010000139.1 GCA_027487675.1 Acetobacteraceae bacterium | reverse complement strand
TCCGTCGTGGTGAAGCGCGGCACGATCTGGCGCATGAAGTTCATGTAGCTGGCGCGGTCGGCGGGGAACTGGTTGCCGGGCAGCACCTCGTTGCGGGCGAAGCTGCCGGCGCCGGCGCCGATGCGGAAGCGCTCGAAGGGGTTGTCCACCGTCAGCACCATGGCCTGGCCGCCGGTCTGCTCCGGGATCAGCGTCCAGCCGGAGCGGCCGCGCTCGACGGCATCGCTGACATAGACGGGCCAGCCGCGGCGGAGGAAGAAGTGCTGCCAGCCCTCGCGCCCGTCCGGCGTCGTCTCCCACGACACGCCGGACAGGCCGCCGCCATGCCACATCAGGATCGGCGCCTGGCCGCGCGGGTTCGCGGGGATCATGTACTGCGCGTACATCATGCCCATGATGTAGGTGCCGTTCGGATCGACCCGCGCCGGCACGCCTCCGGGGCTGAACAGCACCTCCCGCACCGGCTGGCCGGAGATCACCACCTCCCGCCCGCCGACATGGAAGCTGCCCCAGGATTGCAGCGCGACCGGCGGCGGCTGCTGCGCCGTCGCGGGCACCGTGGCGAGGGCCGCGCCGAGGGCGGCGGCCAGGACCATCTTTCGCATGCTTCGCTTCCTCCCGCGCCTTGTCGAGGCGCCGCCGGCGGATGCTGGCATGCGGCAAGGCGCGGCCGGAAGGGGGAGTGCACGCATGGCCGGCGGCCCGGGCGGGCGCGCGTCCCGGCCTGCGCGACCGCGCTGCGCCGGCATGGGCGTGGCGCCCGTGACGGCGACCGGTCCTCACGGGGCCGGCGCCACGCCCGGCCACGGGCTTCGTGACACTTCGGTTGCAGGCCCCGGACGCCCCTGCCCGCCGCCGCCGCCGCCGCTATGGTCCCGCCAGCCCCGCCAGGACACGCCCTTGCCCGACACCGCCGCCTTCCCCGACCGGGAGTTCGACCTGCTGGTGGTGGGCGCCGGCATTGTCGGCCTGGCGCATGCGCTGGCCGGCGCGCGGGCCGGGCTGCGGGTCGCGGTGCTGGACCGCGACACGCGCGCCAACGGCGCCTCGATCCGCAATTTCGGCTTCGTCACCGTCACCGGCCAGGCTTGGCCGCTGACCTGGGACCGCGCCCGCCGCGCGCGGGAGGTCTGGGCCGATGTCGCGACCCGGGCCGGCATCGCCATCCACCACCGCGGCCTGCTGATGGCCGCCCGCCGGCCGGAAGCGCTGGCGGTGTGCGAGGAGTTCGCCGCCGGGCCGATGGGCGCCGGCTGCCGCGTCCTGGCGCCCGGCGAGCTGCCGGCGCCGCTGCGGCGCGAGGGCCTGCTCGGCGCCCTGCACAGCCCGCACGAGCTGCGCGTCGAGAGCCGCGAGGCGATCCCGCGCCTCGCGGCATATCTGCGGGAGGCGCTGGGCGTGGTGTTCCTGCCGCGCCTCGCCGCGCTGCGCATCGAGCCCGGCCGGGTCGAGACGCCGCAGGGCGTGCTGCGCGCCCCGCGCATCGTCGCCTGCCCGGGCACCGACCTCGTCTCGCTGTTCCCCGACGCCTTCGCCCGCCGCGGCGTCACGCTCTGCAAGCTGCACATGCTGCGGCTGGCCGATCCCGGCTGGCGGCTGCCGGCGGCGGTGATGAGCGACCTCGGCCTGCATCGCTACCGCGGCTATGCCGATTGCCCGTCGCTGCCCGCGCTGCGGGCGCGGCTGGCCGCCGAGCAGGCGGAGCACCTCGCCAACGGCGTCCACCTGATCGTCGTGCAGGGCGAGGACGGCTCGCTGGTGGTCGGCGATTCGCACCACTACGACGACACCCCCGACCCCTTCGCGCCGGAGGCGGTGGACGGGCTGATCCTGGCCGAGGCGCGCGCGGTGCTGGACCTGCCGGACCCGCGCGTCACGGAACGCTGGGTGGGCGTCTATCCCTCCGGCCCCGACGACGCCTTCGTGGAAGCGGTGGCCGAGGGCGTGCGGCTGGTCTCGGTCACCTCCGGCACCGGGGCCAGCACGGCCTTCGGCATCGCGCAGGAGGTGCTGGCGGAATGGGGCGTGGGGGCGATGCCATGATCAGGGCGGCGATCTTCGACTGGGCGGGCACGGTGGTGGACCACGGCTCCCGCGCGCCGATGGGCGCCTTCGTGGAGGCCTTCGCCCGTTTCGGCGTGGCGATCACGGTGGACCAGGCGCGCGGGCCGATGGGCATGGCCAAGGCCGACCATATCCGCCTGGTCGGGGCCGGCGTGAACGCCGCCTGGCGCGACCGCCACGGCCGCGACTTTTCCGAGGCCGACGTCCAGGCGATCTTTGCGGTCTTCGAGCCGCTGAACGTCGCGAGCGTGGCGTCGCATGCCGCGCTGATCCCGGGCGCGGCGGAGACGCTGGCCTGGTGCGCGGCGCGCGGCATCCGCATCGGCTCCACCACCGGCTACACGCGGCCGATCATGCAGCGCCTCGCGCCGCTGGCCGCCGCGCAGGGCTTTGCGCCCGAGGTCATGGTCTGCGCCGGCGACCTCTCCGCCGGCCGGCCGGCGCCCCTTCAGATGTGGCACGCCATGGCGGCGATGGGCGTCTTCCCGGCCCGCGCCGTGGTCAAGCTGGACGACACGCCGCCCGGCATCGGGGAAGCCCGCGCCGCCGGGTGCTGGGCCATCGGCGTCGCGCTGACCGGCAACATCGCCGGCCTGACCGAGGCCGAGCTGGCCGCGCTGCCGGAGGCCGACCGCGCCGCGCTGCGCGCCCGCGCCACGCGCGACCTGCTCGCCGCCGGCGCGCATCTGGTCATCGACGGCATCGGCGACCTGCCCGCCGCGATCGAGCTGATCGAGGCGCGCATGGAAGCCGGCGACCGGCCGGGGGTCTGGGAGGCTTGATCGACGCCGCGTCCCGCGCTCCGCTGGCGGGATGCCGCAAGACGTCGCCGCGAAGCCCAGCCTGGGGGCCTTCTTCCTCGCCTATTGCGTGATCGGGCTGATCGGCTTCGGCGGGGTGAACGCCTGGGCGCGGCGCAAGCTGGTCGAGGAGAAGCGCTGGATCACCGAGCAGGACTATGCCGAGGTGCTGGGCCTCGGCCAGGCGCTGCCCGGGCCCAATGCGATGAACGTCGCCATCATGCTGGGCGAGCGCTGGCATGGCGTGGCGGGCTCGCTCGCCGCCGTCTTCGGCCTGTTCGGCCCGCCGCTGGTGGTGCTGGTGGCGCTGGCCGCCGCGCATGACGCCTATGGAGAGGTGCCGCTGGTCAAGGCGGTGCTGGCCGGCATCGCGGCGGCGGCGGCGGGGATGGTGATCGGCACGGCGCTGCGCATGGTGCAGAAGCTGCGGCCGCCGCCGGCGGTGGTGGCGGTGGGGCTGGCGGCGATGGTGGGCGCGGCCTTCCTGCGGCTGCCGCTGCCGGTGATCGTGCTGGGCCTCGCGCCCTTCGGCATCCTGGCCGCCTGGTGGAGCGCGCGCGCGGCGCGCGGCGCATGATGTCGACCCGCGCGCGGGCCGCGGTTCCATCCAACGCGCGGACCGCGAGCCCATCCAACGCGCGGACCGCGAGCCCATTCAACGCGCGGACCGCGAGCCCATCCAACGCGCGGGCCGCGGTTCCATCCAACGCGCGGACCGCGAGCCCATCCAACGCGCGGACCGCGAGTTCACCCAACGCGCGGTCCGCAAGTCCATCCAACGCGCGGTCCGCAAGTCCATGCAACGCGCGGTCCGCGCGATGAACGGCGACGATCCGCTCTGGTCCCTGCTGGCCGGCTTCGCCGCCATCTCGCTGATCGCGGTGGGCGGCGGCATCGCGGTGGTGCCGGAGATGAACCGGCTCGTCGTCGACGTGCATGGCTGGATGACCGACGCGCAGTTCGCCCAGCTCTTCGCCCTGGCCCAGGCAGCGCCCGGGCCGAACGTGCTGGTCGTCGGCCTGATTGGCTGGAAGGTGGCGGGGCTGGCGGGCATGCTGGTGGCGCTGGCCGGCATGACCGTGCCGGTCGGGCTGCTCGCCTATGGCTTCGCGCGCTTCCGCCGGCGGCTCTCGGGCGCGGCCTGGCTGCGGCTGGCGGAACGCGGCCTGGTGCCGGTGGCGGTCGGGCTGATCCTCGCCTCGGGCATCATCCTGGGCCAGGCGGCGGCGGTGGGGTGGCTGGCGGTGGCGCTCACCGTTGCTTCCAGCCTCTTCGTCTGGCGCAGCGACCGCAGCCCGCTCTGGGCGCTGGTGGTCGGCGGCATCGCCGGCGCGCTGTTCCTGTAGCGCCGGGACATCACGGCGCGGCCGTCAGCGCGCCGGGCTGGCCACGCCGCGGCCGGCGCCGGGCGGGGGCTCGGTCCAGCAATCGATCCCGCCGAGGGCACGCGTGCAGAACGGTGGCGGGGCAGGCGGCTCGGGCGGCGGGGCGCACCAGGATTGCCGCAGTTCCAGGCGCACGGCCGAGCAGTCCCGCCCGGTGTACCAGCTGGCGGCATGGTCCACCGGCGTCCGCCCGGTCAGCACCAGGCTCGCGCCGCCCGCCACCAGCGCCGGCCCCGCCAGCGGCTCCAGCGCGCAGCCGGGCAGCAACGCGAGCGGCAGCAGCAGGAGAAGGGGGCGCGGCATGGCAGCTTCCTGCCACGGCCGGGGTTAACGCGCGGCGAGGGCCGCGCCACCCGCCGAACAGCGCCACGGCACGCGCCACCGCCGGGCGGGCGGACATTGCGGCGAACCAGCACCCGACATGCGGGGCTTCGGAGAAGTCCACCTCGGCGAAGCCGCGCCGCCGGATCCAGCCGCAGGTGGCCATGTCGGCGATCGAGTAGTCCTCGCCCACCAGCCAAGGCAGCTCCGCCAGGCGGCCATCCGGCACCCGCATGTTGCCCCGTGCCTCGGCGCGGAAGCGCTCGGTCGCGGCGGGGACCTTCGCCGGGAGCAGCTTCGGGAAGCAGCCGGACTGGCCGCACGCCGGCCCGAGGCCGGAGGCCTGGACCAGCAGCCATTCGAAGCTGCGCACCCGCGCCACCGGGCCGTCCGGCAGGAAGCGCCCCACCTTCCCGGCCAGGCGGACGAGGATCGCGCCGCTCTCGACGACGGTGATGGGCGGCCCGCCGGGCCCGTCGCGATCGACGATCACGGGGACCTTGCCGTTCGGGTTGCGCGCCAGGTGGGCGGGCGATTTCTGCTCGCCGGCGCCGATGTTCACCCGGCGCGGTGTTCGCGCCCACGCGCCGCAGGGCGCGGCCGCCGCGCGGCACCCCGGGCGATGGCGGCGCCCGCCGCCGTGCGAAGGCGCCCGGGGGCGCCCCCCCGGTTCAGCGCGGCGCGGCTTCCGGGAAGCCGGCGAACATGTAGCCGATCGGGCGGATCGAGCGGATCACCTCCGGCCGCCGGCGATCGGGCTCCAGCTTGCGGCGCAGGCGGACCACCAGATTGTCCACCGAACGGTCCTCCGCCCAGTGGCGACGGCGGAACACGCTTCGGCAGAGATCCTCCCGGCTGACCGGCGTGCCGGCCTGGCTGGCCAGCGCGTCCAGCAGGTCGAATTCCGCGGTGGTCAGGCGGCAGCGGTCGCCATCCGGCCGGTAGAGGTCGCGCCGCTGCCGGCACAACCGCCAGCCCGCGCCGAGGTCCAGCAACAGCCGCGGCCCGGCCGCCGCCACGGGGCGGACGGCGCTGCGGCGCAGCAGCGCGCGCAGCCGCGCCTGCACCTCCTGCCGCCCGGTCTCGATGCCCAGGCAATCATCGGCACCGGCATCCAGCAGCAGCACGCGTCCGGCTTCCTCCGACCCCGCGCGCAGCACCATGCAGGGCAGGTCGGAGACCCGGCGCAGTTCGTTCACCTGCGGCAGCGCCACCGCCGCGCGGCCATGCGCGTCCATCAACAGCAGGTCTGGGCGGGTGGCCGGGCGCGCGAGGTCCTCGAGCAGCCCGCGCAGCGCGGCCCCCTGCGCGACCACGTAGCCCTCCGCCGAGAGGTCGGCGGCGAGTTGCGCCGCCCATGGCCCCTCGGCCAGCAGCGCGATGCGCGGGCCGATCCGGTCCTCCGCCACCGGCGCCGCCGGCGCCTGCAGCGCGCGGCGCGCCGCGGGCAGGGCCTCCTTCATGCTGTGCAGAGCCGCCGACACGATGTCCGAGCCTCCTGGCTTCGCTGGACGCAAGGTGAAGGATGCACGCGGGACGTTCAAGGAACGTAAACGGCTCGCCCGTTGCGTGTGTTTCGAGCTTTGTTTCTGGGATTTCGCGGACGTCTCGCCCGATGTCGTCGGCTTCGCGCCGCCGCCGCCCGGCTTCGTGCGCTTCGCGGCGCGCGCGGGCCGGGCCGTGATCGTCCTGCCCGCGCACGCCGAAGGCGGGCCGGCCGGGAGACGCGAATCGCTTGGGTCCAGCCGCTCAGCCGCGGCCCGGCTTGCGCGGCACCGCGCGGCCGCTCAGCACGGCGGCGGCGCCGAAGCGGTCGCGCAGCGCCTCCACTGCCTGCCACTTCGCGGCGCGCCGTGCGGCATCGGGATCGGCGAGGTCCGGAAGGTCGGCCTCCGCCCCCGGCGCGAGGGGCTGCGCGCCGATGCCGACCAGGCGGAAGGCGGTGCCGGTCGCCTCCTTCGCCAGCAGCGGCTTCGCGCAAGCGAACAGCGTCTCCGGCAGGCGGGTGGGGCGGCCGAGGCGGGCGTTGCGGGTGCGCAGCTCGAACCCGGCCGTCTTCAGCTTCAGCACGATGCCGGCGGCGGCCAGGTCCTTTTCCCGCAGCCGGCGCGCCAGCTTCTCGCACATCCGCCAGAGCGGGGCCTCGAGGTCGGGCAGGGCGCGGAGATCGGCGTCGAAGGTGGTCTCGGCCGAGATCGACTTCGCCTCCCGCTCCGGCGTCACGCGGCGCGCATCCTCGCCACGGGCACGGGCGGCCAGCGCGGGCCCGTCCTCGCCGAAGCGCCGCGCCGCCTCCCGCGCGTCGAGCGCGGCGAGCTGGCCGAGCTGGGAAAAACCGGCCGCCTGCAGGCGCTTCGCCAGCGCCGGGCCGACGCCGGGCAGCAGCGTCACCGGCTGCGGGGCCAGCCATTCCGCCGCCTCCGCGCCGAGCACGGCGAAGCCCCTCGGCTTGTCGCGCTCGGCCGCCAGCTTGGCCAGCAGCCGGTTGCGCGCAAGGCCGATCGAGACGGTGATGCCGACCTCCGCCTCCACCGCGCGGGCGAAGCGCGTCAGCACCGCGGCGGGTGGGGCGCGGTGCAGGGCTTGCGTGCCGGAGAGGTCCAGCACCGCCTCGTCGATCGACAGCGGCTGCACCAGCGGCGTCAGCGCCTCCATCAGCGCGCGCACCCGGTGCGCGGCGGCGACGTATTTCGGCATGTCGGGGCGGATGACGACGGCATCGGGGCAGGCGGCGAGCGCCTTGAACATCGGCATCGCACTCCGCACGCCGCGGGTGCGCGCGACATAGCAGGCCGCCGAGACCACGCCGCGCGTGCCGCCGCCGACGATGACGGGGCGCGTCAGCAGCTCGGGCCGGTCGCGCTTCTCGACGCTGGCATAGAACGCGTCGCAATCGACATGCGCGACGGCCAGCGCGAAGAGCTCAGGATGCGCGACGACGCGGCGCGACCCGCAGGCCGGGCAGCGCGCGAAGCCGGCCTCGTCGCGATGGTCGCAGTCGCGGCAGAGGGCGGGCATGTCAGGCGCGCCGGCGCAGCAGCGGGAGCAGGCCGAGCCAGGCCAGCAGCAGCCAGCCCGGCAGCAGCTCCGCCACGCCGCGCGGCGCCCGTGCCGCGGCGAAGCGCAAGCTCTCCAGCAGCGCGCCGAGCGCTGCCTCGGCCGCCAGCACCACCGCGAGCGCGGCGATCCCCATCGCCAGCCGCGCGCCCGCGCCGAGCCGGGCGGGCGGCGGCGGCGCGGGCGCGGCCTCGGGCGGCCACAGCCCGCGCCCGGCGGCGGCGCGCCCGGCCGAGGCCAGCATCCAGCCGGCGCCGAGCCAGAGCAGCGGCGCCATGACCGCCGCCTCCGCCCAGGCCGCCGCCACGCCGCCGATTCGCGGCGCCAGCACGATCTCCCGCAGCGGCCCGAGCAGCCCGCCGATCACGAAGCCGAGCGCCCCGTAGCCCAGCCCCGCCCGCAGCGCCGCGCCGAAGCTCATCCGCCATCCCACAGCCGCGCCGCGCCCAGCACGCCGGAGCTGTCGCCATGCCGCGCGCGCAGCACCGGGGTCGCGAAGGCATCGCTGAACACGTGGCGCGGGATCAGCCGCGGCAGGGCCTCGTAGAGATGGTCCATGTTGGACAGCCCGCCGCCCAGCAGGATCGCCGGCGGGTCGAGCAGGTTCACCACCGCCGCCAGCGCGCGGGCCAGCCGGTCGGCGTGGCGGTCGAGTGCCGCCCGCGCCGCCGCGTCGCCGGCCGCGGCGCGGGCGGGCAGGGCAGAGGCATCCCGCGCACCCGGCCCGTCGGCCTCCGCCGCCAGCGCCGGGCCGCAGAGGAAGGTCTCGATGCAGCCGCGCCGGCCGCACCAGCAGGCGGGGCCGGGGAACTCCTCGGCCGTCATCCAGGGCAGCGGGTTGTGCCCCCATTCGCCGGCGATGCGGTTCCGCCCTTCCAGCACGCGGCCGTCCACCACCACCCCGCCGCCGACGCCGGTGCCCAGGATCACCGCGAAGCCGCTGTCGCCGTTCGGCGAGCCGGCATGGAATTCCGACAGCGCCAGGCAGTTCGCGTCGTTGGACAGCCGCACCGGCCGGCCGAGCGCCGCTTCCAGGTCGGCGCGCAAAGGCCGGCCGTTGAGGAAGGTGGAATTGGCCCCGCGCACCAGCCCGGTCGCCGGGTTCTCGCTGCCGGGGATGCCGATGCCGATGCTGGCGCGCGCGCGCCCCTCGGCCTCGGCCGAGGCGACCAGGCCGGCGATGGCGGCGATGGTGCCCGCGTAGTCCCGCGGCGTCGGCACGCGCCGGCGCAGCACGACCGCGCCGCCCGGGTCGAGCAGCGCGACCTCGGCCTTCGTCCCGCCCAAATCCACCCCGATCCGCCAGCGCATGGGGGCAGGGTGGCGGGGCGGCGCCGGGCCTGTCCAGCCGGCGCTTGCCCCGGGGCGCAACCGGTGCTGGATTCGCGGAATGGGAGAGACGCTGCTCGACGTGCAGGGGCTGACCTGCCCGCTGCCGGTGCTGAAGGCGAACAAGGCGCTGCGCGCCCTGGCGCCCGGGGCGCGGCTGACGGTGCTGGCGACCGACCCGGCGAGCGTCAAGGATTTCCGCGCCTATGCCGCGGAGACCGGCCACGCCCTGGTCGCGATGTCC
Organism: Acetobacteraceae bacterium; assembly: GCA_027487675.1. Classification (GTDB taxonomy): domain Bacteria; phylum Pseudomonadota; class Alphaproteobacteria; order Acetobacterales; family Acetobacteraceae; genus Falsiroseomonas. The sequence continues at coordinate 25,764 of JAIYDD010000139.1, read as the reverse complement.
GAGGAGAAGGGCGTCTTCCGCTTCACGCTCCGCAAGCGCGCCGAGGAGCCCGCGGCGTGAGGGGCCTGCACCAGCCAACGCCCCCGCGCCCCCCAGGGCGCCCGGCGTCCGAGGGCTCAGGAAAATGAGCGTCCTGCTGTTCTCCCACCGCGCCTGCCTCCAGCACGACCCGGGCCCGCACCACCCGGAATGCGCGGACCGGCTGCGCGCCGTGCTGCGGGCGCTGGACACCGAGGAATTCTCCGACCTGCTGCGCGACGAGGCGCCGCTGGCGACCACGGAACAGCTCACCCGCATCCACCCGCCCCATTACGTCGAGGCGATCCTCGGCATCCGCCCCGAGCCGGACGACCGCGTGGCGCTGGACGGCGACACCATCATGTCCTGGGGCAGCGCCGAGGCCGCGCTGCGTGCCGCCGGCGCCGCTGTCGCCGCCGTGGACGCGGTCTGCCGCGCCGAGGTCCGCCGCGCCTTCTGCGCCACGCGCCCGCCCGGCCACCATGCCGAGCCCGGCCGGCCGATGGGGTTTTGTCTGTTCGCCAATGCCGCCATTGCGGCGCGCCACGCCCAGGCGGTGCACGGCATCGCGCGCGTCGCGGTGGTGGATTTCGATGTCCACCACGGCAACGGCACCCAGGCCTGCTGCGAATCCGACCCGACGATCTTCTTCGCGAGCAGCCACCAATGGCCCTGCTACCCCGGCACCGGGGCACCCGAGGAACGCGGCGTCGGCAACGTGCTGAACGTGCCGCTGGCGCCGGGGGCGGATGGTGCCGCCTTCCGCGCCGCCTGGCGCGAGCACATCCTGCCGGCGCTGGAGGCCTTCGCCCCCGGGCTGATCGTGGTCTCCGCCGGCTTCGACGCGCATGCCCGCGACCCGCTGGCGCAGCTGCGGGTGCGGGAGGCCGATTTCGGCTGGCTGACCGGGGAGATCTGCCGGATCGCCGACCGGCTCTGCGGCGGGCGCGTCGTCAGCCTGCTGGAGGGCGGCTACGACCTTGACGCGCTGGCGGCCTCCGCCGCGTCCCATGTGCGGGCGCTGATGCACGCCTGAGCGGCCGGCTTGCCGGGCCGGGCGACGCGCCCTATCCGCGCCGCCACGACCTCGTTGGGGGAGGAAAGAGGACCGCCATGATCCGCCGCCGCTCGCTGATCGCCGCCACCGGGCTCGCCGCCGCCGGGCTGGGCAACGCGCCCGCCGCCCGCGCCCAGGCCTGGCCGCCCGGCCCCGTCCGCGGCATCGTCCCCTTCGCCCCCGGCAGCGCCACCGACACCGTGGCGCGGCTGTTCGCCGACGGCATGCGCGACACGCTGGGCCACCCGCTGGTCATCGAGAACCGCGCCGGCGCCAGCGGGCTGATCGGGGCGGAAGCCGTGGCCCGCGCGACGCCCGACGGCATGACGGTGCTGTTCGGCACGAATTCCACCAATGCCGCGGCCAATGCGCTGTTCCGGCGCGTGCCCTTCGACATGGAACGCGCCTTCACGCCGGTCTCCACCATGGCGACGGTGCCGCTGCTGGTGGCGGTGCGCGCCGACAGCCCGCACCGGACGCTGGCCGAGCTGCTGGCCGCCGCCCGCGCGCGGCCGGAGGCGATCACCTATGCCCAGGCCTCCTCCTCGCAGCGGGTGGCGGCGGAGATGCTGGCGGCGATGGCCGGGGTGAAGATGCTGATGGTGCCCTACCGCTCCTCGCCGCTGGCGGTGCAGGACCTGATGGCCGGGCGGGTCGATGTGTTCATCGCCGACCAGGCGGTGATCCTGCCGCAGGTGGGCCAGCCGGGCGGGCTGCGGGCGCTGGCGGTCACCACCAAGGAACGCTCCGGCCAGCTGCCGGAGGTGCCGACGGTGGCCGAAGCCGGGAACCTTCCGGATTACGAATTGTTTGCCTGGTTCGTGCTCGCCGCGCCGGCCGGCACGCCGGCGGTGGCGATCAATCGGCTGAACGAGGCAGTGCGCGCCGCCGCCGCCGCCCCGGCGCTGCGGGAGCGGCTGGGAAGCACGCTCGGCATGGCGGTCCGCACCTCCTCCCCGCAGGAGGCGGCTTCCTTCGTGGCGGCGGAAACCGTCAAATGGACCAATGCGATCCGCGCCGCCGGGATCGAGCCGGAGTGAGCCACGCCGCATGACGCTTTGGTGTTTCTTCCCCCGTGGCTTTGGTGCATGATGTCAATCATGGTTGACACTTCGGCGTCTCCGCCAGTTGACACAAGGCCCGTCGAGGCCCTGTCCTTCGAGGAGGCGCTCGGGGAGCTCGAGGCGATCGTGCGGGAGCTGGAAGCCGGCAGGGGCAAGCTGGAGCAGGCCGTCGCCGCCTATGAGCGCGGCGCGGCGCTGCGCCGGCATTGCGAGGCCCTGCTGACGGCCGCCGAGCAGAAGGTCCAGGCCATCGTCGAGGGCCCCGGCGGGCCTTCGCTGCGGGACGCCACCTGATGGCCGACCCCGCCATGCCCCCCGCGCTGGCCGAGGCGCTGGCCGACACCGCCGCCGCGATCGACGCCACGCTGGATGCCGTGCTGCCGCCGGTGGAGGGCGCGGAGGCGCGCCTGTTCGACGCCATGCGCTATGCCAGCATCGGTGGCGGCAAGCGCATGCGCGCCTTCCTGGTGGTGGAAGGGGCGCGCCAGTTCGGCGTGGCCCGCGCCTCCGCGCTGCGGGTCGGCGCGGCGGTCGAGATGCTGCACGCCTATTCCCTGGTGCATGACGACCTGCCGGCGATGGACGACGACGATTTGCGCCGCGGCAAGCCCACCGTGCACAAGGCCTTCGACGAGGCCACCGCGATCCTGGCCGGCGATGCCCTGCAGGCCGCCGCCTTCGGCACGCTGGCCGAGGAGGACACGCATTCCGACAGCGCGGTGCGGGCGGAACTGGTGCGCTGCCTGGCCCGCGCCGCCGGCGCGCGCGGCATGTGCGGCGGGCAGATGATCGACATGCTGGCCGAGACCGCCGAGCAGAAGCTGGACGAGCCGACCATCGGCCGGCTGCAGCTGCTGAAGACCGGGCGGCTGATCGAGTTCTCGGCGGAAGCCGGCGCCATCCTTGGCAAGGCGCCGCACGCGCTGCGGCATGCGCTGGCCGCCTATGGGCGCGACCTGGGTGCCGCCTTCCAGATCGCCGACGACGTGCTGGACGCCACCGCGACGACCGAGGCGCTGGGCAAGCGCGCGGGCAAGGATGCCGATGCCGGCAAGGCCACCCTGGTCGGGCTGCTGGGCGTGGAGCGCGCCCGCGCCCAGGCCGAGCGGCTGGCGGAACAGGCGCAGCGGCACCTGGACAGTTTCGGCGAGCGCGCCGATCTCCTGCGGGCGTTGGCCCGCTACACCGTCGAACGGAAGAGCTGAGAGACCATGGCGCAACCGCCTGCCACCCCGCTGCTCGACCGGGTCCGCATTCCGGCGGACCTCCGCAACTTCTCGGCGGACCAGCTCAAGCAGCTGGCGGCGGAGCTGCGGGCGGAGACGGTACATGCCGTCTCCCAGACCGGCGGGCATCTCGGCGCCTCGCTCGGCGTGGTGGAGCTGACCGTCGCCATCCACGCGATCTTCGAGACGCCGCGCGACCGGCTGATCTGGGATGTCGGCCACCAGGCCTATCCGCACAAGATCCTGACCGGGCGGCGCGACCGCATCCGCACGCTGCGGCAGGAAGGCGGGCTTTCCGGCTTCACCCGCCGGTCCGAATCCGAATACGATCCGTTCGGCGCGGCGCATTCCTCCACCTCGATCAGCGCCGGCCTGGGCATGGCGGTGGCGCGCGACCTGAAGGGCGATACGCGCAACGTCATCGCGGTGATCGGCGACGGCTCGATGTCGGCCGGCATGGCCTATGAGGCGATGAACAATGCCGGCGCGCAGAAGGCGCGGCTGATCGTCGTGCTGAACGACAACGACATGTCGATCGCGCCCCCCGTCGGCGCGATGAGCGCCTATCTGTCGAAGGTCGTCTCCTCCCGCCCGTTCCTGTCGGTGCGGGAGATGATGGCCAAGCTCGCCCGCCGCTTCCCCCGCCCGATCGAGCGCACCGCCCGCAAGGCCGAGGAATTCGCCCGCGGGCTGCTGACCGGTGGCACGCTGTTCGAGGAGCTGGGCTTCTACTATGTCGGCCCGATCGACGGGCACGACCTGGACCACCTTCTGCCCGTGCTGCGCAACTTGCGCGACGCGGAGGAGGACGTGCAGCCGATCCTGCTGCATGTGGTGACGCAGAAGGGCAAGGGCTACGCGCCCGCCGAGGCGTCCGCCGACAAGTACCACGGCGTCGCCAAGTTCAACGTGATCACCGGCGAACAGGCCAAGGCCCCGCCGGGCCCGCCCACATACCAGAAGGTCTTCGCAGGCGCCCTGATCGCCGAGGCCGAGGTGGATGAGCGCATCGTCGCGGTGAACGCGGCCATGCCGTCGGGCACCAGCCTCGACATGTTCGCGAAGAAGTTCCCGAAGCGCTGCTTCGACGTCGGCATCGCGGAGCAGCACGCCGTCACCTTCGCCGCCGGCATGGCGACCGAGGGCCTCAAGCCCTTCTGCGCGATCTATTCCACCTTCCTCCAGCGCGCCTACGACCAGGTGGTGCATGACGTGGTGCTGCAGGGCCTGCCCGTGCGCTTCGCGATGGACCGCGCGGGGCTGGTGGGCGCCGATGGCGCGACGCATGCCGGCAGCTTCGACATCGCCTATCTCGGCTGCCTGCCGGGGATCGTGCTGATGGCCTCGGCGGACGAGGCGGAGTTGGCGCACATGGTCGCCACCGCGGCGGCCTTCGACGAAGGGCCCATCGCCTTCCGCTACCCGCGCGGCGAGGGCACCGGGGTTGCCGTGCCGGCGCGCGGCACGCCGATCGAGATCGGGCGCGGGCGGGTGCTGCGGGAAGGCAGTTCCATCGCCATCCTCTCCTACGGCACGCGGCTGGCCGAATGCCTGAAGGCGGCGGATGAGCTGGCGGCGCAGGGGCTGTCGGCCACCGTCGCCGATGCGCGCTTCGCCAAGCCGCTGGACACGAAGCTGGTCGAGCGCCTGGCGCGCCACCACGAGATGCTGATCACCATCGAGGAAGGCTCGGGCGGCGGCTTCGGCAGCCTGGTGGCGCAGCACCTCGCCTGGCAGGGGCTGCTGGATGGCGGGCTGAAGTTCCGGCCCATGGTGCTGCCCGACCGCTTCCTCGATCATGCCGCGCCCAAGGTGCAGTACGACTGGGCCGGGCTGAACGCGAAGCACATCGTGGGCGCGGCGATGGCCGCGCTCGGCACGCCGCTCGCACAGCCCGCCCGGGCCTGACCGATGCCGCTGGCCCCCTCTCCCGCCCGCGGGAGAGGGTCGGGGTGAGGGCCGCGGCCGACGGCCCGGGGAGGCGATGCCCGTGTCCAAGCCCACCACCATCCGCGCCGTCGTGCCGCATGTGCTGATGGCCGACCTCGCGGAGCCCTTCGCCTATTCCCAGGCCTGGTACCGCCGCCGCGGCGCCATGCTGGTGGAGGTCACGACCGCGGAGGGCATCACCGGCTGGGGCGAGGCCTTCGGCCCGCCGGAACTGACCGCGCCCGTCGTCGCCTGGCTGGCGCCGCTGGTCGTCGGGCAGGACGCGATGGCGCGGGAGGCGATCTGGCAGGCGCTCTACAACCGCCTGCGCGACCACGGGCAGCGCGGGCTGGTGGTGGAGGCGATCAGCGCCATCGACATCGCGCTTTGGGACATCGCCGGCCAGGCGACCGGCCTGCCGGTGCACCGGCTGCTCGGCGGGCCGCTTCGGACGGAGGTGGAGGCCTATGCCACCGGCTTCTACCGGCGCGAGCGCGACGACCACGCGGATTATCTCGCCGAGGAAGCGGCGCAGCGACTGTCGGAAGGCTACCGCTGGCTGAAGCTCAAGACCGGCTGGGGTCTGGCGGAGGACATCGCCCTGACCCGCGGCTTCCGCGCGGCCATCGGGCCCGGGGTCGGGCTGATGATCGATTGCAACCACGCCTACGACGCCGGCACGGCGATCGCCTATGGCTGCGCCGTCGCCGATCTCGACATCGCCTGGTTCGAGGAGCCGGTGCCGCCCGAGGATCTGGACGGCTACCTGGAGGTGAAGGCGCGCCAACCCATCCCGGTGGCGGGAGGGGAGGCCGCCTTCGCGCGCTGGGGCTTCCGCGACATGATCGTCCGGCGCTGCGCGGACATCCTGCAGCCGGATGTCGCAGCCTGCGGCGGGATCTCGGAGCTCAAGAAGATCGCCGACATGGCCAGCGCCTTCGGGGTCCGCGTCAACCCGCATGTCTGGGGCACGGGGGTGGCGATGGCGGCGTCGCTGCACCTGTTGGCCGTGCTGCCCGACAACCCGCCGGGGCTGTTCCCGCGCCCGCCGCTGCTGGAATTCGACCGTTCCCCCCACCCCGTGCGGGACGAGGCCACGACGATGCCCGCGGTCTCGGCCGAGGGGCGGGTGCGCGTGCCGGAGGGGCCGGGGCTCGGCGTCGCGGTGGACCGCGCCGCGCTGCGCCGCTTCGCCGCCTGATGGGCGAGAAGCTGCGCGCCGACGTGGCGCTGGTGGAGCGCGGCCTGGTCGAGAGCCGGGCGCGGGCGCAGGCGCTGATCCTGGCGGGCGTGGTGTTCAGCGGCGAGTCGCGGGTGGCCAAGGCGGGCGACACGATCCGCGCCGACCAGCCGTTGGAGGTGCGCGGCCAGGACCATCCCTGGGTGTCGCGCGGCGGGGTGAAGCTGGCGCATGCGCTGGAAAGCTTCGGCCTGTCGCCGAAGGGGCGGGTCTGCCTCGATGTCGGCGCCAGCACGGGCGGCTTCACCGACGTGCTGCTGCACCATGGCGCGGCGAAGGTCTTCGCGGTGGATGTCGGCCACGGGCAGCTGGCCTGGAAGCTGCGCAACGACCCGCGCGTGGCGGTGATGGAACGCGTGAACGCCCGCTGGCTGGATGCGGCGCAGATCCCCGACCCGCCGGGCGTCGTGGTCTGCGACGCCAGCTTCATCGGGCTGCGGACCGTGCTGCCCGCGGCCCTCGGCCTGGCGGCGCCGGGGGCCTGGGCGGTGGCGCTGATCAAGCCGCAATTCGAGGTGGGGCCGGCGGTGGCCAAGGGCGGCGTGGTGCGCGACGCCGGCGCGCATGCCCGCGTCTGCGCGGAGATCCGGCACTGGTGGGCCAGGCTGCCGGGCTGGACGGTGCTGGGCGTGGAGCCGAGCCCGCTGCTGGGGCCGGAAGGCAACAGGGAATTCCTGATCGCCGCCCGCCGCGGGGGGTAGGAGGGCCCAGCCTGCGCGCCGGGTGGCGGCCCTTGGCCGTAGACGGGGCAGAAAGTGCGAGGCTCCGCGTCGCGCTCCGCCCGGGACGGCGTCGCCGCGTGGCGGGTCGGGCCGCCCCGGTCGACCACTGGTGCGGAGCAGCACCGCTGCCGGCCCGCCACGCGCCCGGCCGCCCCGGGGCCATCGACACCGCCGCGCCGCGTGCCCCTGCGCGCGACTTCGGCCTGGACAGCCGGCAGCGGTTGGAACATTATAAGAACGTACGAGCGTTGCGCCTGCTCGAGCCCGCCTTGCTGCCCGAGCGCCCTTCAAGCCGGCCCGCTGATGCGACGATAAAGTGTCAAAACGGCAAAAGGCCAAAGTGACACCGCGCTCGTGCCCCTGGGCTATGTGCCAAGGCCAGGGGTCCAGGGGCCTTGCGGCCCCTGGCCGGGGGGTATCGGGGGGCGCGGAGCGCCCCCCGGGCCGCTGGCGCGGGTATCGGGTGGCGCGGAGCGCCCCCCGGGCAGTTGGTACGGGTATCGGGTGGCGCGGAGCACCGCCCGGGGAGTTGGTGCGGGTATCGGCTGGCGCGGAGCGCCCCCCTGGCCCGGTCGCGCGGGCCCGCCTGCTACGCCGTCGCCCAGGGCCGCAGCGCCTCCGGCGTGCGGAAATCGCCCGGGATCCCTGCATCGCGCGCCGCGCCGCGCATCGCCCCGGCGCCCTGCGGGAAGCCCGATCGTCCGGACATGTCGCGGATCGCCCCGGCGTGGCGCGTCAGCCGCGATTCCTCGGTCCGCAGCGCCTCCGCGCAGACCAGGTCGAGCATGGTGATCCCCGCGACTGCCACGAGCCCCAGCGCCAGCCCTGCCGGCCGGCGGTTGCCGGGGGTGGCCGCCAGCAGCGTCGCGACGTCCAGCGCATCGCCCGCCAGGCGCGCCACGATCCAGGGCCGCCGCTCCCGCGCCGTCAGCACGCCGATCCCCGTCGCGATCTCGCGCAGGCCGTAGCCGGCGACCAGGCCTTCCAGCCCGCGCATGCCCAGCCCGCGCGCGATCGGCCGCGCCGCCGCGATCTCCAGCAGCCCGAGCCCGATCGAGGCCCAGCCAAGCCCGCCCGCCAGCCGCCCCGCGCTGCCGCGCACCGTCGCGTGATGGCTCATGGCTTCAGCACCACCTTGATGCAGCCATCCTGCTTGTCGCGGAAGGTGCGGTACATGTCGGGCCCCGCGGCGAGCGGCACGGTGTGGGTGATGACGAAGGAGGGATCGATCTGCCCTGCCTCGATCCGTCGCAGCAGGTCGCCGGACCAGCGGTTCACATGCGTCTGGCCGGTGCGGATGGTCAGCGCCTTGTTCATGACGAGGCCCATCGGGAACTTGTCGACCAGCCCGCCATAGACACCGGGCACGGACAGCACGCCGCCGCCGCGGCAGACATAGGCCATCTCCCGCAGCACATGCGCGCGGTCGCTTTCCAGCATCACCGCCTGCTTCACGCGGTCGTAGATGGAACCGAGCGTCGCGGTGGCGTGGGCTTCCAGCCCCACCGCGTCGATGCACTTCTCCGGGCCCTTGCGGTCGGTGAGTTCGTCGATGCGCTCCAGCACGCTCTCCTGGTCGAAGTCGATCGGGATGGCGCCGCCGGCGCGCGCCATCGCCAGGCGCTCCGGCACGCGGTCGATGCAGATCACCTGCTTCGCGCCGAGCAGCACGGCACTGCGGATGCACATCTGCCCGACCGGCCCGGCGCCCCAAATGCAGACCGTGTCCTCGGGCTGGATGTCGCACTGCACGGCGCCCTGCCAGCCGGTCGGCAGGATGTCCGACAGGAACAGCACCTGCTCGTCCGTCAGCCCGGACGGCACCTTCACATGCGTGCGGTCCGCGAAGGGCACGCGCAGGTATTCCGCCTGGCCGCCCGGATAGCCGCCGGTCAGGTGGGTGTAGCCGAAGAGGCCGGCGCCGGCGCGGCCGAACACCTGCTCCTGCAGCTTCGCGTTGCGGTTGGACGTCTCGCACAGGGAGAAATTGCCGCGCCGGCACTGCCAGCATTCGCCGCAGGTGATGGTGAAGGGGATGACGACCCGGTCGCCCGCCTTCAGCGCATGGCGCGCGCCGGGGCCCACTTCCATCACCTCGCCCATCGTCTCGTGCCCCATCACGTCGCCATGGCGCATGCCGGGGATCATGTTGTCGTAGAGATGCAGGTCCGATCCGCAGATCGCGCAGGAGGTGACGCGGATGATCGCGTCGCGCGGGTCCTCGATGCGCGGGTCCGGCACGCTCTCGCAGCGTATGTCGCCCTTGCCGTGCCAGGTCAGCGCCTGCATGCCCGAAGCCCTCCGTCGCTCGGGGCGGAACACGCGCCTCGCCGGCGGGTTCCGGCGGCGCTCAGCGCGGCAGGGGCGTCGCGCCCAGCGCGGCAGGGGCGTCGCGCTCAGCGCGGCAGGGGCGTCGCGCCCAGCGCGGGAGGGGCGTCGCGCGGAAGGCGCGCCAGGCGCGTCGCGCGGAAGGCGCGCCAGGCGCGGCGCAGGCCCTTGCGGCCGCGTCCGCCGCCGGCCTCGGCCCGCGCGGCGAGAACGGCGGCGGCCGGGCCGGCGCGGTCCAGCCGGCGGGCAAGGGCCGCGGCCATCGCCGCATCGTTGATCGTGCCGAGCCGCCCCTGCAGCGCCTCGCAGGCCGAGAGGAAGCGCTTCACCCGCTTCGGCCGGTGCAGCGGCGCCAGCGCCTCCGCCCCGTAGCGCAGGCGCTTGATGGCCTTGCGCAGCGCGTGCAGCTCCTCGTCCGGGCGGTGGCGGATGCCGCGGCCTCGGCGCAGCGCCTTGCGCCGCAGCCGTTCCAGCAATGCCGGGGCCAGCTTGCGCGCGGGCCGCGACAGCGCGCGGTCGCCGGACGCCAGCGCACCGGCGACGAAGGCGGACAGGCCGAGCATCGCGGCGCCCGGCGCGGGGCCGGCCAGCATCGCCGCCGCCTCCCGCCGTGCCTCCTCGCCCGCCGCGCCGGCCGCGCGGCGCAGCGCGGCGAGGTCGGCTGCCGGCAGCCAGCCGGCGGCCTCGGCCAGTGTCTGGCCGCAGAACACGTCCCAGTCGCGCGCCGCGCCCAGCACGCGGCCGATCGCCCGCAGCTCCTCGTCCAGCTGCTCCGCCGCCGTGCCGCGCAGATGCGGGCGGAACAGCGCGAGCGCCGCGCGCAGGCGGCGCAGGGCGATGCGCATCCGGTGCACGCCCTCCGGCTGGCCGGCGGCGGCGGCGGGCTGGTTCGCCAGCAGGTTGGCGAGCGTCGCCTCGACGATCCGGCGCAGCGCCGCCGCCCCCGTCGCGTCGCGGGGCAGGGGGATGTCGGGCTGCTTCGCCGGCGCGCGGGGCGCGCCGGTGGCCAGCCGCCAGCCGCGGTCGGACTTGCTCTCCGCGCCCAGCGCCGCGCCGAGCACCGCCTGCAGCCCGGCGGCGAAGCGCAGCAGCGCGGCGGGATCGCCGGAGATCAGCTCGAGCTCCACCTCGCGGATCGCCTCCTCCGCCGCGCCGGCCTGGATGCGGCCGAGATCGACCACCAGCTCGATCTCCGCGCCGTCCACGCGCAGCCGGCGCAGGCCGCGCCGCACCTCCGCCGCGAAGACGGGCACCAGGCGGTCGAGGGCGCGGCCGAGCGCGGCGACGGGGGTGGCGGCCAGCCGGGCCGGCTCCGGCGTGCCGTCCCCGACGGTCCATTCCCACTCGCCGCGCGCGAAGGGCCCGTCGGCGGCGCCGCGCAGCTTCAGGGTCTGCACCACGCGGTCGCCACGCCGCCGCAGGCGCAGGCTGGCGCCGAGCGCGGCGAGGTCGCGGGCGGGCGTGTCGTAGTAGGTGGTCGTCTCGTCCGACCATCGCGGCGGGCCGGCGGCGGCGATCGCCGGATGCGCCTCCAGCGCCGCCTCGGCGCCGGGGGGCAGCAGCAGCTTGACCTCGATCTCGGTGGGGCGGGGGTGGGGTGCTTCGTGCATGGCGAGGCAACGTGCGATGCGGGGCGGCGTTGTGGCGCGCCGATGCGGGCCGGGCGGGCGTGGTCTCTCCGTCAATGCTCCAGCACCAGGACCAGCTCGTTCGCCTCGCCCCGGCGGCGCTGGCGCAGCCGGTCCGACAGGCGCCGCAGCATGTGGCCGGACAGCCGCGCGGGGGCGTCGGGGTCGTCCAGCATCTCCTCGGGCGTCGGCGCGCGCTCGGCCAGGGGCAGGGCGGGGCCCTGCCAGGCGATGCGCAGCTCGATCGCGCCCTCGATCAGGGAGAGGGTCAGCGTCGCATCGCCGCGCGCGACACCGGAGACCGCCACCGCATCCATGCCCGCGGCGGCGACCTGCGCCAGCCGCGCGACCACGTCCCGCCGCGCGCCCCAGGCGCCGCCCGCGCGGGCCGCGAACTCCTCCACCTCGGCGCTCGGGATGGCGCCGCCGGGGGCGGCGAGCGTCACGCTGCGCCGCGTGCCGATGCGCAGCACGGCGTTCAGCAGCAGCGCGACCAGCGTGCCGAAGGCGGTCGCGGTCAGCAGCGGGCGCAGCCCGTCCGGCACGGCGGCGGCGAATTGCGGCACCGCCTCCACCGCCAGCGCGGCCGCGATGGCGAGCCCGACGCAGAGCCCGCGCCGCGCATCGGCCAGCCGCGCGGAGGCCAGCTGCATGCCCGAGGACAGCATCAGCGCCCCGGAATAGAGCAGCGTGCCCGCCACCACCGGCGCCGGCACCTGCGCGAGCCAGGCGGCGACCTGCGGGAAGCAGGCGAGCACCAGGCAGAGGCCGGCAGTGGCATAGGCGATGACGCGGCTGGTGACGCCGGCGGCCATCTGCAGCGCGACATTGGTGGCGCTGACATTGACCGCCGCCGCGCCGAGCAGCCCGGCCAGCGTGGTCGCCAGCCCGTCGCCGGTGACCCCGCCCGCCAGGCCCCGCTGGTCCGGCCGCGTCCAGGCGGCGTCGTTGGTCTTCTGCAGGCTGGTGACCAGCCCGGCTGTCTTCAGCGAGGAAGCGAGCGAGGCGATGACGAAGACCGGCAGGAGTGCCAGGTCGAAGTCGTAGTCGAACAGCCGCGGATCGGGCAGGGCGAAGACCGGCAGGGCGGCGATCTCGGCCGCGGCGCGGGTCTCGAAGGTGCCGGTCAGCGCGGCGGCCAGGGTGCCGGCCAGCATCGCGACAAGTACGCAGGCCCAGCGCAGCACGCCCTTGCCCCAGATGCCGAGCCCGACGGCCAGCAGCAGCGTCAGCGCCGCGACGCCGAGGCCGGCCGCGCCCGGCGCCTCCCCGCCGCCCGCGACCAGCATGCGCGCGCCGAGCAGGCAGACGCCGAGGCCGATGATGAACACGACGGTGCCCGCGACCTCCGGCGGCAGCAGCGCGCGCAGCCGGCCGAGCGCGCGCGCCATCAGGATGGTGGCGATCCCGCAGAGCAGCGTCATGCCGGCGAGCAGCGGCATCCCGCCCGCCTGCACCGCCAGCACCGAGGGCACGATATGCGGGGAGGAGGGGCCGACGGGGGCGAGGAAGCCGCAGCCGAAGCGCAAGTCCCGCACGGCCTGCAGCACGGTGCCGGCCGCGGCGGCGATGAAGGTCAGGCTGAACAGCGACGCCGCCTCGGCCGGCGAGGCGCCGAGGGTGCGCACCAGGACGAGGCCGGGGAAGACCCAGATCAGCACCACCGCGACCTGCTGGAGGGCGGTCGCGACGATGACGGGCGCGGGCGGCCGGTCGTCGAGCCCGTAGGCGAGGTCGGCGGGCTTGCGCATGGCGGCGGCTCCGGCCGGGCGGCGCCGCGGGGGCGCCGTCAACCGGTGGCGTATTCTTCCGCCCATGGCGGCACGACCGCAAGCAGAGCCGGCGGAGCGCAGCCGCGCCGCGCCGGCCGCCGCGCGCTACATCAGGTCGCCGTCCCAGGCGATGCGGGTGGTCACGCCAGCCTGGGTGATGGTGCCGGAATTGTTGTACTCGTCGAGCCAGTTCTTGATGGTGTTGCCGGCCGGGATGCCGGCGACGGTGTTGTTCCAGGCCGAGTTGCTCGACGGCACGCGGAAGCTGCTGGCGCGCAGCGTCAGGCTGCCGTCGCCGAAGCTATCGCCGTTCTCGTCCGGCGTGTAGCGGCGCAGCCAGTCCACCGCATGGTTCACCGCGTCGCGCGCGTCGAACACGGCGGCGCTGTTGCCCGGGTCGGTGAGCGGGTTGCCGGCCAGGAAGTTCAGCCAGGTGGCGACCAGCCCGCGATCCAGGATGGCGCGCGCATCCTGCCCGCCGGAATTGTCGGACGCCTGCAGGATCGAGAGCGCTTCCGGCACCGTGTAGAAGATCGTCTTCTCGCCGGCATCGGTGCGGCCGTTGCGGTTGAAGTCGCCGATCAGCAGCCCGACGGTGTTGCTGTGCGTCACCGGGTCCAGCGGGCCCCTGGACCCGTAGGTGCCGAACAGCACGTCGCCGCTGGCGAAGCCCTTGGTGCCTGCCTGCTTCGGCGCGCCCTGGTCGCCATCCCAGAAGTCGCGCCAGCTGTTGTTCTGCCAGAAGCCCGGCGTGCGCACCCCGGGCCCGGTGATTGCCGCCACGCCCAGGAAGTTCGCCGCATCCGAATCGGTCACGGTGCGGCTGTTGCCGAAGGCATCCGCGAAGGTCGCCGTCACGGTGGCGAGGTTGGTGTGCTGGCCGGACTGCCAGCTGCCGGTCACGTCGAAGGTGAAGCTCTTTCCGGCATCGAGGCTGCTGATGGCGCGGGTGGTGCCAGCGGCGCTGCCGTTCAGGTCCAGCCGGTCGTCGCTGACGACGAGGTTCGCAAGGCGCGCATCACCGGTGTTGGTGACCACGAAGCGGAACACCGGGCTGGTGCCGTGGGTGAGTTGCGGGCCGGTGCCCGTGTCGGCGTCGAAGAAGGTGCAGCCGCCATCGACGGAGACCAGCTTCTCGATCTCCACCCGCGGCGCGACGCCGCGATAGGAACTGCCGTCGTCGTCGCAGACGTGGAAGATCCGGCCGGCGCCGTCGGCGTAGCTGGCCTCGACCGTCGCCTGGTTCGAATAATGGCCGGCGATGGCGGTGCCTTGCTCGGTGAAGGTCCAGGTCTCGTTGACGTCGAGCAGGCCGTCGCGGTCGGTGTCGCCGACATAGGTCGTGATGCGCCCTTCCTTGTCGTCGGTCAGGTGCACATTGCCGAGCGCGATGTTGCCCGTGTTGGTGACCGTGTAGGTCCAGGTCACCGCGGAGCCCGACAGGATATGCGGCCCGTCGGAGCCGTTGGTCACCTTCACGACGCGGATGCCGCCATCGGCGCCGAAGTAGTTGGCGGCGTCGCTGTCGGTCACGGTGCGGCCGGCGCCGGTCGCGGTGACGGTGGCGAGGTTGGTGTGCTGGCCGGCCTGCCAGCCGCCCGTGACGTCGAAGCTGGTGCTGTGCCCGACGCCGAGCGTGCCGAGGCTGCGCGCCGTGCCCGCCGAGCTGCCGTTCAGGTCGAGCCGGTCATCGGTGACCGTGACGCCGGAGAGCGCGACGTCGCCGGTGTTGCGCACGGTGAAGCGGAAGATCGGCGTGACGCATTCGCCGAGGATGGGCCCGGTCGCCGCATCGGCGTCCTGAAAGGTCTTGCCGCCATCCACCGAGACCAGCTTCTCGATGTCCACGCGCGGCGCCTGCGCCGGCTGCGGGTTGCGGTAGTGGCTGAGGTCGGTGTCGCTGACGCCCTGGGCCGAGACCGTCGCCGTATTGGCATAGACGCCCTGGCTGCCGAGGGTCTGGACCGTGACCTTCTCCAGCTTGAAGCGGTCCTCCGGCGTGGTGTCGGTGGTGTCGGCCGCGATCACCAGCACGTTGCCCGCGCGGTTGCCGGCGTTGATGTCGGCGAGCCGCGCGGAGGAGGAGGTGGTGGTGTTCACCTCGTTGAAGCCGAGGTCGGCGAGCACCCTGTCGGTCAGCGCGAGCCCGCCGGCGAAGGCGCCGGCCACGTTGCCGATCCAAACCGAGATGTCGCTGTCGTCGACGACATAGCCAAGGAAGGCGCTGTCCACGACGACCTCGCGGTCGAAGCGGATCACCACGTAGTTGTCGCGCCCGATGTTGTCGATGGTGTGGCTGTCGCCGCTGCCGTTGCCCTCGCTGCCGTCGGTCACGCCGAGGCCGCCGCCGAAGGCGCCGAGGAAGGCGGTCGACCAGGCGCCGCTCGCCTCGTCCCGGCTGAAGGCGCTGGCCTTGGCGGAGATGCCGCCGGCGGTGAAGTCGCGGACATTGCCCGGTGCGCCGGAGAGGGCGGAGCTGCCCGAGAAGTCGAAGGTCGCGCTGGTGCCCGGCGTGGTCAGGTTCTGCGCCGTGCCGGTCGCCCGGTAGAGCCACACTTCGCCGGGCGCCAGGAGGTTGTCGGCGTTGCCGCTCTCGACCCCGGCGAAGGTGATCCGGCCATTCGCCAGCGACATGTCGTCGGCGGCATTGCCCGGCGTGCCGTTGTCGTCGACCAGGCGGATCTCGTCCGCCGTGAAGGTGGTGTTGCCGGTGTTGGCGAGGCGGTAGGTCCAGGTCACGGCGCCGCCGGGGGCCAGGATCGGCACGCCCGCACCGGTCGCCAGGTCCTCGTTGTTCCAGTCGGCCTGGATCGGATTGGCGTTGCCCGTGCCGCTCGTCGTCTTCTCGATGTCGAGGCCCGGGGTCGCGGGGTCGGGGCCTGGATTGGGCCGCTGCTTGAAGCCGGCATCCAGCGTGGTGACGTTGTCGCCCGAGGCGAGCGTGATGGTGTCGGTGACGCCGCCCACCGCGTCGCTGTCGAGCGCATCGTCGCCGCCCTGGTTGGCGGCCGTCGCCTCGAAGCCGGCGGGCGTCACGAAGCGCACCGCGTAGTCGCCCGGCAGCAGATTGCCGAACAGGTAGCCGCCATTGCCGTCGGTGGTGGCCTCGCCGAGCACCGCGCCGCCGGCGCCGAGCAGCTGCACGGTGACGCCGCCGATGCCGCCTTCGCCGGCCTCGCGGATGCCGTTGCCGTTGCGGTCCTCGAACACCGTGTCGCCGATCGAGCCGCGGCGCAGGAAGCCGGCATCCAGCGTGGTCACGTTGTCGCCAGGCGCCAGCGTCACCTGCGCGGTCACGCCGTTCACGGCGTCGCTGTCCACCGCGTCGTCGCTGCCCTGGTTCGGGCGCGTCGCCTCGTAGCCCTGCGGCGTGACGAAGCGCACGGAATACGCCCCGGGGAGCAGGCTGCCGAAATCGTAGAAGCCGTGCTGGTCCGTCTGCGTGCGCGCGACCACCGTGCCTGCGGTGTTCAGCAGCTCCACCGCCACGCCGCCGATGCCGCCTTCCCCGGCGTCGCGGATACCGTTGCCGTTGCTGTCCTCGAACACGAAGTCGCCGAGGCTCGCCGGCACCTCCGTGTTGTAGCTCTGCGTCATGCCGCTGAAGGACATCGATGCGGTCGGGGCGGCGTTGGCGGCGATCGTGACGGAGACGGTGACCTTGACGCGCACCGTGTCGTAGACGGCGCCGAGCTGGATGTCGCCGGCTTCGAAGGGCGGATCCTGCGGGTCGTTGGTCGCGGAGGTGCGCACCAGCTGGCTGCGGCCGATCTGCGCGCCATCGGCATCGAAAATCTGCTGGGTCAGCTCGAGCCGCGCGCCGGCCGGGACCAGCGAATCCGGAACCACGGAATTACCGCGGATGGCCGAGATGCCGCGCCCGGCGACGGTGCTGGAGACATCGTATTCGATGGTGACCGACAGCGTGGAGCCCGGCCCGGTCGCGCCACCCACGAAGCCGCGCCAGGCCAGCCCGGCGACGACCGCCAACGGCGTGTTGGTCACCGGAAGCGCAGCGACTTCCGGGATCAGGTTCGTCGGCGTGGAGGCAGTGGTGAACAGCACCGAGTTGGTGGTGCCGACGCGCGTTTCGGTTGCCGTGATGCCGCTGAACAGCAGCCCGTCATCCGAGACGTTCGCGAAGGTCCGGGTGGACATGGCGCATCGCCTTCCTGTTGCTCGCGCCGATGGGCGCGGCGAGGTGTGGATGGGCGGCGCAACGGCGCCGCGGGGAGGGCCGCGACCTGGCGGCCATCCTGTCCTGAGGCTTCAAGGGTCGGCCCTGCGCCCGGGGGGGGGCGGGGCCGGCCGAGTGGGTCAGTGCGTGGCGCGCCGCCGGACGACGACCAGTCCGGCGAGCCCGGCCGCGAAGATCAGCAGGCTGGCCGGGGCCGGGATGGCGAGGGCCTGGATCACCGCGGTGATCTCGCCGAGCGTCGCGTTCAGGTCCTTCTCGATGTAGAGGCTCATCTGCGGCGCGAAGCGCAGCGTGGCGGAGCCGTTGGCGCCCACCGTCGTGCCGCCCAGGCCGGTGGTGATGCCGCCGTCCTGGATGGTCTCGCCGGCGCTGCCGCCGCCGACGAGGGCCAGCGTCCAGCCGGGGATGAGGGTGTTGTTCAGCGCCTCGACGAAGAGTTCGACGAACAGATCCTGGCCCAGCGGCACCAGCGGGGCGCCGTCGAGGCCCACCAGCCGGAAGCCGTTCTGGCCTTCCTGCATGATCGCGATCGGCACGAAGGTGCTCGCAGCGCCGACGTAGTAGCTGTTCAGCACGTCCATCCGCAGGTTGCCGGACGCCGACGTCGCACTGATGGGCGCGGCCTGGGTTGCCGGGGCCATGACCGACACGCCGAGCAGGGCCAGCAGGCCACACAGAAGTCCACGCAAGATCCGGCTCATCGTCACGCCAGTCCTTCGATCTTCGTGCGCCCCGCCGATCGGCGCGCCGTTCCCCCACCAACCAGCAAGCAGGGTGCCAAAGGGAAATTTTTTGCGACAACAATCACTTATCCGGGACGTGTCGACTCGGCAGCCGAGACCTGTAAAGTTTTCCGATAAGGCAGCGCCGTCCGAGCGCCTTCGGGCACGGCGGCGCCTCGCCGCCAGCGTTGATCGACCACGAGATCTCGTTTTTTTGGACGTCTTCGGCGTCACCGGCGGCTCAAACTGTAAAGAATCCCGACGGCTTGGCCTGTACCGCCCCGGACCACGCCCTCATGCCCCGCCGGGCATGCGCAGCCTGTCACGCCGCCAAAGGCTGGTACCCGGCGACCGGAGATGCGGCGCATCGCATTGCGGCAGGCGACACCTGGCCCGTGAAGGCCGGCTCTCCGTGCCTGCCGAGCGTGGCAAGCCCGATCCGGGCTGGGTCCCGCTGCGCGGTTGATCGAGGGGCAGCCGACAGACGACGCGGCGCGCTGGCGACGGGTCGGTCGTGGCGGCCGGCCCCGGAATGCGCCGCGCGTCGCGGCCCCGAAGCGGCGAGCGAGGCGAGACCCGGGAGCCCGTCGGGGTTTCGCTGGCGCTCGGCCCGGCCGCGCCCGCAGCCCGGGCCGAGGGCGCCGTCCGGGACCGGGGAAAACCTGCGCGCGGCGCCGGGCGGCAAGGCCGGGGGAGGGGCCTCGCCCGGCGCGCGCCGGCGCGCGAGGGGCCGCGCCTCACGCCCTGTCCACCGGGCATGAAAAAGGCCGGGTCGCCCCACACAGGTCGCGACCCGGCCCGGCAACTTCATGCACCTGTTGGCACCTGCCGCAGCGTCTCGCGGCTGACGTCAGGTGCCCCTGTGTGGCTGTTCCGGCGAGGAAACCCCCGTCAGACCGAGTAGTACATCTCGAACTCGACCGGATGCGGCGTGTGCTCGAAGCGGTACACCTCGCCCCACTTCAGGTCGATGTAGCTCTCGATCTGGTCCTTGGTGAAGACATCGCCGGCCAGCAGGAAGTCGTGGTCGGCGGCGAGCGACTGCAGCGCCTCGCGCAGCGAACCGCACACCGTCGGGATGCCCTTCAGCTCCTCGGGCGGCAGGTCGTACAGGTCCTTGTCCATCGCGTCGCCGGGATGGATCTTGTTCTTGATGCCGTCGAGGCCGGCCATCAGCATCGCGGAGAACGCCAGGTAGGGGTTCGCACCCGGATCCGGGAAGCGGACCTCGACGCGCTTGGCCTTCGGGCTGGTCGCGTAGGGGATGCGGCAGGAGGCGGAGCGGTTGCGGGCCGAATAGGCCAGCAGCACCGGCGCCTCGAAGCCCGGAATCAGGCGCTTGTAGCTGTTGGTCAGCGGGTTGGTGAAGGCGTTCAGCGCCTTGGCGTGCTTGATGATGCCGCCGATGTAGTAGAGCGCCGTCTCGGACAGGTCGGCATAGCCGTTGCCCGCGAAGACCGGCTTGCCACCCTTCCAGATCGACTGGTGCACGTGCATGCCGCTGCCGTTGTCGCCGTAGATCGGCTTCGGCATGAAGGTCGCGGTCTTGCCGTAGCTGTGGGCGACGTTGTGGATGACGTACTTGTAGATCTGCATGAAGTCGGCCTGCTTGACCAGGGTGCCGAACTTCGTGCCGAGCTCATGCTGGGACTGCGCCACCTCGTGGTGGTGCTTCTCGCCGGGCACGCCCATCTCGATCATGGTGGACAGCATCTCGGCGCGCAGGTCGCTCTCGCTGTCGACCGGCGGGACCGGGAAGTAGCCGCCCTTGACGACCGGGCGGTGGCCCATGTTGCCCTCGGGGTAGTCCTTCAGGCTTGCGCCCGGGCCCTCGACGCTGTCCAGTTGGTACATGCCGTAGTTGCCGCCGACGCCGAACTTCACGCTGTCGAACACGAAGAATTCGGCTTCCGGGCCGAAGAAGGCGGTGTCGCCGATGCCGGTCGACTTCAGGTAGGCCTCGGCGCGCTTGGCGGTGCTGCGCGGGTCGCGCGAGTACATCTGGCCGGTCGAGGGCTCGATGATGTCGCAGAACAGGATCAGCGACGGCTTGGCCGCGAAGGGATCCATGCAGGCCGTCTCGGGGTCCGGCATCAGGATCATGTCGGACTCGTTGATCGCCTTCCAGCCGGCGATCGAGGAGCCGTCGAACATGATGCCTTCCTCGAAGACCTCGGGCTCGATCGTGGAGACGTGCTGCGCGGTGTGCTGCCACTTGCCGCGCGGGTCGGTGAAGCGGAAGTCCACGTATTCGACGCTGTGCTCCTTGATCATCTCCATGACCTTGGAGACGGCGCCGTTCGCGCCCCCTGCTGCCGGCTTCTTCGCCATCGTGTGCGGTCCTGTTCCCCTGTTTCGTCCGGTCCAACTGCCGCGCCGCGGGGCCGGTCCCCGCGCCGCGCCCGGTGCCGCCGCAGCCCCCCGGGGCCTGCCGGCGATCCGGCCGGCCGGAAGCGGCATCCGCCGCGCCGGCCGCTCAGCCCGCGCGCCGCGTCCTGGGCGCCCGGGCGGAATTTCTCAGACGGCGTCGTCGCCGCGTTCGCCGGTGCGGATGCGCACCACCTCGGCGACGTCGCTGACGAAGATCTTGCCGTCGCCGATGCGGCCCGTCCGCGCGGCCGCGGTGATCGCCTCGATCGCGCGCTCCGCCAAATCGTCCGGGCAGACCACCTCGATCTTCACCTTCGGCAGGAAGTCGACCACGTATTCCGCGCCCCGGTAGAGCTCGGTGTGGCCCTTCTGCCGGCCGAAGCCCTTCGCCTCGACGACGGTGAGGCCCTGCAGGCCGATCTCGTGCAGGGCGTCCTTCACCTCGTCGAGCTTGAAGGGCTTGATGATGGCCTCGATCTTTTTCATCGGCTCCGTCGCTCCGCACGCGGCCGTGGCGTCCGCCTGCGTCTCCTCCTCCCCACCGTCCGGCGTCGCGCCGGCCCTCGGCCGGTCGCGGCGGCAAGACGCTGGCCAGAGGCCCGCCGCCTGGCACCCGCCGTCACGCGCCGGGCCTGTTGACGCGCCCGGCGGTGCCCTTGTGCCCGGGGCGCGCAGGCTCGGCAACGCCGGGCGGCGGGGATTCTCACGATCCGGCGACAAAACCTGCCGCACGAATGGGCGACGTGCCTCCGCAGTGGGCGAGGGCTTGCCCGCTTCGGTTGCGCAACCGGCGCCGCGCCGGCATCCTTGCGAAGCCGGCCCCGCCGCGCGACAAGCCCCCTTCGCACCGACCCGACCAGCCCAGCGCGGACCGAAGACGTGAAGCCCCAGAACGACCTGCTCTCCGCCACCGGCACGACCATCTTCACCGTGATGTCGGCGCTCGCGCTGGAACATGGCGCGATCAACCTCGGCCAGGGCTTCCCCGACTATGACGGCCCGGCCGACGTCATCCACGCCGCCGCCGCCGCGCTGCTCGACGGCCGCAACCAGTACCCGCCGCTGACCGGCGTGCCCGAGCTGCGCGAGGCCGTCGCGAGCGCGAACCGCCGCTTCTACGGGATCGAGGCCGACCCGAGGACGGAGGTTGTCGTCACCTCCGGCGCCACGGAGGCGATCACCGCCTGCCTGATGGCGGTGCTGAACCCGGGCGACGAATGCGTGCTGATCGAGCCGCTCTACGACACCTACCTGCCGGTGGTGAAGCTGCTCGGCGCCATCCCCAGGCTGGTCCGCCTGACGCCGCCGAAATGGGAACTGCCGCGCGCCGAACTCGCCGCCGCCTTCGGGCCGCGGACCAAGGCGATTCTGCTCAACACGCCGATGAACCCGACCGGCAAGGTGTTCACCGCGGCCGAGCTCGCCTTCGTCGCGGAGCTGCTGCAGAAGCACGACGCCTATGCGATCTGCGACGAGGTCTACGAGCACCTGACCTTCGACGGCTGGCGGCACATCCCGCTGATGACCCTGCCGGGCAT
The DNA here is from genome assembly GCA_027487675.1 of Acetobacteraceae bacterium. Lineage (GTDB taxonomy): Bacteria > Pseudomonadota > Alphaproteobacteria > Acetobacterales > Acetobacteraceae > Falsiroseomonas. Next base: position 3,952 of record JAIYDD010000139.1, on the reverse strand, counting down.
GCGGGAACGCTGCATGCGCGTGGGCAGCGCGGGCAAGACCTTCAGCCTGACGGGCTGGAAGATCGGCTACGTCACCTGCGACCGCAGCCTGGCGCCCAACGTCGCCAAGGCGCACCAGAACCTGACCTTCACCACGCCGCCCAACCTGCAGCGCGGCGTCGCCATCGGGCTCGCGAAGGACGATGCCTATTTCGCGGGGCTGTCCGCGTCTTTGCAGGCCAGGCGCGACCGGCTGGGCGAAGGGCTTGCGAAGCTCGGCTTCGGCGTGCTGCCGACGCAGGGCAGCTACTTCATCACCACGGATTTCCGCCCCTTGGGCTTCACCGGCGACGATGTCGCCTTCTGCCGCGCGCTGACGACGGAAGCGAAGGTCACCGCCATACCGGTCACCGCCTTCTATGCCGGCCCAAACCCGCCGAGCCACTACGCGCGCTTCGCCTTCTGCAAGGGCGATGCGGTGATCGACGCGGCGCTGGAGCGGATGGCGCGCTGGATCGAGGCGCGCCGCGCCGGCGCCCCGCGCGCCGCGGCTGGATAGGGCCCGATCGGCGAAGCGCGGAACGCCGTGGGCCGCCACCCATGCGTCGGCCCGGAAGGCCAGGCCACGACCAGCGCTCCGGCCAGCGCCGGTCGTGGTCCAGGCGCGCGGCGGAGCCGTTGACGCCACCGCCCCGCCGGCCCTATCTCCGCGCCGCCGGGCCGGGGCCCGGCGTCACGGCAGTGCGGCGGCCATAGCTCAGCTGGTAGAGCGCCAGGTTGTGGTCTTGGATGTCACGGGTTCGAGTCCCGTTGGTCGCCCCACCCGCCCCGTCCCCAAGATCGCGGTCTTCCGGACCCGGCGCTATGCTGGCGGGGTCACGCGCGGGGGTAGCCTTCCATGCAGATCCGTCTTGATGGCCGCACGGCGCTGGTGACCGGGGGGTCGAAGGGCCTGGGCCTTGCCATCGCCGGGCACTTCGTGGAAGCGGGCGCCGCGGTCGCGCTGGTGGCCCGCGGCGCGGCGGCGCTGGAGGAAGCGCGCGCGGGGCTTGCCGCGCGTTTCCAGGGTGCGCGCGTGGCCGCGATCGCGGCGGATGTCGCCACTGCCGAGGGCTGCGCCCGGGCCGCCGCCGCGGCCGAGGCCGGGCTCGGCCCCATCGATATCCTGGTCAACAACGCCGGCACCAGCCAGCGCGGGCCTTTCATGGAGGTGGACGACGCCCTGTGGCACGCCGACCTCGACCTCAAGCTCTTCGCCGCCATCCGGCTGACCCGCGCGGTCTGGCCGGGGATGCAGGCGCGCCGCTGGGGCCGGGTGATCAACGTGCTGGCCACCGCCGCCAAGGCCCCGCCGGGCGGCGGCGCGCCGACCGCCGTCTCCCGCGCCGCGGGGATGGCGCTGACCAAGGTGCTGGCGAACGAGGGCGCGCCGCACGGCATCCTGGTGAACGCCCTGCTGGTCGGCATCATCGAGAGCGACCAATGGGTGCAGCGCCACGCGACCGACCCGCGCGGCATCTCCTGGGAGGAGTGGAAGGCGGAGCAGGGCCGGGGCGTGCCGCTGGGGCGCATCGGGCGGGCGGAGGAATTCGCGGCGATGGCGACCATGCTGGCCTCGGACGCCGCGGGCTATGTCACGGGCACGGCGATCAATGTCGATGGCGGGCGCAGCCCGGTGGTGTGACGCGCCATGGTGGTGATCGGCATCGTCCTGCTGCTCGGCCTGCTGGCGCTGCTGGTCGGGCCGCAGCTCTGGGTGCGCCACGTGCTGCGGCAGGCGGGCCAGGACCGGCCGGACCTGCCGGGGACCGGCGGCGAGCTGGCGCGCCACCTTCTTGACGCGGCAGGGCTGCAGGCCGTGGCGGTGGAGCGCACCGATGCCGGCGACCATTACGACCCGGAGGCGCGGGTGGTGCGGCTGCTGCCCGAGCACCTGGACGGCCGGTCCATAGCCGCGGTGGCCGTCGCGGCGCATGAGGTGGCGCATGCCGTGCAGCATGCGCGCGACGAGCCGGATTTCCGCCGCCGCATGCAGCTGGTGCGGTTGATCGGGCCGCTGCACACGGCGGCGCAGGTGGTGCTGGTCTCGATCCCGCTGGTCTTCGCGGCGGTGCACGCGCCGGCGCTGGTCGCGGTGCAGGTCGGCCTGGTGCTGGTGCTGCTCGGCGGGCGGGTGCTGGTGCATGCGACGACGCTGCCGGTGGAGCTGGACGCCAGCTTCGGCAAGGCGCTGCCGGTGCTGGAACGGGGCGGCTACCTGGCGCCCGCCGACCTGCCGGCGGCGCGGCGCGTGCTGCGCGCAGCGGCGCTGACCTACCTGGCCTCGGCGCTGGTGACGCTGGTCGACATCCTGCGCTGGCTGAGACGGTAGCGGCACGGCGGGCTGCCGGCGACGGGCGGCATGCACGATGGCCTTTCGGCGCGGCAGATGGCTATTTCTTGTGCATGCGGCCCGCCGTTCCTCCCGCGTGATGGCCTTCGTGCCTTGCGGCTCGTGCTTCGCTGCCGCGCGGCACGGGCCTTGCTGTTGCCGGACGCCGCCCGACCCATCCAGGCCGGGCCCGCCGGGAGGACCGCAGGACATCATGGCCCGCCGCTTCGCTGATCCCTTCGACCCGGCCACGCGCCTCGGCGCCTGCGGCTGCGGGCGCGCGCATGACGCCGGCTTCGCCTGCGAAAGCCTGCCCAACGCCGCCGAGGCCGACGGCACCGGCGCCTATGGCGAGGTCGCGGAACAGGCGGTGCTGCGCGCCCTCTACCCCGATGACGCGACGCGGCGGGGGATGCTGCGCGCCGTCGGCGCCGGCACGCTGTTCGCCGCCATCAACGCCTTCTTCCCGCTGGCCGCCGCGCGCGAGGCGCTGGCCCAGGCGCCCGCCGGCGGCGCGATCGAGAAGCGCGACCTGAAGATCGGCTTCATCCCGATCACCTGCGCGACGCCGATCATCATGGCGGACCCGATGGGCTTCTACCGCCGCCACGGGCTGAACGTCGAAGTCATCCGCACCGCCGGCTGGGCGGTGATCCGCGACCGTTCCATCGCCCGCGAATACGACGCGGCGCACATGCTGGCGCCCATGCCGGTGGCGATGTCGCTCGGCGTCGGCGTGGCGCAGCCGATCCCCTTCGCGGTGGCGGCGATCGAGAACATCAACGGCCAGGCCATCACGCTGGCCAACAAGCACCGCGACCGGCGCGACCCGCGGACCTGGCGCGGCTTCCGCTTCGCCGTGCCCTTCGACTTCTCGATCCACAACTACCTGCTGCGGCACTACGTGGCGGAACACGGGCTCGATCCCGACCGCGACATCCAGATCCGCGCCGTGCCCCCGCCCGAGATGGTCGCCAATCTGCGCGCCGACAACATCGACGGCTTCCTCGGCCCCGATCCCTTCAACCAGCGCGCCGTCTTCGACGGCGTCGGCTTCATCCACATCCTCACCAAGGAACTGTGGGACGGGCACCCGTGCTGCGCCTTCGCCGTGCCGCGCAGCATGGTCACCGACACGCCGAACACCTTCCACGCGCTGCTGCGCGCGATCGTCGAGGCGACCGCCTATTCCCACAACGCCGCGAACCGGCGCGAGGTGGCGGCCGCGATCAGCGGGCAGAACTACCTGAACCAGCCGCAGACGGTGGTGGAGCAGGTGCTGACCGGCACCTTCGCCGATGGCCTGGGCCGCGTGCAGCGCGTGCCCGACCGCATCGGCTTCGATCCCTTCCCGTGGCATTCCATGGCGATGTGGATCATGACGCAGATGCGCCGCTGGGGTCAGCTGCAGCGCGACGTGGATTACCGCCAGGTCGCGGAGCAGGTGTTCCTGGCCACCGATGCCGCGCGCGCGATGCGCGAACTCGGCCAGCCGGTGCCGAACGCGACGGTGCAGTCCTTCCAGGTGATGGGCCGCACCTTCGACCCCGCGAACCCCGCCCCCTGGACCGAGCGCGGCATCCGCGCGTCCTGACGGGCGCG
>JAIYDD010000136.1 GCA_027487675.1 Acetobacteraceae bacterium | reverse complement strand
GCCGGCAAGGGGAACGGGACAGGCATGAACGCTATCACGAAGTCCTTCACCGGCCGCAAGCGGATCCGCAGGTCCTTCGGGCGGCTGCCCGAGGTGGCGCCGATGCCCAACCTCATCGACGTGCAGCGCGCCTCCTACGAGGCCTTCCTGCAGATGGGCGTGGACCCCGACGCGCGGACGCATTCGGGACTTCAGGAGGTGTTCAAGTCGGTCTTCCCGATCGACGATTTCGGCGGCCGCGGCCGGCTGGAATTCGTGCAGTACGAGCTGGAAGAGCCGAAATACGACGTCGAGGAATGCATCCAGCGCGGCCTGACCTTCGCGGCGCCGCTGAAGGTGCGGCTGCGCCTGATCGTCTGGGACGTTGACGAGGACACCGGCGCGCGGTCCGTCCGCGACATCAAGGAGCAGGACGTCTACATGGGCGACATGCCGCTCATGACGGACAACGGCACCTTCATCATCAACGGCACCGAGCGCGTCATCGTCAGCCAGATGCACCGCAGCCCGGGCGTGTTCTTCGACCACGACAAGGGCAAGACCCACAGCAGCGGCAAGTACCTGTTCGCCGCGCGGATCATCCCCTATCGCGGGTCGTGGCTGGACTTCGAGTTCGACGCCAAAGACATCGCCTATGTCCGCATCGACCGCAAGCGCAAGCTGCCGGCGACGACGCTGCTCTATGCGCTCGACAGCACGCACACCGAGGCCGAGCGTCGCCGCCGCGCCAAGGAAGGCCTGCCGAACCTGGAGACGCATGAGATCCGCGGCATGGATGCCGAGGAGATCCTGAACGCCTTCTACGGCCAGATCGTCTTCAGCCGCGGCCCCAAGGGCTGGTCGCGTCCCTTCGACCCCGAGGCCTTCCGCGGCGTGAAGCTGGCGGAGCCGCTGGTCGACGCCAAGACCGGCCAGGTGGTGGCGGAGAAGGACGCGAAGCTGACGCCGCGCATCGCGCGCAAGATCGCGGAAGCCGGCACCACCGAGGTGCTGGTCGGCCGCGCCGACCTGATCGGCCGCTACGTGGCCGAGGACATGGTCAATATGCAGACCGGCGAGATCTGGGCCGAGGCCGGCGAGGAACTCACCGATCCGAAGCTGACCGCGATCGAGGAAGCCGGGCTCGACCGCCTGCCGACGCTCGCCATCGACCAGGGCACCGGCCCTTGGATGCGCAACACGCTGGCCGTGGACAAGAACGGCTCGCGCGACGAGGCGCTGATGGACATCTACCGGGTGATGCGCCCGGGCGAGCCGCCGACCGCCGAGACGGCGGAGACGCTGTTCCGCGGCCTGTTCTTCGACGGCGAGCGCTATGACCTCTCGGCCGTCGGCCGGGTGAAGATGAACATGCGCCTCGGCTTCAGCATCGAGGAGGTGCCGGACCACCAGCGCACGCTGCGCAAGCAGGACATCCTGGCGACGCTGCGCGTGCTGCTGGACCTGAAGGATGGCCGCGGCCAGATCGACGACATCGACAACCTCGGCAATCGCCGCGTGCGGTCGGTCGGCGAGCTGATGGAGAACCAGTACCGCGTCGGGCTGCTGCGCATGGAGCGCGCGATCAAGGAGCGGATGGGCTCGGTCGATATCGACACCGTCATGCCGCACGACCTGATCAACGCGAAGCCGGCGGCGGCCGCCGTGCGGGAATTCTTCGGCTCCTCGCAGCTCAGCCAGTTCATGGACCAGACCAACCCGCTGTCCGAGGTGACGCACAAGCGGCGCCTCTCGGCGCTCGGCCCGGGCGGCCTGACGCGGGAACGCGCCGGCTTCGAGGTGCGCGACGTCCACCCGACGCATTACGGCCGCATCTGCCCGATCGAGACGCCGGAAGGCCCGAATATCGGCCTGATCAACAGCCTCGCGACCTTCGCCAAGGTGAACAAGTACGGCTTCATCGAGACGCCGTACCGCCTGGTGAAGGAAGGCCAGGTGGTCGGCGCGCCGCGCTACCTCTCCGCGATGGAGGAGGACCGGCTGGTCGTCGCCCAGGCCGATGCCGAGATCGACGCCGATGGCCGCTTCAAGTCGGAGCTGGTCTCGGTGCGCTCGGGCGGCGACTTCCGGCTGGTGAAGCCGGAGGAAGTCACCGCGATCGACGTCTCGCCGAAGCAGCTGGTCTCGGTGGCCGCGGCGCTGATCCCGTTCCTGGAGAACGACGACGCCAACCGCGCGCTGATGGGCTCCAACATGCAGCGCCAGGCGGTGCCGCTGATCCGCGCCGATGCGCCGCTGGTCGGCACGGGCATGGAAGCCGCGGTGGCGCGCGATTCGGGTGCGACCATCGTGGCGAAGCGCGACGGCGTGGTGGACAGCATCGACGGCGCGCGCATCGTGGTGCGCGCCACCGGCGATGACGGCACGACGCGCGGCGTCGACATCTACCGGCTGCGCAAGTTCCAGCGCTCCAACCAGTCCACCTGCATCAACCAGCGCCCGCTGGTGAAGGTGGGCGACCGCGTGCGCGCCGGCGACATCATCGCCGACGGGCCGAGCACGGAGCTGGGCGAGCTGGCACTCGGCCGCAACGCGCTCTGCGCCTTCATGCCGTGGAACGGCTACAACTTCGAAGACAGCATCCTGATCAGCGAGCGCATCGCGCGCGACGACGTCTTCACCTCGATCCACATCGAGGAGTTCGAGGTCATGGCCCGCGACACCAAGCTGGGCCAGGAGGAGATCACCCGCGACATCCCGAATGTCGGCGAGGAAGCGCTGCGCAACCTCGACGAAGCGGGCATCGTCTACATCGGCGCCGAGGTGCAGCCGGGCGACATCCTGGTTGGCAAGGTGACGCCGAAGGGTGAATCGCCGATGACGCCGGAGGAGAAGCTGCTCCGCGCGATCTTCGGCGAGAAGGCGTCCGACGTCCGCGACACCTCGCTGCGCCTGCCGCCGGGTGTGGCGGGCACCATCGTCGATGTGCGCGTCTTCAGCCGCCGCGGCGTCGACAAGGACGAGCGCGCCATGGCGATCGAGCGCGCGGAGATCGAGCGCCTCGCCAAGGACCGCGACGACGAGAAGGCGATCCAGGAGCGGTCCTTCTACAGCCGTCTCCGCGAGCGGATGCTGAACCGCAAGGCGGCCGGCGGCTTCAAGGGCGTGAAGGCCGGCACGGAGATCACCGACGAGGTGCTGGACCAGTTCGCCAAGGCGACCTGGCGCCAGATCCCCGTGCAGGACGATGCCGCGATGGCGGAGATCGAGGCGCTGAAGCGCGAATTCGACGCTGCCGTCGAGCGCCTGCAGAAGCGCTTCGAGAGCAAGGTCGAGAAGCTGCAGCGCGGCGACGAGCTGCCGCCCGGCGTGATGAAGATGGTCAAGGTCTTCGTCGCCGTGAAGCGGAAGCTGCAGCCGGGCGACAAGATGGCCGGCCGCCACGGCAACAAGGGCGTCGTCTCCCGCGTCGTGCCGATCGAGGACATGCCGTTCCTCGAGGACGGGACGAGCGTGGACCTGGTGCTGAACCCGCTCGGCGTGCCGTCGCGCATGAATGTGGGCCAGATCCTGGAGACGCATCTGGGCTGGGCCTGCGCCAATCTCGGCAAGCAGGTCGGCGAGCTGATCGAGGAGTATCGCCGCGGCGGCGCGATGCGCGAGGAAGTCATGGCGAAGCTGCGGCTGGCCTATGACGAGGAGACGCTGCAGCGCGAGGTGGAGCCGCTGGACGACGACCAGCTGATCGAGTTCTGCGAGCATCTGCGCAAGGGCGTGCCGATCGCGACGCCGGTCTTCGACGGCGCGCGCATGGCCGACATCGAGGGCATGCTGGAGAAGGCGGGCCGCGAGAAGTCGGGCCAGGTCTGGCTGCATGACGGCCGCACCGGCGAGAAGTTCGAGCGCAAGGTGACCGTCGGCTACATCTACATGCTGAAGCTGCACCACCTGGTGGACGACAAGATCCACGCGCGCTCGATCGGGCCCTACAGCCTCGTCACCCAGCAGCCGCTGGGCGGCAAGGCGCAGTTCGGCGGCCAGCGCTTCGGCGAGATGGAGGTGTGGGCGCTGGAAGCCTATGGCGCCGCCTACACGCTGCAGGAGATGCTGACGGTGAAGTCGGACGACGTCTCGGGCCGCACCAAGGTCTACGAGGCGATCGTGCGCGACCAGGACAATTTCGAGGCGGGCGTGCCGGAATCCTTCAACGTGCTGGTGAAGGAGCTGAAGTCGCTCGGCCTTAACGTGGATCTCGAGACGCGCCCGACCTGATGGCGCCTCGCTGCTTCCCGCGCTGCCCGGTGGCGGCGCGGATCCCCCTTTTCGCGGCTGGCCTCTGCCGGGTGCCAGCCTGCCGGACGGAGACGACGGCATGAACGAGCTGATGAAGATCCTCGGCCAGACCGGCCAGGCGATGACCTTCGACCAGATCCGCATCTCGATCGCCTCGCCGGAGCAGATCCGCTCCTGGTCCTATGGCGAGATCAAGAAGCCGGAGACGATCAACTACCGCACCTTCAAGCCGGAGCGGGACGGGCTGTTCTGCGCCCGCATCTTCGGCCCGATCAAGGACTACGAGTGCCTCTGCGGCAAGTACAAGCGGATGAAGTTCCGCGGCATCATCTGCGAGAAGTGCGGCGTGGAGGTGACGCTGGCCAAGGTGCGCCGTGAGCGCATGGGCCATATCGAGCTCGCCTCGCCCGTCGCGCATATCTGGTTCATGAAGTCGCTGCCGAGCCGCGTCGGCCTGCTGCTCGACATGAGCCTGAAGGAGCTGGAGAAGGTCCTCTACTTCGAAAGCTATGTGGTGCTGGAGCCGGGCCTGACGGACCTGAAGCTGCACCAGCTGCTCACCGAGGACCAGCTGCAGTCGAAGCAGGACGAGTTCGGCGACGAGGCCTTCCGCGCGGGAATCGGCGCCGAGGCGCTGAAGGAGATGCTGGGCGGCATCGACCTCGACAAGGAAGCCACCAAGCTGCGCGTGGAGCTGAAGGAGACCACCTCCGAGGCGAAGCGCAAGAAGCTCGTCAAGCGGCTCAAGCTGCTGGAGAGTTTTGGCGAATCGGGCGCGCAGCCGCAGTGGATGGTGCTGGAGGTCATCCCGGTGATCCCACCGGAACTCCGCCCGCTGGTGCCGCTGGATGGCGGGCGCTTCGCGACCTCCGACCTGAACGACCTCTACCGCCGCGTCATCAACCGCAACAACCGCCTGAAGCGGCTGATAGAGCTGCGCGCGCCCGACATCATCGTGCGCAACGAGAAGCGCATGCTGCAGGAGGCCGTCGACGCGCTGTTCGACAACGGCCGCCGCGGGCGGGCCATCACGGGCGCCAACAAGCGCCCGCTGAAGTCGCTGTCCGACATGCTGAAGGGCAAGCAGGGCCGCTTCCGGCAGAACCTGCTCGGCAAGCGCGTGGACTATTCGGGCCGGTCGGTGATCGTCGTCGGGCCGGAACTCAAGCTCCATCAGTGCGGCCTGCCGAAGAAGATGGCGCTGGAGCTGTTCAAGCCCTTCATCTACTCGAAGCTCGAGAAGTACGGCCACGCCACCACCATTAAGGCCGCGAAGCGGATGGTGGAGAAGGAGCGGCCGGAGGTGTGGGACATCCTCGAGGAGGTGATCCGCGAGCACCCCGTCCTGCTGAACCGCGCGCCCACGCTGCACCGCCTCGGCATCCAGGCCTTCGAGCCGACGCTGGTCGAGGGCAAGGCGATCCAGCTGCACCCGCTGGTCTGCACCGCCTTCAACGCCGACTTCGACGGCGACCAGATGGCCGTGCACGTGCCGCTCTCGCTGGAAGCGCAGCTGGAAGCGCGCGTGCTGATGATGTCGACCAACAACATCCTCAGCCCGGCGAACGGCAAGCCGATCATCGTGCCGAGCCAGGACATCGTGCTCGGCATCTACTACCTCAGCATGGAGACGCCGGAATTCCGCCTCGCCGCGCAGCGCGTCGATGAGGTCAGGCGCCTGGTCGCCGCGGCGGATGCCAAGAAGGGTCAGGGCCTGACGGAAGCTGAGCGCGAGGCGCTGACCTTCCGCCCCAAGATCTACCAGGGCATGGGCGAGGTGGAGCAGGCGCTGGCGACCGGCGTGATCACGGTGCATTCCGCGATCCATGCCCGCGTGCCGGCGCCGAAGCAGCCGGGCGACAAGGCCATGGCCACCGTGCTGACCACGCCGGGCCGGCTGATGATGGGCGCGCTGCTGCCGAAGCACCCCAGCACGCCCTACAGCCTGGTGAACCGCCAGCTGGTGAAGAAGACCATCTCCGACGTGATCGACGCCGTCTACCGCCATTGCGGCCAGAAGGAGAGCGTGATCTTCGCCGACCGCCTGATGGGTCTCGGCTTCCGCAACGCCGCGCGGGCCGGCATCTCCTTCGGCAAGGACGACATGGTCATGCCGGACAGCAAGTATGAGCTGATCGGCAAGACGAAGGACCAGGTCAAGGAGTTCGAGCAGCAGTACCTCGACGGCCTGATCACCGCGGGCGAGCGCTACAACAAGGTGGTCGACGCCTGGTCGCGCTGCACCGAGGAAGTGGCGCAGGCCATGATGAAGGAGATCCAGAAGCAGGAGGTCGGCAAGCCGATCAACAGCATCTGGATGATGTCGCATTCCGGCGCCCGCGGCTCGCCCGCGCAGATGCGCCAGCTGGCCGGCATGCGCGGGCTGATGGCCAAGCCCTCGGGCGAGATCATCGAGCAGCCGATCATCAACTGCTTCAAGGAAGGCCTGACCGTGCTGGAGTACTTCAACTCCACCCACGGCGCCCGCAAGGGCCTGGCCGACACGGCGCTGAAGACGGCGAACAGCGGCTACCTGACGCGCCGCCTGGTGGACGTCGCGCAGGACTGCATCATCGTCGAGGATGATTGCGGCACCGAGCGCGGCATCACCGTGCGCGCGGTGATGGATGGCGGCGAGGTGGTGTCCTCGCTGTCCGAGCGCATCCTCGGCCGCACCAGCCAGGAGGACGTGCTGGACCCGGCCACCAACGAGGTGCTGGTGCCGCGCAACAGCCTGATCGGCGAGGTCGAGGCGGAGCTGGTCGAGAAGGCGGGCGTGGAGGCGGTGAAGATCCGCTCCGTGCTCACCTGCGATTCGCGTGTCGGTGTCTGCGGCCATTGCTACGGCCGGGATCTCGCGCGCGGCACGCCGGTCAACGTCGGCGAGGCGGTGGGCGTCATCGCCGCGCAGTCGATCGGCGAGCCGGGCACGCAGCTGACGATGCGCACCTTCCACATCGGCGGCGCGGCGCAGCGCGGCGCGGAGCAGTCGGCGATCGAATCGATCACCGACGGCACGGTGAAGTTCGTCAACCGCACCGTTGTCACCAACAGCTCCGGCGCGCCGATCGTGATGAGCCGGAACTGCGAGGCGGTGATCCACGACGCCAACGGGCGCGAGCGCGGCCGCTTCCGCGTGCCCTATGGCGCCAAGCTGCTGGTCGAGGATGGCAGCGCCGTCACCCGCGGCCAGAAGCTGGCCGAGTGGGACCCCTTCACCCTGCCGATCATCACCGAGAAGAACGGCAAGGTGGAATATGCCGACCTGATCGAGAACATCACCCTGATGGAGCGGACGGACGAAGTCACCGGCCTCTCCTTCAAGGAGGTGGTCGAGTACAAGTCGGCCGGCCGCGGCGCCGACCTGCGCCCGCGCCTGATCCTGCGCGACGAGCGCGGCAACGTGGTGAAGCGCGACAACGGGTCGGAGGCGATCACCTTCCTGCCCCCCGGATCGCTGCTGTCGAGCGAGAACGGGCGCGAGGTTTTTGCGGGTGACGTCATCGCGCGCATGCCGCGCGAATCGTCGAAGACGCGCGACATCACGGGCGGCCTGCCGCGCGTGGCGGAGCTGTTCGAGGCGCGGCGTCCGAAGGACGCGGCGATCATCGCCGATGTCGACGGGCGCGTGGAGTTCGGCAAGGACTACAAGGCCAAGCGCCGCATCCTGGTGGTGCCCGACGCGGTCGGCGACGAGCAGCCGGCGCCGCGCGAATACCTGGTGCCGAAGGGCAAGCACGTCTCGGTGCAGGAAGGCGACTACGTGAAGGCCGGCGACCCGCTGGTCGACGGGCCCCGCGTGCCGCACGACATCCTGCGCGTGCTCGGCGTGGAGGCGCTGGCGAACTACCTGGTGAACGAGATCCAGGACGTCTACCGGCTGCAGGGCGTGAAGATCAACGACAAGCACATCGAGGTCATCGTCCGGCAGATGCTGCAGAAGGTCGAGATCCTGGATGGCGGCGACACCACCTTCCTGGTCGGGGAGCAGGTGGAGCGCATCGAGTTCGAGGTGGAGAACGAGAAGCGCATCGCCGCCGGCGAACGCCCCGCGCGGGCCGAGCCGGTGCTGCAGGGCATCACCAAGGCGTCGCTGCAGACCACCTCCTTCATCTCCGCCGCCTCCTTCCAGGAGACGACGCGGGTGCTGACGGAGGCCGCGACCGCCGGCAAGGTCGACAACCTGGCGGGGCTGAAGGAGAACGTGATCGTGGGCCGCCTGATCCCCGCGGGCACGGGTTCGGTCATGAACCGGCTGCGCGCCATCGCCGCGCAGCGCGACCGCGGCCGCGCCATCCCGGCCGCGCCCGCGCCGCTGCCGGGGCCGGCGCGCGCCGCCGAGTAAGCGGCGTCGCAGCGCAGCATGAAGGGCCGGCCCTGCAAGGGGCCGGCCCTTTACGTTTCGGGGGAACCGTTCGCTTGACTCCCCCCCGGGCCGCGGATATACGGCCCGCCCCAGCCGATGCGGGCGCCGCGCGCCTGTCAGGCTGGGCTGTTATTTGGTCCACAGCGAAGCGCTGGCGGCGCCGCCACCCCGCAGGGTTGGCTGAGGCCGCTGGTCGGACGGAGCCCGCAGGGAGAGCGCCATAGCGCCTCCGGCGGGCGCATCTGCTTGGCGGCGTGGTGGACGGACGGGCACGAAGGGGCGTCATGCCGACGATCAACCAGCTCATCGCCCAGGGGCGGGAGCCGAACCCGAAGCGGAACAAGGTTCCGGCGCTGCAGGGCTGCCCGCAGAAGCGCGGCGTCTGCACCCGCGTCTACACGACCACGCCGAAGAAGCCGAACTCGGCGTTGCGGAAGGTCGCGAAGGTGCGCCTGACGAACGGGTACGAGGTGGTGAGCTACATCCCGGGCGAAGGCCACAACCTGCAGGAACACTCCGTGGTGCTGATCCGCGGCGGCCGCGTGAAGGACCTTCCGGGCGTGCGCTACCACATCCTGCGCGGCGTGCTGGACACGCAGGGCCTGCCGAAGCGCCGCAAGCGCCGGTCGCTCTACGGCGCCAAGCGGCCGAAGTGAGGAGCTGAGATATGTCGCGCCGCCATAGCGCCGAGAAGCGCGAGGTCCTGCCCGATCCGAAGTTCGGGGACATCGTGCTCAGCCGCTTCATGAACGTGCTGATGTATGACGGGAAGAAGTCCGTCGCCGAGACCATCGTCTATGCGGCGATGGATACGCTGAAGCGGAAGGGCGGGCCCAACAGCGACCCGCTGCGCCTGTTCCACGAGGCGATGGAGAATGTGAAGCCGGCGATCGAGGTGCGGTCGCGCCGCGTCGGCGGCGCCACCTACCAGGTCCCCGTCGAGGTCCGCCCGGAGCGCCGCCAGGCGCTGGCGATCCGCTGGCTGATCGAATCCGCGCGCAAGCGCGGCGAGAACACGATGGAGGAACGCCTCTCGGCGGAGCTGCTGGATGCCGCGAACAACCGCGGCACCGCCGTCAAGAAGCGCGAAGACACGCACCGGATGGCGGAGGCGAACAAGGCCTTCAGCCACTACCGCTGGTAACGCAATCCTCGTTCTGACGAACGGGCCGATCGGGAAGCACGACCATGGCCAAGGCGAAATTCGAGCGGAACAAGCCGCACTGCAACATCGGGACGATCGGTCACGTCGACCACGGGAAGACGTCGCTGACGGCGGCGATCACGAAGGTGCTGGCGAAGACGGGCGGTGCGACCTTCACCGCCTATGACCAGATCGACAAGGCGCCGGAGGAGAAGGCGCGCGGCATCACGATCTCGACGGCGCATGTCGAGTACGAGACGACGAACCGGCACTACGCGCATGTCGATTGCCCCGGCCACGCCGACTACGTGAAGAACATGATCACGGGTGCCGCTCAGATGGACGGCGCGATCCTGGTGGTCTCGGCCGCGGACGGCCCGATGCCGCAGACGCGCGAGCACATCCTGCTGGCCCGCCAGGTCGGCGTCCCCGCGCTCGTGGTGTTCCTGAACAAGATGGACCTGGCCGACCCCGACCTGGTTGAGCTGGTGGAGATGGAGGTGCGCGAGCTGCTTTCCTCCTACAAGTTCCCGGGCGACGAGATCCCGATCATCAAGGGCTCGGCGGTGGCGGCGCTGGAGGACAAGACGCCGGAGATCGGCGAGAAGGCGATCCTGGAGCTGATGGCGGCGGTGGATGCCTACATCCCGCAGCCGGCGCGCGCGCTCGATCGTCCGTTCCTGATGCCGGTGGAGGACGTGTTCTCGATCTCGGGCCGCGGCACCGTGGTGACGGGGCGCGTGGAGCGCGGCCTGGTGAAGGTGGGCGACGAGGTCGAGATCGTCGGCCTGAAGGACACGGTGAAGACGATCGTCACGGGCGTCGAGATGTTCCGCAAGCTGCTGGACAGCGGGCAGGCGGGGGACAACATCGGCGCGCTGCTGCGCGGCACGAAGCGCGAGGATGTGGAGCGCGGGCAGGTGCTGGCGGCGCCGGGCTCGATCACGCCGCACACGCAGTTCAAGGGCGAGGCGTACATCCTGACGAAGGAGGAGGGCGGCCGGCACACGCCGTTCTTCACGAACTACCGCCCGCAGTTCTACTTCCGGACGACGGACGTGACCGGCGTGGTGAAGCTGCCGGAAGGGACGGAGATGGTGATGCCGGGCGACAACGTCTCGATGGATGTCGAGCTGATCGCGCCGATCGCCATGGACGAGGGCCTGCGGTTTGCGATCCGCGAAGGCGGCCGCACCGTCGGCGCCGGCGTCGTCGCCAAGATCGTCAAGTAGGGC
>JAIYDD010000155.1 GCA_027487675.1 Acetobacteraceae bacterium | reverse complement strand
CGCCATCCGCTACCGCGGCACCTTCAGCAACATCGGCGTGGCCGCGAGCTTCGGCGCGATGCGCGCCGATGCGCAGGAAGTGTCCTCGGCAGCCACGCAGCTGCAGGACGTCACCGCCTATCACCTCGGCCTGCAGCTGTCCGGCTTCGGCCTGACGGTCGGCGGCGAGTACAACTGGGGCAAGTACAGCGGCGGCTCGGTCGGCCGTGCGGCGCTGGCGCAGGGCCTCGGCAACTCGTCCAACTGGGCCGTCGGCGTGACCTACACGATGGGCGCGCTGTCGCTCGGCGCCTTCTACGGCGAGGCGAGCCGCGACGCGTTCGGCGCGAACCCGGACCGCGAGCAGAAGGTGTGGGGCATCGGCGTGGCCTACAACCTGGCGCCGGGCTGGGACATCGTTGCGAACTACTCGCAGCAGGAAGACAGCAACATCTACACGAGCGCGGCCAACCCGACGACGCTGGCGCCGGCCGGCAACGGCTATGGCCAGCGTAACCGCGACGCCGACATCTTCATCGTCGGCACGCGCATCGCCTTCTGATCCGGTCCTCCGGTTCGGGAAGCAGGGGGCGGCGGGGCAACCCGCCGCCCTTCTCTTTTTTTCGCCCCGGTCCGGCGCTAGAAGGGCCGGATGCAGCCCCGCCAAGGGGCGCTGGGGGCAGGGATGGCCGGCATGGCGCGGATGCGGACGATCATGGTGCTGGGGCTCGCCGTCACGCTCGGCGCCGGCTGCAGCTCGCTGGGCGACAATGTCCGGGTGCCCGGGCAGGACGAATACCGCGACGACAGCCGCCGGGCGCAGGTGCGCGGGCGGCTGACCGGCTCGGACGGCATCGTGCTGCTCGGCACCGACCGGGCGCGGCAATCCGGCGGGCAGGCCGATACGGGCGGCGTCGGCATCGGGGTGAACGCCTTCCTCTGGCGCGCGACGCTCGACACGCTGTCCTTCATGCCGCTGTCCTCGGCCGATCCCTTCGGCGGCGTCGTCATCACCGACTGGTATTCGCCGCCCGGCACGCCGACCGAGCGCTTCCGCGCCACCGCCTATATCCTCGGCCGCCAGCTGCGTTCCGACGGGATCCGGGTGGTGCTGTTCCGGCAGGAGCTGCGCGGCAACACCTGGCTCGACGTGCCGGTGGCGCAGAGCACGGCGACCGAGCTGGAAGACCAGGTGCTGGCCCGGGCGCGCGACCTGCGGTCGCAATCCACCACCGCCGCGCGCTGAGCCGCTGGCGCGCCGGGCCGCGACCGCCATCGACCGGCGCCGGCCGAGGCGCGCAGGGCCGGACGGCCCGGCGCCAGGTTCGCCCGGTCGGGTGGATCGATGCCCGCGCCCGCCCCGCCAGCCCCCGGGTCGCGCTGCCAGCCGCGCCGAATCGCGCGCGCGGAGAATACCGCGCGCGCGCGATCTGCTCTATGCGTGACGCCGCGATGGACCTACGCAGCGCAGCATCATGAACGACACCGCCCCGAACCCGCAGGCCCAAGCCGGGCAGGCCCCCGCCCGCTACGACTTCGCCGCCGCAGAGCCGCGCTGGCAGGCCGAATGGGACGCCCGCGCCTGCTTCGCCGCGCCGGACGTGCCGCCCGAAGGTGCCCGGAAGTACTACGTGCTGGAGATGTTCCCCTACCCCTCGGGCAAGATCCATATGGGGCATGTGCGGAACTACACGCTGGGCGACGTGGTGGCGCGCTACAAGCGCGCCCGCGGACACCTGGTGCTGCATCCGATGGGCTGGGACGCCTTCGGCCTGCCGGCCGAGAACGCGGCGCGGGAGCGCAACATCCACCCCGGCGCCTGGACCTATTCGAACATCGCCAACATGCGCGCCGAGCTGAAGCGCATGGGCCTGTCGCTGGACTGGTCGCGCGAATTCGCCACCTGCGACGCCGAATACTATGGCCGCCAGCAGAAGCTGTTCCTGGATTTCTGGGCAGCCGGCCTGGTGGAGCGCAAGGAAAGCTGGGTCAACTGGGACCCGGTGGACAACACCGTGCTGGCGAACGAGCAGGTGATCGACGGCCGCGGCTGGCGGTCCGGCGCGCTGGTCGAGAAGAAGAAGCTCAGCCAGTGGTTTTTGGCGATCACGAGATATGCCCCGGACCTGCTGGAGGCGCTGGCCGCGCTCGACCGCTGGCCGGAACGCGTGAAGCTGATGCAGTCCAACTGGATCGGTCGCAGCGAGGGCGCGCGGGTGCGCTTCCGGCTTGTGGACCCCGGCCGTCCCGATGACCCGAGGCTGCAGTCCGGGGGTCCGGATCAGGCCGGCGCGCCGCCGGCGCAGGACGAGGTGGAGGTCTTCACCACCCGCCCCGACACGCTGTTCGGCATGTCCTTCCTGGCGGTGGCCGCCGAGCACCCGCTGGCCGCCGCCGCCGCGGCGCGCAACCCGGCGGCGGCCGGGTTCGTCGCCGAATGCCGGCGCATGGGCACCAGCGAGGCCGCGATCGAGCAGGCCGAGAAGCGCGGCTTCGACACCGGCTTCCGCGTCGCCCACCCCTTCCTGCCGGGCGTCAGCTTCCCCGTCTGGATCGCGAACTTCGTGCTGATGGAATACGGCACCGGCGCGATTTTTGGCTGCCCCGGCCATGACGAGCGCGACTTCGAATTCGCGCAGAAATTCGGCCTGCCGATCACCCCGGTGGTGCTGCCGCCGGGCGCCGACCCGGCAGGCTTCGCACTCGACGGCGCGGCCTATACCGGTGATGGCACCATCTTCAATTCGGGCTTCCTGGACGGGCTGGCGGTGCCGGCCGCCAAGCGCCGCGTGATCGAGGCGCTGGAAGCCGCCGGCCAGGGCCAGGGCGTGGTGAACTGGCGCCTGCGCGACTGGGGCATCAGCCGACAGCGCTACTGGGGTTGCCCGATCCCGGTGATCCATTGCGACAGCTGCGGCGCGGTGCCGGTGCCGCAGGACCAGCTGCCCGTGGTGCTGCCGGAGGACGTGGATTTCTCGCGCCCCGGCAACCCGCTG
>JAIYDD010000026.1 GCA_027487675.1 Acetobacteraceae bacterium | reverse complement strand
TCTGGGCCAGCGGACATGTGCCGCATCAACAGGCCGGACACATGACCGCAGTCGCACCGGGACGCACGCTCTCAACAAAGCATCTTGCATCCGGGGGGCCGTCCACACATGGAACCCGGCAATTGCCGCCGAACCGGACAACGACATCGCTATTCCCCGGCCATGCGGGCGCCGGCGGCGCGGCCGGCCTCGATCGCCAGCACGCGGCCCAGCATGCGCTGCGCGGCACGCGAATGCGTCGCCACGATCGCGGTGCGGCCGGCGCAGAGCCGGCGCAGGCTGTCCAGCACCTCGGCCTCCGTCCCCGGATCCAGATGCGCGGTCGGCTCGTCCAGCAGCACCAGCGGCGCGTCACGCAGGAAGGCCCGCGCGATCGCGACCCGCTGCGCCTGGCCGCCCGACAGGCCGAAGCCGCCCTCGCCCAGCAGCGTGTCGAGGCCCTGCGGCAGGGCGCGCGCGAAGTCCATCACGCGCGCGGCCTCGGCGGCGGCCTCCACCTCGGCATCGGTCGCGTCGGGGCGGGCGAGGCGGATGTTCTCCCGCAGCGTCGCGCGGAACAGATGGGCGCGCTGGCCGACATAGGCCGAGAGGCGGCGGAGTTCGGGCGGCGCCAGCAGCGTCGCATCCTGCCCGTTCAGCGCGATCCGCCCGGCATCGGGACGGGCGAAGCCCATCAGCAGGCGCAGCACGCTGGTCTTGCCCGCCCCGGACGCCCCGACCAGCACCAGCGTCTCCCCCGGCATGACGCGGAAGGACAGGCCATCCAGCGCCGGCGGGCGCGCCGGGTCGTAGGTCAGCCGGACATCGGTGAAGGTGACGACCAGGCGCTTCGGCACCTCCTCCAGCCGCAGGCCCGGCGGGGCGGCCTCCGGCGCCAGCAGCGGGCCGAGCTCCGCCGCCGCGCCGCGCGCCGACAGGCGTTCGTGATAGGCCTGGGAGAAGCTGCGCAGCGGCGCGAAGAGGGCGGGGACCAGCAGCAGGCAGAAGATCGCCGCCGCCGGGTCGGGATGCGCGCCGGCCAGGATGGCGCCGTGTCGGAAGGCGAGCGCGACGATGGCGGCCGCGGCCAGCAGCTCCATGGAGGCGGAGGACAGGAAGGCCACCCGCAGCACCTTCATGGTGCGCCCGCGCAGTTCCTCGGCGGCTGCGCGAAGGCTCTCTGCCTCGGCGTCCTGGCGGCGGAACAGCACCAGGGTGGGCAGGCCGCGCATGCGGTCCAGGAACCGGCCCGACAGCCGCCCCAGCGCATCGAACTGCCGGCGGCTGGCCTGGGCGGCGCCGATGCCGGTCAGCGCCATCGCCACCGGGACCAGCAGCGCTGCGCCGGCCAGGATCAAGCCCGAAGGGCCATCGGCCAGCGACGCCGCGGCGATCACCAGCGCAGGGCCCGCCAGCGCCAGGGCGGCGGCGGGGATCCAGCGCGTCAGGTAGCCTTCCAGCGCCTCGATGCGGTCGACCACCATGGCGGCGCGCTCGCCCACCGGGCGGCCATCGCCGGCGGATTGCGCCAACAGCCGGGCGAAGGTGGCGTCCCGCAGCCGGGCCTTGGCCTGTTCGCCGGCGGCGATCAGCGCGCTTTCCTGCGCCTGGCCCAGCCCGGCCTGCAGCAGGGCGAGCGCCGCCGCGGCCGCCAGCTCCGCCCAGCCGGCGGTCCCGAAGCCCAGCAGGGCGGCGATCAGCCAGGCGATCAGCAGCGCCTGGGCGATGCCGGTCGCCACCTGCGCAAGCCCGAGCGCGAGCGGCAGGGCCAGGTGACGCCTGGCCGCCGCTGCCTCCCGCCCGAGGAGCGCGCGCGCCGCCCCCTCCCCCTCGCTGTCGTTGCGTGACATGTCGGGGCGGACGATAGGCGAGCGGCGCGCCGCGGTCACCGGGTCTTGCCGGGGCTGCGCGCCGGGACGAGCCGACGGGGGACGGGACGATGCTGCCGACGCATGGGCGCTACGACTATTCGGGCTGGTCCGGGCGCACGCCCTACAGCTGGCCCGGGGGGGCGCGGCTGGCGGTCTATCTCGGCGTCAACCTGGAGCATTTCGCCTTCGGCGAGGGGCTGGGGGCGGAACTCGCCCCCGGCGGGCCGCAGCCGGATGTGTTGAACTTCGCCTGGCGCGACTACGGGAACCGGGTGGGCGCCTGGCGGCTGATCGAGATGCTTGATGAATTGTCGCTGCCCGCCACGGTGCTGCTGAACAGCGCCCTCTACGACTATGCGCCGGGGCTGGTGGCGGCGCACCGGGCGCGGGGGGACGAGATGGCGGGCCATGGCCGCACCAATTCCGAACGCCAGTCGGTGCTGCCGGAGGCCGAGGAGCGGGCGCTGATCGTCGAGTCGACCGAGGCGATCGCCCGCCATGAGGGGAAGCCGCCGCGCGGCTGGCTCTCGCCCTGGATCGCCGAGAGCCGGGTGACGCCCGACCTGCTGGTCGAGGCCGGCTATCGCTACACGCTGAACTGGTGCGCCGACGATGCGCCGGTGTGGATGTGCACGCGGTCGGGGCCGCTGCTGGCGGTGCCCTACCCGCAGGAGGTCAACGACATCCCCGCCGTGGTGGCGCGGAAGGATGGCGGCGATGCCTTCGCCCGGATGGTGGTGGATGATTTCGAGGAGCGGCTGCGCCAAGTCGGGCGCGACGGCCTGCCGCAGGTGATGGGGATCGCCTTGCACCCCTACATCGTCGGCCAGCCGCACCGCCTGCGGCACCTGCGGCGTGCGCTCGCCGAGATCGCCGCCCACCGCGGCGAGGTCTGGATCACGACGGCCGGCCAGGTGTTCGACCATGTGGCCGCGTTGCCCGTCGGCCTGGTGCCGGGCTCTTCGGAGCAGGTTTCGTGATCGGCGGACTCATGGCGGGGCCCGGGGGGCGCCACGCCCCCCGGCGGGGTGCAGGGGCGGCGCCCCTGCCGGAGCGCGAGGCGGAGCCTCGCCGGTTCCGCTACGGCCCGGCGCGGATGCCGCGCTGGCTCGCGATGCTCTCCGCCCTGGTCCTGTTCGGCTGCGCCACCCCGTCCCGTCCGCCGCCCGCCACCGTCGAATCGGTGGACCTCGCCCGCTATGCCGGGCTGTGGCACGAGGTCGCGCGCTTCCCGAACAGCTTCCAGGACGGCCGGGGCCGGCGCTGCATCGCCACCACCGCCACCTATGCGTTGCGGGATGACGGCCAGGTCGGGGTGGTGAACCGGTGCCTGGACGCCAATGACGGCAACCGGGAGACGGTGGCGAAAGGCACGGCCTATGCCGTGGCGGGCAGCGGCAATGCCCGGCTGCGGGTGACCTTCTTCTGGCCCTTCTATGGCGACTACTGGGTGATCGGGCTCGACCCCGCCTATCGCTGGGCGGTGGTCGGCGCGCCCGGCCGCGACTATCTGTGGATCCTGTCGCGCTCGCCATGGATGGCACCTGGCGACTATGCGCAGGCCGTGGGCATCGCCGCCGCCCAGGGCTTCGACATCGCCCGCCTGCAACCAACGCCGCCGGCGCCGCGCTGAGCCGCCCATGAGCTGGTCCATCCCCCTCGGCCGCGTCGCGGGCACCGAGATCCGCCTGCACCTGACCTTCCTGCTGCTGCTCGCCTGGATCGGCGTGGCGCATGGGCTGCGCGGCGGCATGGCGGAGGCGGTCTCCGGCATCGTCTTCATCTGCCTGCTGTTCGGCTGCGTGCTGCTGCACGAATTCGGCCATGCGCTGGCCGCCCGCCGCTACGGCATCGCCACGCCCGACATCACCCTCCTGCCGATCGGCGGCGTGGCGCGGCTGGAGCGCATCCCCGAAAAGCCGTCCGAGGAGCTGGTGGTGGCGCTGGCCGGCCCGGCGGTGAACGTGGTGATCGCGCTGGTGCTGCTGGTGGCGCTGGGCGGCGTGCCGCCGCTGGAAGCCGCAGCGGGGCTCGACGATCCGGGCCAGGGCATGGCGGCGCGGCTGTTCTGGGTGAACGTCACGCTGGTGGCCTTCAACCTGGTGCCGGCCTTCCCGATGGATGGCGGGCGCGTGCTGCGGGCGCTGCTGGCGATCCGCCTGGGCGGCCGGCGCGCCACCGAGATCGCGGCCGGCATCGGCCAGGCCATCGCCTTCGGCTTCGGGCTGTTCGGGCTGCTGGGCGGCGCGCCGCTGCTGGTCTTCGTGGCGCTGTTCGTCTGGCTCGGCGCCTCGGCGGAAAGCCAGGCGGTGCGGATGCGGGAGGTCTCGCGCGGGATGCTGGCGGCGGACGCCATGATCACCCGCTTCGAGAGCCTGCCCGTCTCCGCCCGGATCGAGGAGGCGGCGGAGAAGCTGATCCGCACCGCGCAGACCGACTTCCCCGTGGTGGACGGCGCGGGCGTGCTGCGCGGCGTGCTGACCAGGTCCTGCATGATCCGCGCGCTGACCGCGCATGGCCCCGACGCCCCGGTGCTGGAGGCGATGCGCCGCGACGTGCCGATCGTGCACAATCGCGCGCCGCTGGAGGAAGCGCTGGCGGCGCTGCAGCAATCGGAGGGCGTGATCGGCGTCGCGGACGGCGCCGGCCGTCTGGTCGGGCTGCTGACGCAGGAGAATCTGGGCGAGCTGCTGATGCTGGAAGCCGCGCGCGGCCGGCGGCCGGGCCCGGCCAACCCCTGGGCGCGGTCGGGGTAGCCTGCAGGCCGCGCGCAAGCGCCCGGCTTCCGCCGATCCGGCATCGACGCGATACTGCGCGAAAGCGGACCATCGGAATGCCGGGCTTCGACCTTCTCGTCACCAACCTCCTCTCGCCCATCGTGCTCGCCTTCGTGCTGGGCGCGGTGGCGGGCTTCATCCGCTCGGAACTCGAACTGCCCGAGGCGGTCCTGAAGCTGCTCTCGATCTACCTGCTGTTCTCGATCGGGCTGACGGGGGGGCGGGAGCTGGCGAAGGTGCGGCTGGCGGATGTCTCGGCGCTGTTCGCCGCCGCGGCCGTGCTGACGGTGGCGATCCCGGTGGTGACCTATGCGGTGCTGCGCCGGCTGGGGCGGTTCGATGTCGCCAACGCCGCGGCGGTGGCGGCGCATTACGGGTCGGTCTCCACCGTCACCTTCTTCTCCGCGGTCGCCTTCGCGCGCGCCATGAACACGCCGAGCGAGGGCTACCTGACGGCGGTGGTGGCGCTGATGGAATTCGGCGTCGTGCTGTCGCTGATGATCGCGCGCTGGGGCCT
>JAIYDD010000065.1 GCA_027487675.1 Acetobacteraceae bacterium | reverse complement strand
TGCCTGGCCACCGGCAGCCTGTGGGGCAAGCCGATGTGGGGCACCTGGTGGGTGTGGGATGCGCGGCTGACCAGCGTGCTGGTGCTGTTCTTCCTGTGGATGGGCCATGCCGCGCTGGTGCGCGCCTTCGACGACGCGGAACGCGGCGCGCGGGCGGGTGCGATCCTGGCGCTGGTGGGGATCGTGAACATCCCGATCGTGAAGTTCTCGGTCGATTGGTGGAACACGCTGCACCAGCCGGCGAGCGTGACGCGGCTCGACAGCCCGGGGATGCATGTGGACATGCTCTACCCGCTGCTGACCTGCGCGCTGGGGTTCTCCTTCCTGTTCGCGGTGGTGGTGCTGGCGCGCACGCGCGCCGCGGTGATGGAACGCCGGGTGCGCGCGCTGGAGACGGCGCGGGCGCGCCGGCTTGACGCAGCGCAATGACGACGCACTGGCTGCACGTGATCCTGTCCTGGGGCGTCACGGCGCTCGTCTTCGGCGGGCTGGCCGTGGGCGCGGTGCTGCGCCACCGGGCCGCCGCGGCGCGGCTGCGGCAGCTCGATCCGCGCGGGGACAGGGCATGACCAGCGCACACACGACGACCGGCTCGCGTCCCAGGACCACAACGCGGCCCCGCGCCGCGACCGCTGGCGGAGCCGGGCGCGCCATGCCTGCGGCGCGGAAGGCAAGCACGCGGAGCGCGCGCCCGCCGCTTGAGGGCACGCAACCATGACTTCCCGCAAGAAGCGGCGCATGTGGATCCTGCTGCTCTGCGGGATCGGGCTCGGCAGCGCCACCGCCCTGACGCTGACGGCCTTCCAGGACAACTTGGTGTTCTTCCGCTCGCCATCGGACATCATGGCGGAGCGCCCGTCGCCCGACCGCGCCTTTCGCCTCGGCGGGCTGGTGGAGGCCGGCAGCGTGGAGCGCGAGCCCGCCATCGCCGGCCAGCGACCCTCCGTGCGCTTCCGCGTGACCGACGGCGCGAACGTGATCCCCGTCACCTTCCAGGGCGTGCTGCCCGACCTGTTCCGCGAAGGCCAGGGCGTCGTCACGATGGGCCGGCTCGGCCCCGACGGCATCTTCCGCGCGAGCGAGGTCTTGGCGCGCCACGACGAGACCTACATGCCGCCCGAGGTGGCGGACGCGCTGAAGCGCGCCGGCCATTGGAACCCGGCCGAAGGCGCGGCGCCGCCGCCGGCCACCTGGAACAGGCTCGATCCGGACCGCCCGGCACAGGGCGCGCCGCAGGGGAGAACAGGCTCTTGATCGCCGAACTCGGCCATTTCGCCCTCGCCCTCGCGCTGGTGCTCGCCTTCGCGCAGGCCTTCCTGCCGCTGATCGGGGCGGAGCAGCGCAATGCGCGGATGATGGCGGTCGCGTCGCCGCTCGCCATCGGGCAGACGCTGGCCATCGCGGCCAGCTTCGGCTGCCTGATGTATGTCTACGTCATCAACGACACGACGGTGCTGAACGTCGTGCAGAACAGCCATTCGGCGAAGCCGCTGCTCTACAAGATCACCGGCACCTGGGGGAACCACGAGGGATCGCTGATCCTGTGGGTGCTGATCCTGGCGCTGTGCGGCCTGGCGGTGGCGGCCTTCGGGCGCGACCTGCCATCGGCGCTGAAGGCGCGGGTGATCGGGGTGCTCGGCCTCGTCTCGGTCGGCTTCCTGCTGTTCATCATCAAGACGTCCAACCCCTTCGAGCGGATGTGGCCGCCGCCGCCCGATGGCCAGGGGCTGAACCCGATCCTGCAGGACATCGGGCTCGCGATGCATCCGCCGCTGCTCTACATGGGCTATGTCGGCTACGCGGTGACCTTCGCCTTCGCCGTCGCCGCGCTGATCGAGGGCCGCGTGGACGCCGCCTGGGGGCGCTGGGTGCGGCCGTGGTCGCTGGCGGCCTGGGCCTTCCTGACGCTCGGCATCGCGCTGGGATCGTGGTGGGCCTATTACGAGCTGGGCTGGGGCGGCTACTGGTTCTGGGACCCGGTCGAGAACGCCTCCCTCCTGCCCTGGCTGATCGGCACGGCGCTGCTGCATTCCGCCATCGTCGTGGAGAAGCGGGAGGCGCTGAAGACCTGGACCGTGCTGCTGGCGATCATCGCCTTCGGCATGTCGCTGCTCGGCACCTTCCTGGTGCGCTCCGGCGTGCTGAACAGCGTGCACGCCTTCGCCAACGACCCCGAGCGGGGGATGTTCATCCTCGGCCTGCTGATGTTCTACATGGGCGGCGCCTTCCTGCTCTTCGCCTGGCGCGCCGCGGCGATGGCGCCGGCCGGCATCTTCGCGCCGGTCTCGCGCGAAGGCGCGATCGTGCTGAACAACCTGCTGGTCTGCTCGATCACCGCGGTGGTGTTCGTCGGCACGCTGTGGCCGATGTTCGCGGATGCGCTGTTCTCGGCGAAGGTCTCGGTCGGGCCGCCCTTCTTCAACATGGCCTCCTTCCCGCTGGTGGTGCCGCTGCTGCTGGCGATGGCGATGGGCCCGCTGATGCCCTGGAAGCGCGCGCAGCTGTGGCCGGTGGTGCAGCGGCTGTGGTGGGTGGCGGTGCTGGGCCTCGGCGGCTTCTTCCTGGCCCTGCTGCTGACCGGGCAGCATGTGCTGCCCGCGATCGGCTTCGCCTTCGCGGCCTGGACCATCGGCGCCGCGATCGCGGACCTGGCGGACCGCACCGCGCTGTTCCGCACGAACCGGTCCAATGCCTGGGCGCGGGCGAAGGGCCTGCCGCGCGCGGCCTGGGGCTCGGCCATCGCGCATGCCGGCGTCGGCATCGTCGCGGCCGGCATCGCGGGGATGGGGCTGGCGCAGGAGAAGCTGGTGGCGATGGAGCCCGGACAATCCGTGCAGATGGCCGGCTACGAATGGCGGCTGGACGGCGTGCGCGACTTCGTCGGGCCGAACTTCACCGCGCGCAAGGCGACGATCAGCGTGATCCAGGACGGCCGGGTTCTGCACGTGATGGAACCCTCCCGCCGCTGGTTCCCGGTCGGGCGGCAGCACACGACGGAGGTCTCGATCCGCACCAACCTGCTCTACGACCTCTACGCCGTGATCGGCGAGGAGAACGACGGCAAGGCGGTGATCCGCATCCACTACAACCTGCTCGCACCCTGGCTGTGGATCGGGGCGGCGATCATGGCGCTGGGTGGCGGGCTGTCGCTGGCGGACCGGCGGGTGCGGGTCTCCGCGCCCAACCGGCGGATGGCGGGGCAGGCGGCCCCGGCATGACGCCGTTCGCGCGCCGCGCCCTGCTGTTCACGCCCTTCGCCCTGGCCGCGATGGGCGGGGCGGGCTTCTACGGCATGCTCCAGGGCATGAAGACCGGCGAGTACAACCCGCGCGGCGTGCCCTCCGCGCTGATCGGCCGGCCGCCGCCGGACTTCACCCTGCCGGCGCTGGAAGACGCCGGCGTGCCGGCCTTCGGCTCGGCCGAGCTGCGCAACCTGTCCGGCCCGGTGCTGGTGAATTTCTGGGCCAGCTGGTGCGTGCCCTGCATCATCGAGCATCCGCAGCTGATGCGCCTGCAGCGGGACGGCGTGCCGGTGCTCGGCATCGCCTACAAGGACAGGCCGGCGGACAGCCTGCGGTTCCTGCGCCAGCACGGCAACCCGTTCCGCATGCTGGCGAAGGACGAGCCGGGGCGGGTCGCCATCGACTGGGGCGTCTATGGCGTGCCGGAGACCTACCTGCTGGATCGCCAGGGCCTGATTCGCTGGCGCTTCGCCGGGCCGATCACGCAGGAGGTGCTGGACCAGGACATCCGGCCGTTGCTGCGGCGGTGGGCGTGATGGGGTTCTGGCGGCGCGCGGCGCCCGGGTCCGATGAACGGGGTTGCAAGGGGCCGCTGCCCCTTGCCCGGGTCCAGGGGCAGCGCCCCTGGCGGAGCGCGAGGCGGGGCCTCGCCGCCCTTGCCCTGTTGATCCTGCTGCCCCTGCACGCGCACGCCGTCGGCAACCCCGCCGACATGCTCCCCGACCCGGTGCAGGAGGAGCGCGCGCGCAACCTCGGCCGCGACATCCGCTGCATGGTCTGCCAGAACCAGTCCATCGAGGACAGCGAGGTCGGGCTGGCGCGCGACCTGCGGCTGATCGTGCGCGAACGCATCACGGCCGGCGACAGCGACGCGGACATCAAGCAGTTCCTGCACGCGCGCTACGGCGACTTCGTGCTGCTGAAGCCGCCCTTCGCCTGGAACACCGCGGTGCTGTGGGCCACGCCGGTGGTCGCCGTGCTCTGCGGCCTCGGCCTGATCCTGGTGATGCGCCGCCGCGCCGCGCAGGCCCACGCCGCGCCGCCGCCGCTGACCGAGGAGGAGCGCCGGCGGCTGGCCGCGCTCGGCCTGCCGCCCGACCGGGACGGGACGCGGGCGTGACCACCCACCGCCGCAACGGGTCGCATATCCGCGCATGATCTGGGTTCTCGTCGGCCTGCTGGCCGCCGCGGCGATGCTGCCGCTTGCCATCACGGTGCTGCGCCCCGCCCGTGCCCGCGGGCGGGCGGAGACCGACCTGGCACTCTACCGCGCCCAGCTGGCCGAGCTGGACCGGGAGAGGGAGGCCGGCCGGATGGACGGCGCCGCCCATGCCGCCGCGCGGATCGAGGTGCAGCGGCGGATCCTGTCGGTGCCGGCGGTGGCCGAGGACGGGCCCGCCGCCCCGCGCGGCGGCCGCGGCACGGCGGCGTTCCTGGCGGCCGGGCTGTTCCTGCTCCCGGCGGCCGCGATCGGCTTCTACCTGATGCGCGGCATCCCGGAGATGCCCTCGGTCCCCCATGACGAGCGGCGCCAGCAGGCGGAGGCGGAGGAGCGGCTGCTGGCCAGCCTGCGCGAGCGCATCGCCGCCCTGCCGGCTGGCAGCGAGCCCGCGCGCCAGGGCCACCTGCTGCTCGGCAATGCCGAGCGCAACCGCGGCCGCATCGAGCAGGCGATCGAGGCCTGGACCATCGCGCTCTCCATCCGCTTCGAGCCCGAGCTGGCCGGCGACCTGGCCGAGCTGGAGATCGAGCGCGGCGACCCTGCCGCCGCCAGCGCCCTGCTGGCCCGCGCGCTGGGCTCGGCCCCCGGGGAGCCGCGGCTGCGCTTCCTGGCGGGGCTGGCGGAAGCGCGGGCCGGGCGGCCGGCCAATGCGCGCAGCACCTGGCAGGCGCTGCTGGCGGACGCGCCGCGGGATGCGCCCTGGCGGCCGGTGGTGGAGCGGCAGCTGCAGGCGCTGCCATAGCAGGTTGCGGGAAAAACCCCGTCCCCACCCGCAGGGGGGAGAGGGTGGGGTGAGGGGGGCGTGCCGGATGGCGAACGCCTTCAGGACCCTGCGCGTCCCCCTGACCCCACCCCCTCCCCCAAGAAAGATTGGGAAGAGGGCTTCTTGGGCGTTTTTCCGCAGCCTGCCAGCGCCGTCGGGCGGCGGCGGATCGCTCGGGACCCGGCCGTTCAGGCCCCCGCCAGCGTCAGCCCCTCGACACGGATGGTCGGCGCGTCGGAGCCGCGGCGGAAGCGCAAATCGTTCGCCGGCACCATGTGCAGGAACATCTCCTTCAGGTTGCCGGCGATGGTGATCTCGCTGACCGGCTCGGCCAGCGCCCCGTTGCGGATCATGAAGCCGGCGGCGCCGCGGCTGTAGTCGCCGGTCACGCCGTTGATGCCCATGCCGATCAAGTCGGTGACGTAGAGCCCCTCCGCGATGTCCGCCATCAGCGCCTGCGGCGTCAGCGGGCCGGGTTCCAGCCAGAGATTGGTGGTCGACGGCCCGGGCGGCCCGCCGGTGCCGCGGCTGGCATGGCCGGTGCTGCGCAGGCCGAGCTGGCGCGCCGAGCGGGTGTCCAGGATCCAGGTGGTCAGCACGCCATCCTCGACGATCGCCAGCTTCGCGCCGGGCAGGCCTTCGCCGTCGAAGGGGCGGGAGCGCAGGCCGCGCGGCCGCAGCGGGTCGTCGCGCAGCGTCAGGCCCTTGGCCATCACCTGGCCGCCGAGCCGGTCGCGCAGGAAGGAGGTGCCGCGGGCGACGGAGGCCCCGTTCGCCGCCCCCGCCAGGTGCCCGATG
The DNA here is from genome assembly GCA_027487675.1 of Acetobacteraceae bacterium. Classification (GTDB taxonomy): domain Bacteria; phylum Pseudomonadota; class Alphaproteobacteria; order Acetobacterales; family Acetobacteraceae; genus Falsiroseomonas. The sequence continues at coordinate 16,539 of JAIYDD010000065.1, read as the reverse complement.
AGGGAGGCCGAGACGCGCGGGTCGTAGACCACCGGGATGCGCGCGGTCTTCGGCCGCGTCGGGTTCAGCCGCGCCACCGCCTTCTGCGCCGCCGCGCGCCCGATGCCCGCGGGATCGTCCAGGTCTTCCAGGTGCACGACGGAGGAGTATTCGTAGTCCCGTTCCATCGCCGTGCCGCTGCCGGCGAGCGCCGTGCAGGACAGCGAATGCGAGCTGCGGGCATAGACGCCGGCGAAGCCGTTGCTGGCGACGAGGGCGATGCGCACGCGGCCCCAGCCGGCATCCGCGCCCTCGCTGTTGGTGACGCCGGGATGGGCCAGCGCCGCTTCCTCGGCCTCGGCCGCGCGGGCGATCAGCTGCTCGGCGCTGGGTTCGGTGGGGTCGAAGAGGTCGAGCGGCGCGGCATCGCGCGGCGGCGGCGGGGCTTCGTCGGGCAGGCCGCCGAAGGGGTCTTCGGGGACCACGCGGGCCATGGCCACCGCGCGCTCGGCCAGCGCCGCGAAGCCGGCCGGATCGGCATCGGTCGAGGAGACGATGGCCTGCCGCCGGCCCACGAAGACCCGCAGGCCGAGGTCGAAGCCTTCCGAGCGTTCCAGCTGCTCGATCTTGCCCAGCCGCCGCGCGACGGAGAGGCTGTCATTGCGCACCAGCAGCGCATCCGCCGCATCCGCGCCCGCGCGCTTCGCCGCGGCGACCAGGTCCGAGAGGCGATCGAGCTCGTTCATGCGGTGCGGCTCCTGCCGATGATCGTTCCCCCTCGCCTGCCGTTGCGTGCGCCGCAGGCTGGCCGGGGTGGGGTTGGGCGGATGTGGGGTGGGACGTCGCGATGGCGGAGGGCCTGGCGTTCGGGCGATGGGGAGGAGGCCGCGCGGCCCCCACCCCGACCAGCCTGCGCTACGCTCCGGCACCGCGGCAGTGCCGCGGCCCCCCGCCATGCGGGGGAGGGAGACGGGTGGTCAGGCCGCCAGCTTCTCGGCCACCGCGGGCAGGCCCGGCACCTTGCCGGCGGGGCCCAGCGCGGTCAGCGTCGGCGCGGCCCGGAACATCCGCGCGGCGGCGGCCTGCACCTGCTCGACGGTGACGGCGGCGATCTTCGCCTTGGTCTCCTCCACCGGGATGATGCGGCCATGCACCTGCAGCTGGCGCGCCAGCTGCTCGCAGCGGCTGCCGGTGGATTCCAGCGACATCAGCAGGCTGGCGCGCAGCTGCGCCTTGGCGCGGTTCAGCTCGTCTTCCGTCACGTCGCGCTGCACGCGCCGCAGCTCCTCGAGCGCCACGGGCACCAGCTCCTCCGCCTGGTCCTCGCCGGTGCCGGCATAGATCGCGAAGACGCCGCCATCGGCGAAGGGCGAGACGAAGGAATAGACCGAATAGACCAGGCCGCGCTTCTCGCGGATCTCCTGGAACAGCCGGGACGACATGCCGCCGCCGAGCAGGGTGGAGAGCAGCTGCGTCGGGATGTTCATCGGGTCCGTCGCGGCGCAGGACGGGAAGCCGAGCACCAGGTGCACCTGGTCCAGGTCGCGCTCCTCGCGGAACTCGCCGCCGGTGTAGCGCGCGGCCTCGGCCTCGGCGGGGACGGCATCGGGCAGGTCGGCGAAGTGCCTGCCGACCATCGCCAGCAGGTCGTCATGCTCGATGGCGCCGGCGGCGGCGACGATCATGCGCCGGCCGCCATAGTGACGCTTCATGTAGCCGGTCAGCGCCTCGCGCGACATCGCCTTGATCGTCTCCTCGGTGCCGAGCACCGGGCGGCCCATCGCCTGCGTCGCGTAGGCGGTGGCCTGGAAATGGTCGAAGACGATGTCGTCCGGCGTGTCGTTGGCCTGGCCGATCTCCTGCAGGATCACGCCGCGCTCGCGCTCGACCTCCTCCGGCGCGAAGGCGGAGTGGGACAGGATGTCGCCGATGATGTCGGCCGCGAGCCCCGCATCCTCCTTCAGCACCTTGCAGTAGAAGGCGGTGTTTTCGCGCGAGGTGTAGGCGTTGATGTGGCCGCCGACATTCTCGATCTCGCGCGCGATGGCGGCGGCGTCGCGGGTCGCGGTGCCCTTGAAGGCCATGTGCTCGAGGAAGTGGGAAACGCCGTTCTCGGCGGCCAGTTCGTGGCGCGTGCCGGCATCGACATAGGCGCCGAGCGAGACGGTCTCGACGCGCGGCATGCGTTCGGAGACGACGGTCAGGCCGGAGGGCAGGCGGGTCAGGCGGATGGGGTCTGTCATCTGTGTCCTGGCAGGGCGTTTCAGGCGGCGTTGCGACGGGCATGGGCCCGGACGAAGGCCTCGACGGGATCGAGCGCGGCGGCCAGCCGCGTGAAGCGCTCCTCGCGCGCGTAGAGATCGGCGAGCCGCGGCGGCAGGGGCGGCCGGATGCCGACGGCGCGCTCCACCGCGTCCGGGAATTTTGCCGGATGCGCGGTGGCGGCGACGACGACGGGGATGGAGGGGTCGGCAGGCGGCACGGCCAGCGCCGCCGCCGTGCCGATGGCGGTGTGCGGGTCGGCCAGGTACCCGGCCTTGGCGTGCAGCCGCGCGATCTCGGCCAGCGTGTGCGCATCGTCCAGCGCGAAGCCGCGGAACAGCTCGCTCGCGGACCGCCAGGCGGCGTCGGGCACGGGCATGCGGCCCTCGGCGCGGAAGCGGCGCATCGTCTCCGCGGTGGCGGCGGCGTCGCGGCCCAGCATCTCGAACAGCAGCCGCTCGAAGTTCGACGAAACCTGGATGTCCATGGACGGCGAGAGCGAGGGCTCCACCGCCCGCACCGTCATGTCGTTGGCGGCCAGGAAGCGCACCAGGATGTCGTTGCGGTTGCTCGCGACGATCAGCTGCGCGATCGGCAGCCCCATCCGCCGTGCCGCCCAGGCGGCCAGCACATTGCCGAAATTGCCGGTGGGCACGCTGAACGCCACTTCCCGCTCCGGCGCGCCGAGCGCCAGCGCCGCCGCGACGTAGTAGGGGATCTGCAGCGCCACGCGGGCCCAGTTGATGGAGTTCACCGCCGCCAGCCGCATCTCCGTGCGGAAGGGCGCGTCGGCGAACATCGCCTTCACCAGGTCCTGGCAATCGTCGAAGCTGCCGGCGACGGCCAGGTTCGCGACGTTGGGCGACAGCACGGTGGTCATCTGCCGCCGCTGCACCTCGCTGGTGCGGCCTTCCGGGTGCAGGATGACGATGTCCACCGAAGCGCGGTCGCGGCAGGCCTCGATGGCGGCCGAGCCGGTGTCGCCGCTGGTTGCGCCGACGATGGTCACGCGTTCGCCGCGCCGGGCGAGCGTCGCGTCGAACAGGCGGCCGAGCGCCTGCATCGCCATGTCCTTGAAGGCCAGCGTGGGGCCGTGGAACAGTTCCAGCGCGAAGACGCGGGTGTCGATCTGCACCAGCGGCGCGACGGAAGGATGGCCGAAGCCGGCATAGGCTTCTTCCAGCAGCGGGCGCAGCGTGGCGACATCGGGCTTGCCGCCGGTGAACAGCGCCAGGATGCGGGTGGCGAGCTCCGGGTATGGCAGGCCGCGCATCGCGCGCCATTCGGCGGCGGTCAGGACCGGCCAGGTCTCGGGCACGAAGAGCCCGCCATCCTCGGCGAGGCCGGCGAGCAGCACGCCCTCGAAGTCGCGCGGCGGGGCCTCGCCCCGTGTGGAGACGTAACGCATGGGGCTGGAAGGTAGCCCCGGGGGGTCGGGGTTGCGAGGGGGGAGGCGTGACAGCCGCGCCGGCGCACGGTTACGATGTCGGGATGTTGCCCCGCCGAACGGCGCTGCTCGGCGCCGCTCTGCTGCTGCCCGCCCGGTCCCGCGCCCAGGCGCCCGCCGCCTCGCTCGCCGCCGGGCCGCAGGGGCCGGAAGGGGCGGAGCTGCGCGAGCAGGTCTGGCGCATTCCCGTCCCCGCGCGCCGCGACAGCGCCGAGACGGTGCTGCTGGAGGCGACGCTGTTCCGCCCGCCTGGCCCCGGCCCCTTCCCGCTGGTGGTGATGAGCCACGGCCAGCCCGGCAGCCCGGCGCAGCGGGCGCAGATGGCCCGCCCGCGCTTCATCACCGCCAGCCGCCTGTTCGTGGAGGAAGGCTTCGCCGTGCTGCTGCCGACGCGCCGCGGCTTCGGCGCCTCCGGCGGGCCCTTCCTGGGCGGCACCGGCGGCTGCGAGCGGCTGGACCTGGCGAACAATGCCGAGACCTCGGCCAACGACATCCTGGCCGTGCTGCGCTTCGCGCGCGCCGAGATGCCCTTCCTGGCCGGGCAGCGCGTGGTGCTGGCGGGGCAGTCGGCGGGCGGCTTCGGCTCGCTGGCCGCGGCGTCCCGCCCCAACACGGGCATCGCGGGGGTGGTGAACTTCGCCGGCGGGCTGCGCGCCGGCGACAGCGGCATCGGCGGCGGCTTCTGCGAGGGCTGGCAGGACAAGCTGGTCGAGACGATGGGCGTCTTCGGCGCTCGCCCCGCCGCGCGCGGCGTGCCCTCGCTGTGGATCTATGCCGCCAACGACACCTTCTTCGGCTATGGCCTCGGCAGCCGGATGGCGGAGGCCTGGCGCCGCGGCGGCGGGGAGGCGCGCTTCGTGGAGATCGGCGCCTCCGGCCGCGACGGGCATGGCTTCCTCGAGGACCACATGTCGATCGGCGCCTGGGGCCGCCATGTCCGCGGCTTCCTGGACGAGTTGCGCGCGGCGGGGCGGGTGTAGCCGCCGGCCTGTCGCGCGAACCGTGCCTTCGGCGATCGCGCCCTACCGCAGCACGAGGCGGAAGCGCTGGCCGCGCACCGGGGCGCCGTAGCCGGTGTCCGGCGCCTCGTGTTCCAGGGCGAAGCCCGCGGATTCGTACAGCCGCCGCGCCGCGTCCAGCCCCGCGAAGGTGGTCAGCCAGACCGAGGCGAAGCCCCGCCCGCGGCAGAAGTCCAGCGCATGGTCCAGCAGGCGCCGCCCGGTGCCGCCGCGTGCCGGCTCGTCCAGGATGAACCAGCGCAGCCGGGCGTCCGGGGCGGCGCGGCCGTCGATCACGATGCCGCCCATCACCTGCCCGCCCTGCACCGCCACCCACAGCCCGCTGTCCGGGTGCGGCAGGTGGCGGGCGAAGTCGCCCAGCCCTTCGGCCACCTGCGCCTCGAAGCCCGGCCCGAGGCCCCAGTGGCGGGCGTACCAGCGCCCATGCAGCTCGATCAGGCGCCCAATGCCGGCCGGAGGCGCGCCAAGGATATCCATCGCTCCAACCCAAGCGGTTGCAAGGGGTCAAAGCCCCTTGCCGGGGTCGGACGCATGCGTCCGACGGGGCGGCGCCCCTCGGAACATCCAACCCTCCGATTCAGCCCTCCGCGCCTGCGGCGCTCCGGCCGTCGGAGGGGGTGTCAGAACCGCCGCAGCAGCCGGTCGATGTAGTCCAGCTCCTCCGCCGGCCGGTCGCGTTCGGCGCCGCGCTTGCGCAGCTCCTCCTGGATGCGCCGCGTGCGCAGCAGCTCCGCCTCGTCCGGCACGCGGGTGTCGGACCCCGCATCCTGCGCGCCCGGCGCTTCCCGCGTGCGGCGGCCGAGCGGGTCGCGGCCCTGGCCCTGGTCCTGGGCCTGGTCCTGGCCTTCGCCCTGGCCCTGGCCCTCGCCCATCATCTCCCCGCCTTCCTCGCCTTCCTCCTCGCCCTCGCCTTCCTGCTGGCCGAACTGGCGCTGCATCTGCTGGGCCATCTGGCGGGCGCCTTCCTGCAGCTCGCGGATGGCGCGCTGCTGGGGCTCGCGGGCGTCCTGCCCTTCGCCGAGGCGGTCCTGCGCCTCCCGCATCGCCTGGTCGGCGCGCCCGAGGGGGGCGGGCACCTCGCCGGCCAGGTCACCGAATTGCTGCATCACCTCGCCGAGCGCGCGGCGCAGCGCGCGCTGGGTCCGCGCCTCGCGCTGCGCCTCGGCGCGGGATTGCTGCTCGGCGTCGGCGCGCTGCTGGGCCTGCTGCTCCTGCTGCTGCGGCGTCGGGCGCTGGCTCCAGGGCTGGCGCTGCAATTGCTGCTGGGCGCGGCGCTCGGCCTCGCGCCGCTCGGCCTCGGATTCGGCGCGGCGATGGCCGCTGTCCATCATGCCGGTCTGGCGCTGGACCATGTCCTGCACCACGCCCATCTGCTGCTGGCCGCGCTCGCGCTGCTGGCGGCGGCGCTCCTGCTGCTCGCTGCGGGCGGTGCGGCCTTCCTCCAGCGCGCGCAGCATCTCTTCCAGCTCCGCCAGTTCGCGCTCCGCGTCCTGGGGCCGGTCCTGGCGGTTGGCCTCGCGCATGCGGTCGGTGCGGCGATCGAGGTCGCGGCGGTCCATCAGGCGGTTCTGCGGGTCGAAGGGCATCGCCTCTGCATTCTCGCGCTGCAGCCGCTCGACCAAGGCTTCCAGATGGCGGCGGATGGCATCCCGCAGCTCCTGGATGCGGCGCTCCGCCTCCGTGCGCTGCTCGGCCGTGCGCTCGCGGCCCTGTTCCTGGTCGCGGCGGGCTTCCTCCAGCGCCTCGCGCAGCTGCTGGCGGGCCTCCGCCAGGGCACGGGCGGTGCGCTCGGCGCGGCCTTCCTCCAGCGCCAGCGCGGTCTCCCACATGATGTCCTGCGCCTCGGCCACCGCTTCGGGCCGGCGGTCGCGGGTCAGCCGATGGCGGGCGCTGCGCAGCGCCAGGAAGGTGGTCACGTCATGCTCGAAGGCCTCCGGCACGGCGGAGAGCGCATCCAGCTCACGCCGCGCATCCGCGCGCGCGCCGGGGTCGAGCGAGAGGCGCTTGCGCAGCGCGATCAGCGCCTGCGCGACGGGGTGGGTGAAGCTGCGCTCCGGCAGGGTCAGCGCCGCGACCTCCGACACGCCTTCCTGCCCGGCGCCGTCGCGGGCACGCAGCAGCACCTCCACCTCCAGCCCCGCCCAGGGATGGGCCGAGAGGTCGGGGGCGGCGACGCCGCGCGCCTGGCGCGGCTGGCCGGGGGGCAGGCCGATCTCGATCGCATGCGCCGGCGCGGCGGGGCGGGCCTTCAGCCGGATCTCGGCGGTGGCGGAGGCAAGGCCCCAATCGTCCTCCACCCGCCAGGGCAGGCGGATCGCAAGGCCCCGCGACGCGCGGCCCGGCGCCTCGGTGAAATAGGCACGCGGGGGGGCATCGGCCTGCACGGTCAGCGACCAGGCCGCCAGCTCGGACCCGTCGCGCCGGATCGCCAGCCGCGCGCCTTCCAGCAACTCGGCCTCGGCGCCGAAGGAGCGTGCGTCCAGCGCCTCCAGCGGCGTCGTCGCATTGCCCAGCAGCAGGTCCGGCACGCCGCCGGTGCCGCCGGACACGGCCACCTGCAGCCGGCTGCCCTGCGGCACCGTCACCTCGCCGCCGGCAGGGTCCAGGAAGACCGGGGCCGCGCCGGTATAGGCGGGGGGCGTGATCCAGGCCTCGATGCGCAGCGCCGGCGTCGGGGCGGGTGCGGCGAGCGCCGGCACCACGGCGCGGCGCAGCCTTTCCGGCGCCTCCGGCCCCGCCACCACCAGGGCGGCGAGCACGGAAAGGCCGAGGGCGGCGCGCAGCGCGCGCGGGTCGCGCTTCGCCAGGCCCGGCCGCGGCAGCCCGACCTTCAGCGCGGCGACGGAGGCGGCGGCGCGCGCGCGATGCACCTCCCACAGCGCCAGCGCCAGCTTGTCGCCGGCGGCGGGGCGGTCGGTCAGCGCCTCCAGCGGACGGTGGGCCAGGCCGGAGGCACGTTCCAGCCGGCGGTCGGCCGCCCGCTCATCCGGCACGGCAAGGCCGCGCAGGCTGCGCCAGCCCACCACGCCCAGCAGGCCCAGGAATGCGAAGGCCAGCAGCAGCCGTGCCCAGCCGGGCAGGAACAGCGGCAGGCCCAGCAGCGCGATGACCAGCCACACCCCCAGCACGCCGAGCGGCGGCCAGAGCGCGGGCCAAAGCCGTTCCCACCCCAGCGCCAGCCGCGCGAGCCCGCGCTGCCGCGCGAGGCGGGAGAGCGCCGGCCCCCCCTGGGTGGTGGTGTCGCGACCCGGCCCGCCCGGGGTCACGCGGCCATCCAGTCCGGCAGGCGCTGCCCGGCCAGCAGAGCGTCCAGGCTCTGGCGCGGCCGCACCACCGCGAAGCGGGCGCCATCCACCAGGATCTCCGCCGCCAGCGGGCGGGCATTGTAGGTGCTGCTCATCGAGGCTCCGTAGGCCCCCGCATCCAGGAACGCGACGAGGCTACCCGGTTCCAGCATCGGAAGGCCACGGTTTCGCGCGAAGGTGTCGCCGGTCTCGCAGACCGGCCCCACGATGTCGCAGGGCGAGACGGACGAGACGAATTCGCGTGGCGAGACCGGGACGATGCCATGCCAGGCCTCGTACATGGCGGGCCTGACCAGGTCGTTCATCGCGGCGTCCAGCACCACGAAGCGCCGGCCGGCGGTGTGCTTCTGCAGGATGACGGCGGCAAGCAGCACGCCCGCCGGCCCGCAGATCCAGCGCCCCGGCTCGACCATCAGCTGCACGCCGAGATTGCCGAGCGTGCCGGCGATGGCGCCGGCCAGCGCGGCGGGGGTGGGCGCCGGCTCGTTGCGATAGGGGATGCCCAAGCCCCCGCCGCAATCGACGCGCTCCACCGCCAGCCCCTGGTCGCGCAGGGACCGCACCAGGTCCGCCAGCGCCCGATAGGCCGCGGCATAGGCGGAGACGCCCGCGGTGATCTGGCTGCCGATATGCACCGCGACGCCGACCGCGTTCACGCCTGGCGTCGCCGCGGCCTTGGCATAGAGCGCGGGCGCGTCGGCGATGGCGATGCCGAACTTGTTCTCGCTCTTGCCGGTGGTGATCTTCGCATGGGTGCGCGCATCGACGTCCGGGTTCACGCGCAGGGCGACATCGGCGGTGCGGCCGACCTGCGCCGCGGCGGCGGAGACCATCCCGATCTCCTCCGCGCTCTCGGCATTGATCTGGCCCACGCCTTGCGAAATGGCGAAGCGCAGCTCGGCCATCGTCTTGCCGACGCCGGAGAAGACGATGTGGGCGGGCGCGATGCCGGCGGCGAGCGCGAGGCGCAGCTCGCCCTCGCTGACGATGTCGGCGCCCGCGCCTTCGGCCGCCAGCACGCGCAGCACGGCGAGGCTGGGGTTGGCCTTGACCGCGAAATGGATCTCCGACGGCACGCGGGCATCCTCCAGCGCGCCGCGCAGCGCGTGGAAGCGGCGGCGCAGCGTGCCGGCGGAATAGACCCAGGCGGGTGTGCCCACCTCGGCGGCGATGCGGGACAGCGGCACCTCCTCCAGCAGCAGGCCGTCCTGGGCATGCATGGTGAGCTGGGGGCGCTGGGCGAGAAGCTCGGCGAAGCTGGGATCGGCGTCGTCGTGCAGGAGGGGGGCGGGCGCGGCCATCCGGAGAGAATGGTCCCGGCAGGATCGTCCGCCAAGCTTCCGCTGACGCCGGCGGAGTGTCGTGTTGATCATGCTGTCGCTGTCGAACCGGGAGACGCGCAGTCCAACGTGGTTTTCTCCAAACCAGCCCGCCGAAGCTGCCGGTTCCGCGTTTACATCGGAGGACACTGCATGACCGAAGCTAGTTCTGCCTGTACAGGACCGCTATCGCCCCGTGCGTTTTTACTTTCACTCCATTCTCTTCCTTGACATCGCGCACCCCTTTGACAACAACGCCGGTCGTGTTGTGGCCCCAGGGAACCGATAATTTCTTTACGCGATTCCGATATTGGGTATTGAGGTATTGGAACATAGAAGTAGTCTTCTGATGGTTTTCACTCCATGTAGGTCTCTCTATGATGAAGAAAGTTCCTTCAAATCGCGGAACTAGGGGAAACTCCGTAAAATTAAATCTGTCGCCCATGCAGTGGGCCAGGATCGTGCTTTTCCGATGCAGGAGAATGAGGGGAATACATGGTGTGAAGGAATCGGACACAAGCACTTTCCCATGCTCGGCTTCGGCCCACTCACCGGTAAGCAGGGCAAAACCCCGGGCACGCAAGTGCACCATCGCCGAGCGGAACAACTGAAAACGGCGGATAGCTGCCATTTCTGCCGATGACTGATGCGCGAATCCGAGTTGTCTCCCCACATTCGCCCGCGATTTTGCCCCGCTTACCACTCACCGGGCGCCACATATCTGGCCTTCTGGCCGTTGTTCAGTTCCACGTCTTGAGACGTCGAGCTGCTCTGAGACAAAGTATGAGGCCGGTCGTTTTCTGTATTGCTGAGAGCAAAGCCGCGCAGATCTCCCAAAACAATCGCGCTATTGAGTATTCCTTTCGCGAGACGCTCCTTGAGCGACCCCTCGGTGAGTTCTTCGATCGGCATGTTGCTCTCCGGGGCAGATGCCTAGTGCCCGCCTGAGAATGCCGGCAGCCGAGGGTCCGCAGGGAACTTTTCGTCCCTGCAAGGCGCCCGAGGCCGCCGATGGGAGTTGCATCGGCACGTCCGGCAACGCAGCGCGGACAGAAAAGGCACGCGGAGCGGAGCCGGCACGCTCAGTATTCTCAAACGGTTACGCAACAAAACTAGTATCCATCCTAGAACACAGTCGAGCTCAACAAAAAACAGGGGAATGCGGCCGGAGCCTGCCTGCCCGACGGCGGCTTGCTCGCGATGGAGCATCGCCGGCGCGGGGGCTGCGTCGCTGGGGCGGAGATCAACCGCCGCGGCCCGCCATGAAGCGGTCGAACTCCTCCTGGTCCTTGGCCCGGCGCAGCTGCTGCACGAAGGCGGCGAACTCGGCCTGGGCGGCGTCCAGCGCCTGTCGTTCCGCCTCCAGCCGGCGCAGCACGGCGGCACGGTGCTCGTCGAAGGCCTGGTTGCCGGACCCGCCGGAGGCGGGCAGCGCGCCGCGCAGGCGCTCCTTCCATGGGGTCATCCAGGCGGATGCGGTGCAGGACATGGCGGGTCTCCAGACCGAGAAGAGGGTCAGCAGGGCCAGGCCGATCGGCCACCAGGCGATGAAGCCCAGGATCATCGCGGGCAGGCGCCAGCCGGCGAAGGGATGTCCGCCCTGCCAGGAGGCGTGGCGCGCGGCACGGCGGGCGCGCCGCGCCTCCTTCCGCGCGAGGCGCAGCGTGCCGGGCGGGGCGGAACAGGCGGGGAAGGTGGCGGCCATGCTCGCTCCTATGTAGATGTCACGCACATTCACATACGAGAGCAGGCGCGGGGATGTCAAACAGATTCACATCACGGCGCCGCGCGCCCGCCGCGTATCAGCCGCTGCACCGCGTCCCCCAGCACCGCCTCGGGTGGCGGCGCGCCGGAGCCCGGCGGCGGCATGCCCACGCGTTCCAGCTCCGCGATGCCGTGCGACAGCGCCCAGACCTCCAGCGCCAGCAGTCGCGCCGCGTTGCCGGAGGGGCCGTCGGGCAGGGTGCGGGACAGCGCGGCGACCAGCACGTCGAAGGCGTGGTCGGGGGCCCCGCCCTCGGGTGCCGGGGCGGCGTGGCGCCACCCGAACATGGCGCCGTAGAAGCCCGGCTCCTCCCGCGCGAAGCGCAGATAGGCCGGGCCCATGGCGTTGAACCCGCCTGCCTTGCCTGCCTCGCCCAGCCGGGCGCCGAACAGCGCGAAGCCGCGCCGGCAAAGCTCCGCCATCAGCGCGTCGCGGTCCTTGAAGTGGCGATAGGGGGCGGAGGCGGAGACGCCCGCCAGCCGCGCCACCTCGGCCAGGGTGAAGCCATGCGGGCCGCGTTCCGCCGTCAGCCGGCGCGCGGCCTCGAGAAGCGCCTCGCGCAGGTTGCCGTGGTGATAGCCGCGGCGGGCGGCGAGGTCGGATGTGTCGGGCGTTGACATTCCCGCCCGTGATAGCCCGGCCGCCCCGCCCCTGTCACGCGCCGCGGCTCAGCGGCTGGGATAGACCCGCGGGAAGGTCACCTGCTCCGGCGGGCCCGGCGGGCGGATGTCGCCCACCCGGCCGCAGGCGGCCAGCAGCAGCGCGACGAGCCCGAGCGCGACGACACCCTTCATGCCAGCCTCTCCCGCCATTCCGCCGCCATCCGCGCCACATTCGCCGGCGCCGTGCCGCCGAAGCTGGTGCGGGACGCGACGGAGGCCTCCACCGTCAGCACGCCGAACACGCCGTCATGGATGCGCGGCTCCACCGACTGCATCTCTGCCAGGGAGAGGCCCGCCAGGTCCACGCCCTTGCGCTCCGCCATCGCGACCAGCCTGCCCGTCGCGTGGTGGGCGTCGCGGAAGGGGAAGCGGAGTTCGCGCACCAGCCAGTCCGCCAGGTCGGTCGCGGTGGAAAAGCCCGCGCCGGCCGCCGCGGCCAGACGCTCTGCCTGCGGCCGCATGTCGCGCACCATGCCGGCGGTGGCGGCCAGGCACAGCGCCAGGTTTTCCGCCGAGTCGAAGACCGGTTCCTTGTCTTCCTGCATGTCCTTGAAGTAGGTCAGCGCCAGGCCCTTCAGCACCGTCAGCATCGCCGTCAGGTTGCCCAGCATCCGCCCGGTCTTGCCACGCACCAGTTCCGCCGCATCCGGGTTGCGCTTCTGGGGCATGATCGAGCTTCCCGTCGTGAAGGCGTCGGAAAGCTTGACGAAGCCGAAATAGGGATTGGTCCAGATCACGATCTCCTCGGCGAAGCGCGAGAGATGCGTGGCGCACATCGAGCAGGCGAACAGGAATTCCGCCGCGAAGTCGCGCGACGCCACGCTGTCCAGGCTGTTGCGCGTGGGCCCATCGAAGCCCAGCGCCGCGGCCGTCATGTGCCGGTCGATCGGGAAGCCGGTGCCGCAGAGCGCGGCCGCGCCCAGCGGGCTTTCGTTCAGGCGCTTGCGGCAATCGGCCAGCCGGCCGCGGTCGCGGGACAGCATCTCGACATAGGCCAGCAGGTGGTGGCCGAGCGTCGTCGGCTGCGCCGGCTGCAGATGGGTGAAGCCGGGCATCACGGTGGCCGCGTGCTCCTCCGCCCGGGCGACCAGGGCGCGCATCACGTCGGCGATCTGGGCGTCCAGCCCGTCGATCGCGTCGCGGACCCAGAGGCGGACGTCGAGGGCCACCTGGTCGTTGCGGCTGCGGCCGGTGTGCAGGCGCTTGCCGGCCTCGCCGATGCGCTCCGTCAGCCGGGCCTCGATGTTCATGTGGATGTCTTCCAGCGCCTCGGACCACGGGAAGCCGCCCGCCTCGATCTCCGCGGCGATGGCGGCAAGGCCCTGGCGGATGGCGGCCTCGTCCTCGCTTGAGATGATCCCGACCCGGGCCAACATGGCGGCATGGGCCAGGCTGCCGCGGATGTCCTGGCGCCACATCTTGCGATCGAAGCCGATGGAGGCATTGATCTCCCGCATGATGGCGCCGGGGCCCTCGGCGTAGCGCCCACCCCAAAGGGCGTTGCCGCCCGCCCTGCTGTCCCCGGAGGTGTCGGAGGTGTCGTTGCTCACGGAGGAGACGGTCCTGTGCTGAAGCCCCTGGCGCGCCGCGGCGTGATCGGCGCCCTGCTGGCCGGCGCGACCCTGGCCACGCCCCAGGCGGCGCGTCAAGCGACCGCCGCCGGCGCCGCGGATGGCGGCCTGTCGCGCCTGCGCCAGCTGCCCGAGCCCCGTTCCCTGCCCGAAGGCCTGTCCTTCACCGATGGAGAGGGTCGCGAGGTCCGGTTCGAGACCTTCCGCGGCCGCGTCCTGGTGGTGAATTTCTGGGCCACCTGGTGCCCGCCCTGCGTCGCCGAGATGCCGGCGCTCGACCGGCTGCACGCCCTGCTGACGCGGGAGGGGGTGGATGTGCTGGCGCTGTCCTCCGACCGCGGCGGCAAAGCGGTGGTGCAGGCCTTCTACGAACGCACCGGGCTCGCGCATCTCGGCATCTGGCTCGACCCGCGCGGGGCGGCGGGGCGGGCAGTTGGCGTGCGCGGGCTGCCCACCACCCTGCTGCTCAACCGCTCCGGCCAGGAAGTGGCGCGGCTGGAAGGCGAGGCGGAATGGGACCACCCCCAGATGGTCGCCGCGATCCGCCGCCTGGCACGCGGCGGGCGGCCGACCACGACCGGCACCTGACGCCGCCCGCACCCGAATGACGGCCCGGCCCATCGGGCCCCCAGAAGCACGAGGAAGGACCATCCATGCCAGACGACAGCGCGGCCGGCGCCACCGGCTTCGAGACGAAGCTCGACCGGCTTGCCGCACTGGCCGTGCGGGTCGGGCTGAACCTGCGCCCCGGCCAGGAGCTGGTGATGACCGCGCCGATGGATGCCCTGCCGCTGGTGCGCCGCATCGCGGCCCATGCCTACCAGGCGGGCGCGACGCTGGTGACGCCGCTGCTCTCGGACGACGAGGTGGCGCTGGCCCGCTACCGCCATGCCGCGCCGGATGCCTTCGACACCGCGCCGGGCTGGCTGTTCGAGGGCATGGCCGCGGCGTTCCGGGGCGGCGCGGCGCGGCTGGCGGTGGTGGGCGACGACCCGACGCTGCTGTCCGGCCAGGACCCGGAGAAGGTGGCGCGCGCCAACAGGGCGCGCTCCGTCGCCTACCGCCCGGCGCTGGAGCTGATCACCAGCTTCGCCATCAACTGGAACATCGTGCCCTCCGCCGGCGCCGGCTGGGCCCGCCAGGTCTTCCCCGGCGTGGCCGAGGCCGAGGCGGTGGCGCGGCTGTGGGATGCGATCTTCATGGCCTGCCGGGTGGACGTGGCCGACCCCGTGGCCGAATGGGCGCGCCACAACGCGACGCTGCATGCCCGCACGGCCTTCCTCAACGGCAAGAATTTTTCTGCCCTGCACTTCCGCGGGCCCGGCACCGACCTGCGCGTGGGCCTGGCGGATGGGCACCTCTGGGCGGGCGGGGCGGAGCCGGCAAAGAACGGCATCACCTGCAACCCCAACATCCCGACCGAGGAGGTCTTCACCACGCCGCACAAGCTGCGCGTGGAGGGGGTGGTGCGGTCCACCAAGCCGCTCGCCTACCAGGGCACGCTGATCGAGGACATCGCGGTGCGCTTCGAGGCCGGCCGGATCGTCGAGGCGAACGCGTCACGGGGCGCGGAGGTCCTCGGGAAAGTGCTGGCGACCGACGAGGGCGCGGCGCGACTGGGCGAGGTGGCGCTGGTGCCGCACTCCTCGCCCATCTCGCGGTCGGGCCTGCTGTTCCGCAACACGCTGTTCGACGAGAACGCGGCGAGCCACATCGCCCTCGGCCAGGCCTACACGACCTGCCTGCGCGACAGCGCCGGCGTGCCGATGGAGACGCTGGCGCAGCGCGGCGCCAACGCGTCCCTGATCCATATCGACTGGATGATCGGGTCGGGGGAGATCGAGCTCGACGGGATCACGCAGTCGGACGGCGTCGAGCCGCTGATGCGGGGCGGGGAGTTCGTGGCGGGGCCGCGGTGACGGGCGCGGCGCGGGTGGCCCGAGAGGGGCGCTGCCCCTCTCGTACTCTCCCTGCCAAGGGGCCGAAAGGCCCTTGGAACCCGAGGGTTCTGGGCCAGGGCGGGCCTCGGCGGAGCAGCTTGGTACGCTGCTGACATATCGTCGTGGGCGCGGATGACGGGTCGCGGAGCCGCCACGGCCATGACGGAGCGGCAAAGAGACTTTGGCACTTTGGCTTTTTACCGATTTTAGCACTTTGCACGGCCTTTTGCGCCAAGCCGGCGGGCTGGGCGCGCGAGCCCGGCAGCGCACCGGACGGGCGGCTTCGGGACGGATGCACGGATTGAAGGAGCGCGGCGGCACGAGCTGCCTCTGAGTTCGCATTATGTTCTGTTCTGCCGCCGGCAGTCCAGCGGAAAACGCCCGCCCTTGCCCCGCACCGCCGCCGCGCCGCATGCTCCCCGCAACGACCAGGGAGAGACCGGATGTCCAGCATGGCCCGACGGGCGCTGCTTGCACTTTGCATCGCAGCTTGCATCGGCGCCGCGCCGGCGATCGCGCAGGCGCCCTTCCCCAGCCGCACCCTCTCCATGGTCGTCGGCTTCGCGCCGGGCGGGCCGGCGGATGTCATCGCGCGGCTGATCGCGCCTGCCCTCTCGGCCGATCTGGGGCAGACGGTGGTGGTGGAGAACGCCTCGGGCGCCGGCGGCTCGATCGGGCAGGGGCGCGTGGCGCAGGCCAGGCCCGACGGGCACACCATCCTGTTCGGCAGCCTGGCGCAGGCCACCATCCCGACGCTGTTCCGCAACCTGCCCTTCGACCCCACCGCGATGGAGGCGATCGGCATGGTGAACGAGGTGCCGATGGCCATCATCGCGCGCCGCGACTTCCCCGCCGCGACCCTGGCGGAGCTGGCGGCGGTGGTGCGGCGGGACGGGCGGCGGCTCAATCTCGGCAATGCGGGGGTGGGCTCGACAAGCCATCTGTGCAGCCTGCTGCTTGTCTCGGCGATCGGCGCGCCGGTGACGCTGGTGCCCTATCGCGGCAATGCGCTGGTGATGAACGACTTGATGTCGGGGACGCTCGACCTGGGCTGCGACCAGACCACCAACAACGCCGAGCAGATCCGCGCCGGCTCGATCCGCGCCTACGCGATCAGCACCGCCGCGCGCGCCGCCGCGCTGCCCGAGGTGCCGACGACCGAGGAAGCCGGGCTGCCGGCGATGCGCATGTCCGGCTGGAACATGCTGTTCGCGCCAGCGGGCACGCCGCGGCCGGTGGTGGAGCGGCTGAACCGCGCGCTGGCCGCGGC
>JAIYDD010000073.1 GCA_027487675.1 Acetobacteraceae bacterium | reverse complement strand
GCGCGGTCGCCATCGGCGATGTGCGTGGCGCTGTGCTGCCAGGTCGGCGGCTTCAAGGAGACATTCGGTGCGTTGCACCCGGCCAGCAGCAATCCGGCAGCCAGAAGTGGGACGGCACCTTGCCGCAACGACCATGCACCACACGACATTCAGCCCGCCCCTTGCTCGCCCCCTCATAAATTAACGGGCGCCTCCTTCCGGTCAAGCATCTTTACGACCAAACAGTATCTTTTGCGAGACAATGGGGTCGGGAGCGACGCGATTCACACACCCAGATACGCCTCTCGCACCGCGGGATCGTGCAGCAGCGCCTGGCCCGTCCCGGCATGGGCGATGCGCCCCGTCTCGATCACGTAGCCGCGGTCCGCGATGGCGAGTGCCGCGCTGGCGTTCTGCTCCACCAGCAGCACCGTCACGCCGGCGTGCTTCAGCGCGACCACCGCGGCCAGGATCTGGTCCACCAGCACCGGCGCGAGCCCCATGGAAGGCTCGTCCAGCAGCAGCAGCCGCGGCTGGCTCATCAGCGCGCGCCCGATCGCCAGCATCTGCTGTTGCCCGCCCGACAGCCCCGCCGCCTGCAGCGCCCGCTTCTCCCGAAGGATCGGGAACATGTCGAAGACGCGGTCGAGCCCGACCTCGGTCTCTGCGCGCCCGCGGCGGAAGGCGCCGAGGCGCAGGTTGTCCTCCACGCTGAGCGGCCCGAAGACCTGGCGCCCCTCGGGCGATTGCGCGATGCCCTGCGCCACCCGGGCGTGCGCGGTCCAGGCGGTGATGTCCTCGCCATGGAAACGCACGCGCCCGGAGGAAACCGGCTGCACGCCCGACAGGCAGCGCAGCAGCGTCGTCTTCCCCGCGCCGTTGCCGCCGACCAGCGCGGTGATCTCGCCCGTCTCGACGCGCAGCGAGACGCCCTTCAGCGCCAGGATGCGGCCATAGGCCGATTGCAGGTCGCTCACCTCAAGCATGCGCGTCGCCCCGCGGATCATCCCGCGCGCTGCCGCGCGCATCATCCCGCGCGCTGCCGCGCGCATTATCCCGCGCGCTGCCGCGCGACGCTTCCGCCGCGCCATGCGTGCCGAGATAGGCGGCGATGACGGCCGGGTTGTTGCGCACCTCGGCCGGCGTGCCCGCGGCCAGCAGGCGGCCCTGGTTCAGCACCACCACGTGGCGGCTGATGCGCATCACCAGCTTCATGTCGTGCTCGATCAGCACCACCGCGACGCCGCGCGCGGCGACCTCGGCGATCAGGTGGTCGATCTCCTCCGTCTCCACCGGGTTGCAGCCGGCGGCAGGCTCGTCGAGCATCAGCACGCGCGGATCGGTCGCCATGGCGCGCGCGATCTCCAGCCGCTTCAGCGCGCCATAGGGCAGGCTGCCGGCCGGGATCTCCGCCTTGTCGGCGAGGCCCACCCAGTCGAGCAGCGCCATCGCGGCTTGGCGCGTCGCTTCGTTGTCGCGGCGCGTGCGCGGCAGGCGGAACAAATCGGCCAGCAGGCCGGAGCCTTCGCGCAGATGCCGTCCGGCCATCACGTTCTCCAGCGCCGTCATGCGGAAGAAGACCTGCAGGTTCTGGAAGGTGCGCGACAGGCCGGCGGCCGCGAGATGATGCGGCGGCGCCTCCGTCACGTTGGCGCCGTCGAGCAGGATGCGCCCCGATCCGGCGCGGTAGAGGCCGGTGACGATGTTGAACAGCGTCGTCTTGCCCGCGCCGTTCGGGCCGATGACGGCGAGCACCTCGCCCGCGCGGGCCTCGAAGCCGACGCCGTCCAGCGCGCGCAGCCCGCCAAAGGAGATGCCGATGCCCTCGGCGCGCAGCAGCGGCGCGCCGCGCGGGGGAAGGGCCGCGTTCACGCGCGCCTCCTCAGCAGGGCGGCGAGGCCGGGCACGATGCCGACGCGCAGGAAGATCATGAACAGCATGATCAGCAGGCCGAGCACCGCGTGCTCGTAGTCGTGGAACACCGTCAGCGCCTGCGGCAGCAGCACCAGCAGCGCCGCGCCCACGACCGCGCCCGGCACGCTGGCCAGCCCGCCGATCACCACCATCGTCACGTATTCGACCGAGGCGATGAAGCCCGCCGCATCCGGCGTGACGAAGCCGTTCATCAGCGCGAGCAGCCCGCCCGCGACGGCGCCATAGACGGCCGCGATGACAAAGGCGCGCAGCTTGTACGCGGCCACGTCGATGCCGATGGTGCGCGCCGCGACCTCGCTGTCGTGCAGCGCCGCCAGCGCGCGGCCCGAGGGGCTGTCCTGCAGGTTCAGCGCGATCCAGGTGCCGATCAGCAGCGCCCCGCCGGCGATCCAGTAGAAGGTTTCCGATCCGCGGATGCGCCAGCCGAGGATCTCGGCCCGCGGCACGCGGATGCCGTCGGGGCCGCCGGTGATGCCGACCTCGCTGACCAGGACCATCGTCACCAGCATGCCGAAGCCGAGCGTGGCGACGGCGAGATAATGGCCCTTCAGCTTAAGGATTGGCCGCCCCACAAGGAAGGCGATCACGCCCGCCAGCGCCGCGCCGAGCGGCAGGCAGAGCAGCACGTCGAGGCCGAGATACTTCGGCCCGAGCGCCATCGCATAGGCGCCGATGCCGACGAAGCCCGCATGGCCGAGGCTGACCTGTCCCGCCTGGCCCATCAGGATCTGCAGGCCGACCGCGGCCAGCGCCGTGACCCAGACCAGCGCGGCCACGCGGAAGTAGAAGCCGGAGGGGAAGAACCAGGGGATCGTCGCGATCACCACAGCGAGCACGAGCAGCGTCGCCCAGCGGGCGGAAAGGCGCGGGCGCGCCGCCGCGGACAGCACGGCGGCGTCGGCCTTCGCGTCCATCACACCCGCTCCACGCTGCGGCGCCCGAACAGGCCCTGCGGCATGACGAACAGCACGCCGAGGATCACCAGGAAGGCCACCGCGTCCTTGTAGGCCGAGGAGATGGTGCCCGCCGCGAAGCTCTCCAGCAGCCCGAGCAGCAGGCCGCCCACCACGGCGCCGAGCGGGCTGCCCATGCCGCCGAGCATTGCGGCGGCGAAGCCCTTCAGCGCCAGCAGCGTGCCGACATCGAAGCTGGTCAGGGTGATCGGCGTGATCAGGATTCCCGCGAAGGCGCCGATGGCGGCGGAGACGCCGAAGGACAGCGCGAGGACGAAGCTGGTGTCCACGCCCACCAGCTTCGCCGCCAGCCGGTTGGCGGCGGTGGCCAGCACCGCCTTGCCGAGCAGCGTGCGCTCGAAGAACAGCCAGAGGCCGGCGAAGACCAGCAGCGCGCCGCCGAGCACCCAGAAGCTCTGCGGCAGGATCGCGGCACCCGCGACCAGGATGGGATCGGCGCCGGAGAAGGCCGGCAATTGATGGAAGCGCTTGTCGAAGACGATCTGCGCGATGCCGCGCAGGAAGATGCTGGCGCCGATGGTGATGATGATGAGCGTGACGGCCGATGCCCCGCGCGCCGGCTCGATCGCGAGCCGATGAAGAAGAAGTCCGACGCCGACCGCGGCCAGGATGGCGAGGGAAGCGGCCAACGGCAGCGGGACGCCGGCGGCGAAGGCGAAGACGGTCACCATGCCGCCGAGCATGACGAACTCGCCCTGCGCGAAGTTCACCACGTCCGACGCGTTGTAGATCAGCGTGAAGCCCAGCGCGACCAGCGCATAGACCGCGCCGACCGTCAGGCCGGAGACGAGGAATTGCAGCAATTCGGCGAGCATGCAGCGCCACCCTCCGTCAGGGCGGCGCGGGCGACGTCGCCCGCGCCGAGGCCGCGAAGCGGCCCGCTGCCCACCAGGCTTCCGGGTCGGCGCGCCAGCGGCGCGGCGAAGCCAAGGCCGCGGAGCGGCCGCCCGGCGTCTGAGGGCACCGAAAAGACTCTCAGTTGCCGATCAGGCGGAAGGCGCCGCCGCGGATCTCGACCATTTTGAAGGCCGAGAGGTCGAGGCCCATGTGGTCGGTCGCGCTCATGTTCACCACGCCGCCGGTGCCGACGAAGCCGCGCGTGGCGCGGATCGCATCCCGCAGCCGCGTGCCGTCGGTGCTGTTGGCCCGGCGCATCGCCTCCACCAGGATCATCAGACCGTCATATGCGTGGCCGCCGAAGGTGGAGACGGGCTGGTTGAACTCCCGCTCGAAGGTGGTCTTGTAGTCGATCAGGATGCGGCGCTGCGGGTCGTTCTCCGGCAACTGCTCGGCGACCAGCAGCGCGGCCGCGGGCAGGCGCACGCCTTCCGCGGCGGCGGGGGTCGCGAGCTCGATGAACTGCGCGCTGGCGACGCCGTGCGACTGGTAGAGCGGCAGGCGGATGCCGAGCTGCGCATAGCCGCGCGTCACGATCGCCGGGCCCTGGCCGAAGCCGGCATTGACGATGGCCTCGACGCCGGCCGTGTTGCGGATGCGCGTCAGCTGCGGGGTCATGTCGGAATCGCGCGGGCCGTACTGCTCGTCCGCCACGATGGTGATGCCGGCCGGGCCGGCGACGCGCTGGCACTGGCCGCGCATGGACTGGCCGAAGCCGTCGGTGCCGGAGATCATGCCGACGCGCGTCAGGCCGCGGGCGCGGATGTCCGCGAAGATCTTCTCGCAGGCCATGCGGTCGGTGTGCGGGGTCTTGAAGGTGAAGGGCGCGACCGGCTCGATGATCTCGATGCCGCCGGCGAGCGAGATGAAGGGGATGCGCGCATCCTCGAAGACCGGGCGCATCGCCATGGTGGTGCCGGTGGTGGTGCCGCCGACCATGGCCACGACGCGGTCGTCCTCCACCAGGCGGGTGGCGAAGGTGCGGGCGCGGTTGGCGTCGCCGCCATCGTCATACACGATCAGCTGCAGCGGCCGCCCGTTCACCCCGCCGGCGGCGTTGATGCGGTTGACGTAGAGGCGGAGCGTCTTGTCCTCCGGGTCGCCGAGGAAGCTGGCGGGCCCCGTCACCGACAGCACCGCGCCGATGCGGATCGGCTGGCCCTGCTGGGCCATCGCAGGGGCGGCGATCAGCGCCGCGGTGCCGAGGCCGAGCAGGCCGCGGCGGAACACCGAAATCAGGCTCATGACGCTTGTCTCTCCCTGGTCGTTGTCGTTGGCGAAAGGCTACGCCGCGGCGGGCCGCCGCGCCATCGCGATGGTGAAGCGGTTGGCGACGAAGGCGGCATCCGTCAGGCAGGAGGTGCCGGCGGGATTTGCGCCTGAGACGTGGTAGTCGCTGAAGGCCGCCGACTGGTTCACGAAGACGCTGCCCGTCAGGTTCTCGGACAGCGCGACGCCGGCGCGGGCGAAGGCGGCCTCGGCGCGCGCCAGGAATCCCTCGTCGGTCGCATGCACCAGCGCGGTGATGGCGCCGCGCGCGCGGGCGGAGCCGGCGGCGTGATCGAGCGCGGCGGCGGCATCGGGGCAGCGGATCAGGAAGGCGATCGGCCCGAAGCGCTCCTCGCCCCAGGCTTCGCAGGCATCGGCTTCGACCGCGACGAGCAGGGGCGTGGCGCTGCGCGCTTCCGGGAAGCCGGGCATCTCCACCGCCGCGCTGTCGCGGACGATGGTGCCGAGGCCGCGCGCGGCGGCGATGCGATCGAGCGTCGCCGGGTTCTGCACCGCGCCGAGCACGCCCGCGGCGCGGGCCGGATCGGCCAGCAGCCAGTCGATGGCGCGGGCCAGCGCGGCGCCGATCTCCTCGAAGGACTTTCGGCCCGCCTCGGTCTCGATGCCCTCGGCGGGGATGAAGATGTTCTGCGGCGCGGTGCACATCTGGCCGCTGTAGAGGGAGAGCGAGAAGGCGAGGTTGCGGCACAGCCCGGCGAAGTCGGCGGTGGAATGCAGCACCACCGGGTTGATGCCGGCTTCCTCGGTGTGGAGCGCCTTGCGCCCGCCGACATGCGCGCGCAGCCAGGCGCCGAAGGCGGGGCCGCCGGTAAAGTCCACGATGCCGATGGCGGGATGCGTCGCCAGGTCCTGCGCGATCGGCGCCGCGGCGGTGTCGGGGGCGAGCTGGATCACGTCTGCCGCGAAGCCCGCCTCGGCCAGCACGGCGCGGGCGGTGCGGACAGTCAGCGCCAGCGGAAGGATTGCGGCGGGGTGCGGCTTCACGATCACCGCGTTGCCGGTGGCGAGGCTCGCGAAGATGCCCGGATAGCCGTTCCAGGTGGGGAAGGTGGCGCAGCCGATGACCAGGCCGATGCCGCGCGGCACGGCGCGGAAGCGCTTGTCCATCACCAGCTGCTCGCGGCCGGCAGGCTTGGTCCAGCGCACGGCGCCCGGGACCTTCGACAGCTCGTCCATCGCATAGGCCACGGCTTCCAGGCCGCGGTCCTGCGCATGCGGGCCGCCGGCCTGGAAGGCCATCGCGAAGGCCTGGCCGGTGGTGTGCATCACCGCCTGCGCCATCAGGAAGCTGTCGCGGTTCAGCCGGTGCAGGATCTCGAGGCAGATGCCGGCGCGGATCTCCGGTGCGGCATCGGCCCAGGCAGGGGCGGCGGCTTCGGCGCGCGCGACCAGCGCGTCCACCGGCAGGCCAGGATAGGTGATGCCGAGCTTCTGGCCCCAGGGCGAGGCCTCCTCGCCCAGCAGCGTGTCGCCTGGCGCGAAGGGCTGGCCGAGCAGGGCCTGGAAGGCGGCCTCGGCCTCGGCCTTCGCGGTCTCGCCGTAGATCTTGCCCGAGGGCGTCTCAGGGTAGGCGGAGAAATAGCCGCGGCTGCGCGCGGCCTCCTGCGCCTTGGCGAGGGTGGCGCGATGGGCCTCGGCGAATGCGGCGCGGCGAGCCTGTGCCGATGGCTCCGTCATGGCCGTCTCCTTCCCCCGCCGCGCCGTTGACGCGGCCTGGGCGCGAAAATAGATTGACCGGGCGGCCAGTCAATAGAGAAATCCTAAGATAATATACCTATATCGGGCCGGGATGTCAAGCGGAAAACGCGGGCGGAGGGAGGGAGAACACAATGTCGGACCAGGCGGCGCCGCTGCTGGTGGAGCAGCGCCCGGGCTACCGGGTGCTGCTGCTCAACCGACCACAGAAGCTCAACGCCTTCGACGCGGCGCTGCACGCGGCGCTGCTCGCCGCGCTGGAGGAGGCGGGCGCGGACCCGGCCTGCCGCGCCGTGCTGCTGGCCGGGAACGGTCGTGGCTTCTGCGCCGGGCAGGACCTCGCGCAGCCCGGGCTGTCGGGGCCCGACGCCGATCTCAAGGCGGTGCTCGAGGATGGCTGGAACCGCCTGGTGCGCGCGCTGCGCGGCATCCCGAAGCCGGTCGTCTGCGCGGTGCACGGCACGGCGGCGGGGGCGGGCGCCTCCATCGCCTTCGCCTCCGACATCGTGCTGGCGGCGGAGGATGCGAAGTTCGCGCAGGCCTTCATCCGCATCGGCCTGGTACCCGACAGCGGCGCGACCTGGACGCTGCCGCGCCTCGTCGGGCCGGCGCGGGCGCGCGCGATGGCGATGCTCGGCGATGTCGTGACGGGCGCCGAGGCCGCGGCGATGGGCCTCGTCTGGCGCGCGGTCCCGGCCGATACGCTGATGGCGGAGGCGGAGGCGCTCTGTGCGCGGCTGGTGCGCCTGCCGGCGCAGGGGCTGGCCGCGATCAAGCAGGCGCTGGACGCGGCGGCGGCCAACACGCTCGACGCGCAACTCGCGCTGGAGGCGGGATTGCAGCAGCGCCTCGGCCGCAGCGCCGACTACAACGAGGGCGTGGCCGCCTTCCAGCAGAAGCGCGCGCCGCGCTTCGAGGGCGCGCCGGAATGATCCCCCGCGATGATCGGAGGGCACCGCCGCGGGACGCGGCGGGCACCGGAGATCTGAATCGCGGGGGCGCGGCGATGACCCCGCAGGAACTGGCCGAGGCCTGCGCGAAGGCGATGTGGGCGGAGGACCGCGCCTCCGCCGGCCTCGGCATGCAGATCATCCGCGTGGCGCCCGGCGAGGCCGACCTGACCATGCTGGTCGAGCCGCGAATGGTGAACGGGCATGGCATCTGCCATGGCGGCTTCATCTTCGCCCTCGCCGATTCGGCCTTTGCCTTCGCCTGCAATTCCTTCAACCGCCGTGCCGTCGCGCAATCCAACACCATCACCTACCTGCGGCCCGCGAAGCTCGGCGACGTGCTGACCGCGCGCGCCGTGCAGACCGCGAGCGCGGGGCGCAGCGGCATCACCGACGTCACCGTGACCGACCAGGACGGCCGCGCCATCGCCGTCTTCCGCGGCCTGTCGCGTACCATCGACGGCC
This sequence comes from Acetobacteraceae bacterium, assembly GCA_027487675.1. Lineage (GTDB taxonomy): Bacteria > Pseudomonadota > Alphaproteobacteria > Acetobacterales > Acetobacteraceae > Falsiroseomonas. The sequence goes on along the minus strand of JAIYDD010000073.1, from coordinate 1,684 downwards.
ACCTCGTGGAGATCGTCGCATGAGCAAGCGCCTCGGGGACGCCCCCGCGCCGGAGATGCTGGACGCGGCGGAACGCATGAGCGGCGAGGAAATGCGCGCGCTGCAGCGCGAGCGGCTGGCCTGGACGCTGCGCCACGCCTACGCGAATGTGCGGCACTACCGCCGCGCCTTCGACGCGGCCGGCGTCTCGCCCGCCGATTTTTCCGAGTTGCCGGACCTCACGAAGTTCCCCTTCACGACCAAGGCTGACCTGCGCGCGAACTACCCGTTCGGCATGTTCGCGGTGCCACGCGAGAAGGTGGCGCGGATCCACGCCTCCTCCGGCACCACGGGGAAGCCGACGGTGGTGGGCTACACGCAGGACGACATCGCGACCTGGGCAGGGCTCGTCGCGCGCTCGATCCGCGCCAGCGGCGGCAGGCCGGGCATGATGGTGCACGTCGCCTATGGCTACGGGCTGTTCACCGGCGGGCTCGGTGCGCATTACGGGGCGGAGGCGCTGGGCTGCACCGTCATCCCGATGTCGGGCGGCATGACGGAACGCCAGGTGCAGCTGATCGAGGACTTCGCCCCGTCGATCATCATGGTCACGCCGTCCTACATGCTCGCGCTGCTCGACGAGTTCCGCCGCCAGGGCAGGGATCCACGGGCGACCAGCCTGCGCGTCGGCATCTTCGGCGCCGAGCCCTGGACGGAAGCGATGCGCGCGCAGATCGAGGAGGCCTTCGGCATCCACGCTGTCGACATCTACGGCCTGTCCGAGGTGATGGGTCCCGGCGTCGCCAATGAATGCGTGGAGACGAAGGACGGGCCGCATATCTGGGAAGACCATTTCTACCCCGAGATCGTGGACCCCGAGACCGGCCTGCCGGTGCCGGATGGCGAACCGGGCGAGCTGGTCTTCACCAGCCTGACCAAGCAGGCGATGCCCGTCATCCGCTACCGCACCCGCGACCTGACGCGGCTGCTGCCCGGCACGGCGCGGCCGGCCTTCCGCCGGATGCAGAAGATCACCGGCCGCAGCGACGACATGATCATCCTGCGCGGCGTCAATGTCTTCCCCTCCCAGGTCGAAGAGCAGATCCTGCGCGTCCCGGGCCTTGCGCCGCACTACCAGCTGGTGCTGACGCGCGAGGGGCCGCTCGATGCCATGACGATCGCGGTGGAGGCCGAGCCGGGCAGCGATGCGGGCGAGCGCGCGGCGGCGGCGCGCACGCTGTCGCACCACGTCAAGGAGATGATCGGCGTGACTGCCAGCGTGGAGGTGCGCGACCCCGGCGCGATCGAGCGGAGCCTGGGCAAGGCGCGGCGCGTCGTGGACAAGCGGCCCAAGGGCTGACCCGCGCATGGCACGCCCCCGCGCCGCCGACCACGAGGACAAGCGCCAGGCGATCCTGAGGCGCGCGGCGGAGCTCTTCGCGCAGCACGGCTACGACCGGGCTTCGCTGGCGATGATCGCGCAGGCCTGCGGCGTCTCGAAGGCGCTGCTCTACCACTACTACAAGGACAAGGAGGCGCTGCTCTTCGACGTGCTCGCGCAGCACCTGCAGGATCTGGTCGAGATCAGCCGCGGCATGGCCGGGCTGCGCATGCCGGCGCAGGGACGGCTGGAGGCGATGGCGTTCGGCCTGCTGGATGCCTATCGCGGCGCGGATGCGGTGCACCGCGTGCAGATCGCCTGCCT
>JAIYDD010000197.1 GCA_027487675.1 Acetobacteraceae bacterium | reverse complement strand
CTGACTTGCAGCCGCCGCTAGCAGGCTGCGGAAATTCGGCTCGGGAAGCAAAGGGAAAGGTCGAGGGGCTCCGCCCCTCGAGCACCCCGGCAGGAACCTGATGTTCCTGCACCTCCCCTTCATTATTGATATATCTCGTTCATTTCGGGAAGGTCCAGGAAACTCAGTTTCCTGGCGGGTGGGTGCGGGAGGGCAGCGCCCTCCCGCTGCCTTCTTCAGCCGGCGAATTTCCGCAGCCTGCTAGTACGGCGAGCCAAGCGCAGTGCCGGCGCCTGAGGGGAAATGCGTCAGCATGTTCGCCGGTCAGTACGAGCCCGCCTGCCCGGCCGCGCCGCGCGGCGGCGGGCGTTCAGCCGACGCGCCGCGCCGCCTGCCGCAGCGCCACGCAGAGGCGCGAGAAGGCATACCAGAAGGGCCCGTGCCCCATCGCCCCCTGGCCCGGCGCCACCTCCGTGCCATGCGGCTCGCCGCGGCGCAGCGTGGGCAGGCGGGTCTCGAACCGGCCGCGCATGTTCTCGAGGAAGGCGTCCGTCGCGGCCATGTACTGTTCGAGCATCTCGGCCGCGATCTCGATCTCGGCCAGCGGCCGCCCGCCCACCGTCAGCGATTTCAGCGCGCGGCTGTCGGCTGCCAGCGCCAGGTGCAGCCGGTGCAGGTCAGCCAGGTGCCTGGCGATCGCGAGCCTGGCCTCTCGCGCGGGGTCCGGGTCGGTCATGCACGCAGCCTGCGCGCGCAAGGCTTGAGGAAAGATTGAAGGCTTGGCCGGGCCCGGCCGCGGTCGGCGTGCCGGGCGGCCGGGGCGGGGAAGCGGCCGGGGCTTGCCGGCATCTCCGCCCTGGACTCCCGGCGGCTTCCGGAACATAATAGGAACATAGTCGCCTGCCGACCTGTGCTCCTTGAATCCGTGCATCCGTCCGCGCCTCCGATGGGGGCGGCACGCGAAAAGGGGCTGATTCGGCGTAAAGTGCCAAAATAGCCAAATTGCTTGTTGTGCCTTAAAAATTTATCTTTGGAAAACAGTTGACTGTCCTGCCCTGGGACGGTCGTGGAGCCTGGTCGCGGCCGATTTCGGCGATCCCAAATGGACAAGGCATCACAGTGCTAAAGTCCCAAAGTGCTGCCGATGGCCCGGCAAATCCGCAAGGCTTCCACCTCCGGACCCGCCCCGCCGGCCTTCCCGGCGCCCCGCCCGAGGGACCGCTCCCGCATGGTCGGCCGGCCGCGTTCCCCGCGGCCGGTGACGGGCCGCCAGCCGGCGCCTGCCGCGACAATGCGCCCACTTGCGACGATCCGCCGCGGACACGCCGTCAGCGTGGAAGATTTTTCTCGAACACGCCTCCAGCATTGACTTGCCTGCAAAAATCATCTTTTCCGGGCCCATCCAAGGCGCCCCCCGCGCCACCCCCTGTCTCCGGACGAGCCCGACCATGCCCAATCTGTCCCGCCGCGCGATCCTCGGCGCCGCCCTCAGCCTCCCCGCGCTGCACGCCGCCCGCGCCGCCTGGCCGGACCGGACGATCCGCCTGATCGTCCCGGTCGCGCCGGGCGGCAGCCAGGACCTCGTCGCCCGCCTCTCGGCCCGCGCCCTGACCGAGGCGCTCGGCCAGCCGGTGCAGGTGGAAAACCTGCCCGGCGGCGGTTCCAACATCGGCTATGCGGCGGCTGCGCGCGCCCAGCCGGATGGCCACACCCTGCTGGCGGGGGCCGACACGCTGTCCATCACCGGCGCCGTCACGCCGCGGCTCGCCTTCGATCCGCTGGGCTTCGTGCCGATCCACCGCAGCGTCCGCGTGCCGCAGATCCTGGTGGTGCGCGCCGACCATCCGGTCGCCGACTTCGGCGCCTGGGTCGAGGCCGCGCGCGCCCGCCCGCCCGCCGTCGGCACCCCCGGCAATGCCAGCCTGGCGCAGCTGCTGGTCGAGCAGATGGCCAGCGCCACCGACACCGCCTGGACGCATGTGCCCTATCGCGGCGGCGCGCTGGCGGTGAACGACCTGCTCGCCGGCGTCCTGCAGGGCGTCGTCATCAACATCGGCGCGGTCACCGACCATGTCCGCTCCGGCCGGCTGCGCGGGCTGTGGGTCAGCCCGGAGACCCGCTCCGTCGCGCTGCCCGCCGTGCCCACGCTGGCCGAGCTCGGCCTCGGCGCCCATTCGGTGGTGGGCTGGCACGGCCTGGTGGCCCCGCCCGGCACCGACCCCGCCATCGCCGCCCGCATCAACGCCGCCAACCGCGCCGGCCAGCGCCGGCCCGAGATCGCCGAGCGCCTCGCCTCGCTGGGCGTCGAGCCGACCGAGGAGGGGCCGGAGGCGCTGGCCGAGGCGATCCGCGCCGATGCGCTCCGCTATGCCGAGCTGGTGCGCCGCTTCGGCGTGCGCGCCGAGTAGCGCGCCATCGCCGCGGGGCGGCCCGCCCGGCGGCCCGCCCGGCGGCGCGATCGACGCCGCCCGACAAGGCCCCGAGGCTTTGTCCTCGCCGGCGCCGGCACATGCTTCCGCGCCGGTGTCGCCGCCGGGTTCCGCGCCGGGGCGGGAGACGGCCCGCGGCTGCCGCCCGACCCGCGACATGGGCGCGGGCGGCCGGGCACGCTTTCCCCCCGCATCGGGGCTGGTCCGCACGGCCGGGGCGTGGTCGGGTGGCCGGCCGCCAGCCGCCAGGGGATCCGAAGCTGACGTCACGCCATGGGCTTGAGATCCGCGCCGCCACGCCGGCCGACGCGCCGGGCCTCGCCACCCTGCTGGCCGAAGCCGGCCAGCCCATCGATCCGCGCGCGCTCGCCGAGCGGCTGGCGGGCCTGCGCCACGAGTCCGGGACCGCGCTGCTCGCCGTGCAATGGGGGCCGCCGAGCGGCATCGTCGTGCTCGGCTGGTACCCGACCCTGCGGGAGGCGCGGCCGACCGCGCTGGTCACCACGCTGCTCGTCGGGGTCGAGGATCGCCGCCGCGGCATCGGCCGGCTGCTGGTGAAGGCGGCCGCGCAGGCCGCCCGCCTTGCCGGCTGCGGCCAGATGGAGATCACGGCGCCCGACGACGCCCCGCACCTGCAAGGCTTCTGCACCGCGACCGGCTTCGCGCCGGCCGGGACGCGCTTCCTGCGCTCGCTCCGCAAGCAGGGCTGAGAAGCCGGGCCCCCAGGCCCGGCGGCGCCCGCCTGCGCCAGGGGCGCCGACAGGCACGGAACCCCGGGCGCGACGCCGGCACCGGGGCCGCCAGCCCTCGGCGCCCATGCCCCGGGCCGTGGCGCGCGGGCCAAGCGGGATGAAGGCGTTGCAGCGGCTCGGCGCGTCGCCCCCGGGCCGGGCCGCACGCGGCAGGCGGGCCGAAAGGCCCCGCTTGGGCAGGCCGGGCGCCGCCACGCATCGCCGGCGCGCCCGCCCCGTCACCCCCGCCCGGCCGAGCCGGGCGGATCGCGCGTCAGCGGCAGGACGTGCAGGTGGTCAGGCCGCGCGCCGCGCGCCCCGGCTCGATCGCATAGCCGCAGCGCAGGCAATTCGCCCCGTCATCGCCGGCATCGAAGGGATCGGCCACGCGGCGCGCCGCCGCGGCGGTGGCGGCGGGGCTGGCGGCGCGCCGCGCGCGGCGGGGCGCGGCGGCGGGCGCCTCGACG
>JAIYDD010000261.1 GCA_027487675.1 Acetobacteraceae bacterium | reverse complement strand
GTGGGGAGACAACTCGGATTCGCGCATCAGTCATCGGCAGAAATGGCAGCTATCCGCCGTTTTCAGTTGTTCCGCTCGGCGATGGTGCACTTGCGTGCCCGGGGTTTTGCCCCGCTTACGAGATGCAGCGTTATCTTATTGCGAAGATTAGGCTTTTCCGATCAGCCGACCATCGGGGCCACGGCCATCAAGCCGCACCCTGGCGCGCCGCCGGCAATGGGCCATGTCTTGGCCATGCACAGCACCAGCACGCAGCCATCCGCCACGATCTACTACGACGGCGCCTGCCCCATCTGCTCGCGCGAGATCGCGCAGTACCGCAAAGCGGAGGGAGGTGACCGCCTCGCCTTTGTCGACGTCTCGACCTGCCGCGCCGAGGCCCTGGGTCCGGATCTATCGCGCGACGCCGCGCTGGCGCGCATGCATGTGCGTCGGGCGGACGGGACATTGGCCTCCGGCGCGGCCGCCTTCGCGGAGCTCTGGCAGCAACTGCCCAGGCTCGCCTGGGCAGGGCGGATCGCGTCATCCGCCCTCGTGCTTCCGGTCCTCGAGGTCGGCTATCGCGCCTTCCTGCGGATCCGACGCCTCTGGCGCCGCTGACGCCCTGAACAAGGACCCACTGCTGCCACCCCGAACAGGCAGCAGGGACAAGGTGTGCCCTGGCGATGTCTCCGAAGGTGCGGTCGTCGCCCTTCCAGCACCGCCGCCTTGCCAGCTGCCTCCTGCCAGCGCCGTTCGATCAAGTCGGCATAGGCCGGCTCACATGGACCTCCGGCTGGCCGACACCGTTCTTGCCAAATTTTGCCAAGGCCGTCATCCTCCCGGCCATGGGCACGATGAACGTCTCCCTCCCCGACGCGCTGAAGGCCTTCGTCGACCAGCAGGTCGAGAGCGGCGGCTACAGCACGAGCAGCGAATACGTCCGCGAGCTGATCCGGAAGGACCAGGAGCGCCAGCGGCTGCGTGGCCTGCTGCTGGCCGGCGCGGCGTCCCGCCCCGGCAGCGTCGCTGACGACGCCTACTTCGACGGGCTGCGCCGTCGGGCGCGCGGCGCTGATCGGGCGTGACCGCGCGGCCGGTCGTCCCGCGGGAGCTCGCGCAGCAGGACATCGACGAAGCGATCGCTCATTACCAGGCCGAGGGCGGCGAGCCGCTCGCCCTGCGGTTCATCGATGCCTTGCAGCAGGCGTTCCGCCGCGTCGGCGCGCAGCCCGGCGTCGGCTCGCTCCGCTACGCCTACGAGCTCGGCCTGGACGGGCTGCGCGCCTGGCCGCTGCGACGCTTTCCGTTCGTCGTGTTCTACCGCGAGCAGCCCGAGCACATCGACGTCTGGCGCGTGCTGCACGCCCAGCGCGACATCCCGGCCTGGATGCAGGAGCCGGAGACGTCACCGAAAGCGCCGTGATCACCCGGCTTGCCGGCCGCGTGCCGCAGCGACGTCGGCAAAGGTGCGATCCTCGCCATCGAGCACCGCCGCCTCGCCGGTCGCCTCCTGCCAGCGCCGCACGATGACGTCGGCATAGGCCGGATCGAGCTCGAGCAGCACCGCGCGCCGCCCGGTCCGCTCCGCCGCGATCATTGTTGTCCCCGACCCGCCGAAGGGATCCAGCACCGTGTCGCGCTGCTTGCTGCTGTTGCGGATCGCCCGCTCGACCAGCGCGACGGGCTTCATCGTGGGATGCAGGTCGTTCCGCGCCGGCTTGTCGAAGTGCCAGACGTTCCCCTGGTCGCGGGCGCCGCACCAGTAGTGCTGCGCGCCGGCCTTCCAGCCGTAGAGCATCGCCTCGAACTGCTGGTGGTAGTCGGCGCGGCCGAGCGCGAAGGTGTTCTTTGCCCAGATGATGGTGCTGGACCACTTCCCGCCTGCCTCCTGCCACGCGCGGTGCAGCGTCGGCCACTCGGACGAGGACATGCAGATGTAGCAGGCGCCCTTCGTCACCGAGAGCAGGTTCGCCAGCGCGGGACGAAGGAAGTCGAGGAAGCCGGAGCCGAGCGCGTCGTTGGCGATGGTCATCTTCGCCGCGGTGCCGCCTTCATAAGCAACATTGTAAGGTGGATCGCACCACGTCATGTCGGCGAGGCAGTCGGCGCCGAGCGCGCGCTGGACGTCGTCGAGCTTCGTGGCGTCGCCGCAGAGCAGGCGATGCTCGCCGCAGCGCCAGAGATCGCCCGTGCGCGTGACTGGCGCCGCGGGAGGGGCCGGCGCATCGTCGACGTCGTCCTCGATGCCAGCATCCGCCGCGGCTAGCAGCCGGTCGAGCTCCATGCCTGAGAAGCCGAGGACGTCGAGGTCCACAACGGCCTCGTCGCGAATGCGGGCGATCTCTGCCGCCAGCAGCGCCTCGTCCCAGCCGGAGTTCAGCGCGATCTGGTTGTCGGCCAGGCGCAGCGCCCGCGCCTGTGCGGGGGAGAGATGGCCAAGCCGCAGCACCGGCACCGTCGCCAGCCCGAGTTGCCTCGCCGCCATGACGCGGCCGTGGCCGGCGATCAGCACACCCTCGGCGTCGACCAGCACCGGATTCACAAAGCCGAATTCCGCGATCGATGCCGCGATCTGCGCCACCTGCGACGGCGAATGCGTGCGCGCGTTCTCGGCGTAGGGGATCAGCGCCGCCAGCGGCAGTGCGGAGACGACGAGGTCAGGCTGCACTGGCGGTGACCTCCATCCGCGCCGCAGCCACGGCGTCGTAGTCGCGGCCATCATCGGCCAGCGTCACCGGCAGGTCCGGATGCAGCATCCGCCAGCGGGCGATCGCCAGGTCGACATAGGCCGGCGCGAGCTCGATCGCGCGGACGCGCCGCCCGGTCCGCTGGCCCGCCAGGATGGTCGTGCCAGAGCCGCCGAACGGCTCGAACACCACGTCGCCCTCGTCCGTGTAGGCGCGCAGGAGGAACTCCGGCAGCGCGACGGGGAACACCGCCGGGTGCTCCGTCTCGATGCCGCGGCCCTTGTGGCGGGTGATGCGCAGCACGCTGTCGGGGATCCGCATCTCCTGCACCGGCAGGCCGATGTGGGTGTAGGCTTTCACCTCGCCGTCCGCGGCACGGAGGCCGCTGCCCTTGTTCGGCGTGCCGGCCCATTTGCAGGGCACGATCTTGTTCGCCTGCCGCGCCTCGCGGTTGAAGTGGAACACCAGCTCGAAGGCCGGCGCGAGCCGGCCATTCCAGTCCCCGGGCAGGCCCGGCCCCTGGTCCCAGGCATACAGCCCGAAGCGCCGCCAGCCCTGGGCGCGCATCCAGTCGAGCCAGCCCTGCCAGTAGGGCTGCCATTCGCCCTCGCGATGGATCAGGCCGAGATTCACCAGCACCTGCGCGTCGCGCCGCAGCGCGCCGTCGAGGTGCGCGAACACGCCCTGCATCAGCGCGTCCCAATCCGAGACGCCGCCGGTGGTGTAGTCCCGCTGGTTCCCGTAGGGCGGGCTGGTGAAGAGCAGCGCCGCGCGATCCGCCGCCATGACGCGCGCGACGGTACTGCGGTTCGTGCTGTCGCCACAGGCGAGGCGGTGCTCGCCCATCAGCCAGATGTCGCCGACCCGCGCGACAGCCTGGCGCGGCGGCTCCGGCTCAGCGTCGGCCGGATCCTCCGCCGGCGCGTCCTCCGTCGCCGCCGCGCCGTCCCGGCCTCCCTGGACCGCAGGCGCCGACAGGGCCTCGGGCGCGTCGCCGTCGGACACGGCCTCTCCAGCCGCCGCGAGGATGTCGTCGAGCTCCGCGGCCGAGAAGCCGAGCGCCGCAAGGTCGAGGTCCGGCGCCGCCTGCACCACGGCCAGCGCATCACGCAGCAGCGCCTGGTCCCAGGTCGCGTTCTCCGCGATGCGGTTGTCGGCGAGCCGCAGCGCTTCCTTCTGTGCCGCGGAGAGATGCCGCAGCACGATGGTCGGCACCTTCCCGATGCCGAGCGCCAGCGCGGCTTCGAGCCGGCCGTGGCCGGCGATCAGCACGCCGGCCTCGTCCACCAGCAGCGGGTTGGTGAAGCCGAAGGCCAGCATGCTGGCCTTGATCTGCTCGATCTGCGCGGCGCCGTGCACGCGCGCGTTGCCGGGATGCGCGCGCAGCTCCGCCACCGGGCGCAGCAGGATCTTCGCCGCCATCCAGGGGAGCGTCATGGGGCCATCCAGATTTGGGATCGGGTGCAAACCATGCGGCCGCGGCTACCAACCCGGCGCGGCATGGTTTGCGGGCTAGAGCATGCTGTATTTACATGGAAGCGTAGCCTGAGTTGGCGAGGTAGTTGGCGCATTCGGCTGGACTGACGAGGTCGAGGAGTGCGCCGACCTTGCGCCAGGTTGTCTCGACTGTC
>JAIYDD010000259.1 GCA_027487675.1 Acetobacteraceae bacterium | reverse complement strand
TTGTCCAGCCCGCGATGCGGGCGGCCGGCACGCCCGGCCGCGCCCTTCAGCGCGATGCCAGGCCCCGCCGCATCACCCCCGGCCCCAGCAGCGAAGCCACCGCCATCACCAGCAGCACCGAGATGCCATGCCAGGCCAGCACCATCGCCGCCGCGTCGAGATGGTGCACCAGGCTCAGCCCGCAGCTCGCCAGCGCCGCCGCCGACAGCCCGCCGAGCGCCGCCACCGGTCCGGGCCGCAGCCAGGTCGCGTGCCGCGCCAGCCACAGCATGGCCAGCGTCAGCGGCACGCCGAGGCCGGCGATGAAGGCCAGGCATTTCAGGCTGACCCCGATGCGCAGCGCCTCCGGCCCCAGCCGCGCCAGATCGTCGAGGCAGCCCCAGCCCATCGTCGCCAGCCAGGCCAGCGCGGTCGGCACCGGCAGCAGCGCCCAGCGCCCGTCGCGCTCCGGCAGCGCCAGCTGGAAGGCGGCATGGGCGGCGAGGATGCCGGTGGCCGCGGCGGCGAGCAGCTGCGGCAGCTCGAACCCAGCGGCCAGGCGGGCCTGAAGGTCGGGCCGCGTGCCGAAGGCCAGCACCACCGCCAGCAGCACCGCGGCCGCCACGCCGAGCCAGATCGCCGTCGCGGCCAGCGGGTGCGGGGCGGGTCGCACGGGCCGAAGCTCGGCGGCCAGCCGGCGGATCAGGTCTTCGCTGCGCATGTCCCGCTCAGCCCCCCGTCCCGAAGCGGCGCCGAAGCGCCCCCATCGCGCGATGCGTCGCGACCTTCAGCGCGCCGACGCTCATGCCGGAGCGTCGGCTGGCCTCGGCCAGCGACAGCTCCTCGATCTTGGTGAGGCCGAGGGCGGTGCGCTGGGCCGTCGGCAGGTCCTGCACCGCGGCGCGCAGCGCGGCGGCGGCGCGGCCGGCGTCGATCGCGGCCTCCGCGTCGCGATCCTCCGAGGCAGCCTCCGCCACCGCGTCCAGAGCGACCTCCCGCCCGGCGCGGCGGCCGCGGCCGCGGATGCGGTCCAGCGCGCGGCGTTCCGCCACCGCGACCAGCCAGGGGCGGAAGGGGCGCGCCGGGTTGTAGCTGTCCCGCGCGCGATGCAGGGTGAGCAGCACGTCCTGCACCGCATCCTCCGCCTCGGTCGCGTCGCGCAGCCGGGCGCGGCAGATGCCGCGCAGCAGCGGCAGGCATTCGCGCAGCAGCGCCTCGTAGGCGCGGGCGTCGCCGGCCTGGGCCGCCGCCATCATGCGCGACCAGCGCAGGTCGCGCGCATCGCGGCCGGTCGCCTCCGCCTCCGCCTCCGCCTCCGCCTCCGCCTCGTCCTCCGGCTGGCTCATGCGGAACGGCAGGCCGGGGCATGCCTGTGCGCCGGGAGGGGACATGCGGCTCGGGCCCTTTGCGGGATGGCAGGGCGCCGGCCGGCCGGCACGGCAAGGCCGTGGCGGGCAGGATGGCGCGGCGTGCCCCCTACGCTGCCGCGGGTGCGAAGGTTACGCCGGCGCGGGAAGCCGGGTGGCGGGCAGGGGGGTGGCAGGGGCCGGCTCCGCTGGCTGCGGATCCGCCGATAACATGGGTGGCGGCGGCCGCGCCACGCCTGCCGCCGCGCGGCGCCTTCCCGCCGCGGCGGGCAGGCCATCGGCGCCGGGCGGGGCGAACCGGCAAAATGGATTGACGGCAGCGTTTCATCGGTAAAAAACTATCGCAGGAGACACACCGATGCGACTACTCGCCTATGACGAGGCCGGCACCGCCCGCCTCGGGATCCGCCTTGGGCCGGAGCTGGTGCCGCTCGCGACGCTCGGCGCCGGGATCCCCGCCGACATGCCGGGGCTGCTGGCGCTGGGGGCGCAGGCGCTGGCCGGGATCGCCGCCCGCGCGGCCGCTGCGGCCCGCATCCCGCTGGCCGGGCTCACGCTGCTGCCGCCGGTGCCGGTGCCGGGCAAGACCATCTGCATCGGGCTGAACTACGCGCTGCACGCCAGGGAAGGCGGCAACCCCATCCCCGACTACCCGGCGATGTTCCTGCGCGGCCCGACCTCGCTGGTCGCACATGGGCAAGCCATGATCCGTCCCAAGGCCAGCAGCAAGCTCGACTGGGAAGCCGAGCTCGCCGTCGTCATCGGCCGCCGCTGCCGCCACCTGGCCGAGGCCGAGGCGCTGTCCGCCGTCGCCGGCTATGCCTGCTTCAACGAAGGCTCGGTGCGCGACTTCCAGCGCAGATCCACGCAGTGGACGGCCGGCAAGAACTTCGACGCCACCGGCGCCTTCGGGCCGGAGATCGTCACCGCCGACGAGCTGCCGCCCGGCGCCGACGACCTGCGGATCGTCACGCGCGTCAACGGCGAGACGATGCAGGACAGCACGACGGGCGACATGATCTTCAAGGTCGCGCGGCTGGTCGCCATCCTGTCCGAGATCATGACGCTGGAGCCGGGCGACGTGATCGCCACCGGCACGCCCTCCGGCGTCGGCTATGCCCGCACCCCGCCGCGCTTCCTGGCACCGGGCGACGTGGTCGAGGTGGAGATCGAGGGCATCGGCGTGCTGTCCAACCCGATCGCGGACGAGGCGCCCGCCCCGTGACCCCGCGCGGCGTCGCGCCCGAGGTCACGCTGACCTTCGACAACGGGCCGGAGCCGGAGGCGACGCCGCTGGTGCTGTCCGTGCTGCGCCGCCGCGGCCTCCGCGCGACCTTCTTCGTGATCGGCCAGAAGCTGCGCGACCCCGCCCGCCGCGCGCTGGCCGAGCGCGCCCATGCCGAGGGCCACTGGATCGGCAACCACACCTTCACCCATGGCGCGCCGCTCGGCCATCGCCGCGACGCCGGCCATGCCGAGGCCGAGATCGGCGCCACCCAGGCGCTGATCGGCGGGCTGGCGCATCCAGACCGGTTCTTCCGCCCGGTCGGCGGCGGCGGCGTGCTCGGGCGGCACCTGCTGAGCGCCGAGGCGCGCGACCTTCTCGCCGCGCGCCGCATGACGGTGGTGACCTGGACCGCCGTGCCGGGCGACTGGAAGGACCCGGAGGGCTGGCCGGACCGCGCGCTTGCCATGTGCCTCGCCGCGCCGCGCAGCCTGCTGGTGCTGCACGACCTGCCGAACGGGGCGATGCGCCACCTGGACGCCTTCCTCGGGCGGCTGGAGGAGGCAGGCGCGCGCTGCGTGCAGCCCTTCCCGGAGGATTGCGTGCCGATGCGCCGCGGCATCGACGCGGGCGGGCTTTCGGACTACGTGACGGCGCAAGACCACGGGGGAGGAGAACGGGCATGTCCCGCAGCCTGATCACGCGCCGGCGGCTCGGCGCGCTGGCGGCCCTGCCGTTGCTCTCCCCGGCCATCGCGGCCGCGCAATCCTGGCCGAGCCGCCCGCTGCGGCTGATCGTCCCCTTCGCCGCCGGCACCACCACCGACAGCTTCGGCCGCGCCATCGGCAACCACCTGACCCAGGCGCTCGGCCAGTCCGTCGTGGTGGACAACCGCAGCGGGGCGGGCGGCAACCTCGGCGTCGCGGCGGCGGCGCGGGAACGGCCAGACGGGCACACGCTGGTGCTCGGCACCAGCGGCACGCATGGCCTCAATGCCAGCCTGTTCCGCGACCCGGGCTTCGACGCGCAGCGCGACTTCACGCCGGTGATCGCCTTCGTCACCGCCCCCGTCGTGCTTGCCGTGCGGCCCGAGCTCGGCGCGCGCGACTTCGCCGGCTTCCTCGACCTCGCGCGGCGGCGCGATCGGCCGCTGACGCTGGCTTCCGCCGGCAACGGCACCACCGGGCACCTGTCGCAGGCGCTGCTCGATCTGCGCGGCAACGTGCGGACCACCCACGTGCCCTACCGCAGCGGCGCGCAGGCGGTGACCGACCTGCTGTCGGGCCAGATCGACGCGATGTACTACCACTTCCTGCCGCTGGCGCAGCATGTGCAGGAGGGCAGGCTGGTGCTGCTCGGCGCCACCGGGCCGCGGCGCGGCATGAACCTGCCGGAGGTGCCGACCATGGTCGAGCTCGGCCTGGCAGGCTTCGTCGTCGAAGGCTGGTGGGGCGTCTATGCGCCCGCCAACACGCCGCGCGAGCCGGTCGAGCGCATCAACGCCGCGCTGAACGGCTGGCTGCGGGATGCCGCCTCGCTCGAGATGCTGCGCAACTTCGGCGTCGTGCCGCTCGGCGGCACGCCCGAGGATCTCGCCGCGCGCACCGCCGCCGAGGTCGCCAAGTGGCGCGACGTGATCCGCGAGGCCGGCATCGAGCCGGGCTGAACCACGCATCCGCGCGCGCCGTCGCCGCGCCACCGCATCCGCCCCACCGGGCGCAGGGAGGACAGCATGCAGGACCTCGACGTCAACGAGATCACCGAGGCCGTCATCGCGCAGATGGCGACCACGCCGGACCCGCGCCTGAAGGAGATCATGGAGGCGGCGGTCCGCCACCTGCACGCCTTCGCGCGGGAGGTGAACCTGACGCCCGACGAATGGCTGAAGGGCATCGCCTTCATGACCGCCGTCGGCCAGGCCTGCACGCCCTACCGGCAGGAGTTCATCCTGTTCTCCGACGTCATCGGCCTGTCGCGGCTGGTCAACGTGATGCACGACGCCAAGGGCCGCGAGGCGACGGGCACGGAGACCAGCCTGCTCGGCCCCTTCTTCCGGGAGAAGGCGCCCGAGATCGGGCTCGGCGACAGCCTGGCCAAGGTCGCGCATGGGCCGGAGATCGTGATCTACGGCCAGGTCACCGACGCCGACGGCACGCCGGTGCCGAACGCCGAGATGGATGTCTGGCAGACCAACGCCGAGGGCATGTACGACCTGCAGGCGCATGATCCCTCCGTGATGGACATGCGCGGGCGGCTGCGCTGCGACGCGGAGGGGCGCTTCCACTTCCGCACCGTCAAGCCGCTCGGCTACTCGATCCCGATGGACGGGCCGGTCGGCGAACTGGTGCGCAACCAGGCGCGCCACGGCTTCCGGCCGGCGCATATCCACATCCTGGTGGCGGCGCCGGGGCATCGCGAGCTGGTCACCGCGCTCTACTTCGCCGACGACAGGCATGTGGACAGCGACACGGTGTTCGGCGTGTCGCAGTCGCTCGTCATTGATCCGAAGACCGGGCTGGCGGATGCGCCGCGCGCCGACCTGCCGGCGATCCGCTACGACTTCGTCATGTCGCGCGACACCGATGGCAGCGGCGGCCGCGTCGGCTCCGACCCGTCGAAGCTGGTGCCGGCGGGGCGCGTGGGATCCGATCCGTCGAATCTGATGCCCGCCGGCTGAGCCGGCGAAGCTGATGCCCGCCGGCTGAGCCGGCGAAGCTGATGCCCGCCGGCTGAGCCGGCGAATCTGATGCCCGCCGGCTGAGCCGGCGAATCTGATGCCCGCCGGCTGAACGCCGGCGACGTTGTTCACCGCCGGCCGAGCCGGCGAGACCACACAGGGGGAAACGAAACACCCATGATCACCCGACGCTCGCTGGCCGCGCTCGCGGCCGGCACGCTGGCGCTGCCCGGGCTCGCCCGCGCCCAGGACAGCTTCCCGAACCGGCCCGTGCAGCTCGTCATCCCCTACCCGCCGGGGAACGCCATCGACCTGCTGGTGCGCGCGCTGGCGGCGCAGATGCAGCCGCTGCTCGGCCAGACCGCGGTGGTGCTGAACCGGCCTGGCGCGGCGGCCGTCGTCGGCTCGGTCTCCGTCGCGCGGGCGCCGGCGGATGGCTACACGCTGCTCTTCGTGCCGGCCCTCGTCGCCTCCGTGCTGCCGGTGGCGCAGCCGAATTCGGGGCTGCAGGCGAATTCCTTCGTGCCGGTCTGCCAGGTGTTCAACAACTCCATGGCGCTGGTGGTGCGGCCGGACAGCCCGATCCGCACGCTCCGCGACCTGCAGGCGCGCGCCCAGGCACAGCCCGGGCGGCTGACCTACGGGACGCTCGGCATCACCTCCATCCCGCATCTCGCGATGCTGCAATGGCTGCAGGCCGCGCGGGCCGAGGTGGAGCACGTGCCCTTCGCCGCCGACGCGGCGGTGATGACGGAAGTGCTGGCCGGGCGGCTCGACATCGGCTCGATCGTGCTGGGCTCGGCCGCCGGTCGCAACGACATCCGCGTGCTGGCGGTGTTCGACGCGCAGCGCCACCCGGACTTCCCGGACGCCGCGACCGCGATCGAACAAGGCTTCGACGTGGCGCCCGCGAGCTTCGGCGGCCTGTTCGCGCCGGCCGGCACGCCGGAAGACCGCATCGCCCGGATCGAGGCCGCCTGCGCCGCCGCCGCCGCGACCGAGGCCTACCGCGCCGCCGCCCGCAACGCGTCCCAGCCCACCAACTTCTACCTGAACCGCGCCGACTTCGCCCGCCGCCTGCAACAGGACATCGACCAGAAAGCCACCCTCCTGCGCGGCATCACCGTGAACTGAGGGGGCTGACGGGCCGGGGGGTGCGCTGGTGGCCCTCGGGAGGGCTCCGCCCTCCCGAACCCTCCCGCCGGGGGGCGCGCCGCCCCCCGGACCCCGGCGCGAGTTTTGTCGTCGGTCGAGGAGGGGGCCTCACGGGTGCGCCCGTGGCCGTGGCGCGCGTGGCCCCCTCCTCGACCGACGACCAACTGATGGGGGTCGAGGGGCCTCAGGCCCCTCGCGGATGGGGTACGGGGAAGGCGGAGCCTTCCCCGGGCAACAGGCGCAACCTCCGGCCGCCTGTCCTCACTCGGCCCAGCGGCGTTCGAAGGCGTGCACGTCGGGGAAGCCGAGGATCTCGGTCAGGCGCTTGAAGTCCAGCAGGGGTGTCGGGGCGGCCAGGCTGCTGCCGGTGGCCGCGATGTGGCCGTACATGGTCTCAAGCGCCGCCGCGGTGGCGAGGAAGCCGGCGGCGGGGTGGATGGCGATCTGGAAGCCGAGTTCCGCGAGGCGTGCGCGCGGCAGGATCGGGGTGCGGCCGCCTTCGACCAGGTTGATCAGCAGCGGCTGGTGGAAGCTGCGGCCGATGGTGTCCATCTCGGCTTCGGATTCCGGCGCCTCGACGAACAGGATGTCGGCGCCGGCCTTGGCGTAGGCTTCGGCGCGGCGCAGCGCCTCGTCCAGGCCGAGCGCGGTGCGCGCGTCGGTGCGCGCCACGATCAGGAACTCGGCGGAGGACCGGCTGTCCGCCGCGACCTCGATCTTGCGCACCATGTCGGCCATCGGGATGACGCGGCGGCCCGGCGTGTGGCCGCATTTCTTCGGGAATTCCTGGTCCTCGATCTGGATCGCGGCGATGCCGGCGGCCTCGTAGCCGCGCACGGTGTGGCGCACGTTCAGCAGCCCGCCATAGCCGGTGTCGGCATCCGCGATCACCGGCGCGCGCGAGAACTCCGCGATGCGCCGCGCGCGGTCCAGCATCTCGGTGTAGGTGGCGAGGCCCGCATCGGGCAGGCCGAGGGCGGAGGCGACGACGCCGAAGCCGGTCATGTAGGTGGCTTCCGCGCCAGCCTGGTTCAGCATGTGCGTCGAGATCAGGTCGAAGACCCCGGGCGCGACCAGGCACTTGCCGCGGGCGAGCAGCGGCTTCAGGGATTGGCGTGGCATGGCGTTGTCCTCCGGCGCGCGCGTGCCGCCTGCATCCCGCCGCGCGTGGCACCGCGCAAGAGCCCCGCGCGGCGGCGCGGGAGGAAAGGCGGCGCGGCCGTCAGCGCGGCTCGCTTGGGTGGTCCGCGAAGGCGGCGTCCAGCTCCGCCAGCACGCGCGCCTCGGCCGCCGAGACGCGTGCGCCGAGCCCGAGGAAGCCGCCTGCCGCCTCCGCCACCTGGCGCGCGCGGCCGATGGTGGCCGCGGCCAGCGCGGCGCGCGCGCCCGGCGCCATCCCCGCGGCGAGCCCGCGGGCATAGGCCTGCCAGGCGGCCGCGACCTCGGGCCCCGGCCGGGCGGCGAGCCATGCCTGCAGCAGCGCCGCGGCATGCGGGTGCGCGGCGAGCCCCGCTTCCGCCGCGGCGCGCCGCAGCGCCGCGTCTTCCGCCGCCTCGATCGCGCCGTCCGCCCAGGCGACCAGCACCAGCGGCACGAGCGCGAGCGCGGCGACGGTGCCGGCCGAGATGCCGCGCGCGTCGAGCTCCGCCAGCACCGCGGCATCGCCGATGCCGGAGGCCGCGGCCAGCGCCTGGCGGCGCCCGGCGCTGCGCTCCGCCTCCCGCATCCGGGACAGCAGGATGTCGTCCATTTCCTTGAAGAAGGCGTTCTCCAGCGCGCGGCCGCGCGTCTCCAGCACGTTCTCGTCCATGCCTGTTGTCCCCGCCGTGTGGCAGGCGATGCTATCGTCGGCGGGGCGTGCCGGTGAAGCGTGGCGCGCCCCGGGCTCGCCGACGTCGCGGAACCCTGCCAGCATGGCAGGGCGCACAGCACCGGGGAGACCGCCACGCACCATGCCGCACGCCGTGAACCTTGCCCGCAAGCTCGCCGGCTTTGAGGAGCGCTGGTCGCCGCGCATCGTCGCCGCCTTCAACGGCCACGACGTGATGGTGGTGAAATGCGAGGGCGCGTTCGTCTGGCACGCGCATCCCGACACGGATGACTTCTTCCTGGTGCTGCAGGGCCGGCTGACGATCGAGCTGTGCGACGGCGTGGTGGAGCTCGGCCCCGGCGACCTGCACGTGGTGCCGCGCGGCGTGGAGCATCGCCCGGTGGCGCATGGCGAGGTGCACCTGCTGCTGATCGAGCCGGCCGGCACGCCGAACACCGGCGACCCGGCGACGGCGGCGGGCAAGGTGGTGGCCTGAGAGCTTGTGGATCAATGCCCGACAGCGCCGAACTCGCCGGATGAGCGCGAGCGATACCAACGGGCATTGAGGCTCAGGCTCGATTGTTTCATACTGACCGGCGGACCTGCTGACGCATTTCCCCTCGCATGTCCCCTCGGGCGCCGGCGCTGCGCTTGGCTCGCCGCACTTGCGGCGGGCGCCATTCGGCGCCTCAGCCGCCGGCGGCGGCTGCACGTCAGGACTTACGCCGTCCAGTATCACGCGCTCTGAGGCGACGACGCCGGCGGCCGGGGTCCCCGCTGCCCGTCGTCACGCCCCCGCATGGTCGGTCAGCGTCGGGTCCAGCCGGAATTCCGCCGCCAGGTGCTCCACCACCGCCCGCACCCGCGCCGGCACCTGCCGCCGCGTCGGGAAGACCGCCTGGATCGGCAGCAGGCTCGGCGTCCATTCCGGCAGCACCGCCGACACCTGGCCGGTCCGCAGCTCCTCCGCGAAGAGCCAGAGCGGGGCGAGGTAGAGGCCCATCCCGGCCAGCACCGCCGCGCGCACCGCCTCGCTGGAATTGGCGCGGAAGCGGCCGGCGACCGGCACCAGCACCTGGCCGCCCGGCCCCTCGAAGGGCCAGGCGGCGCCGGTCGAGAGGCCGGTGAAGATCAGGCATTCATGCCCCGCCAGCTCCTCCGGCCGCGCCGGCGTGCCGGCCCGCGCCAGGTAGTCGGGCGACGCCACCACCACCCGCCGCGTCATCCCGATGCGCCGCGCCACCAGCGCGGGGTCGGTCAGCGCGCCGATGCGGATGGTGGCGTCCAGCGCATCCCCCACCAGGTCGGCCGCGCCGTCGCCCAGCACCAGCTCCACCGACAGGCCGGGATGCCGCGCCAGCAGCGGCGCCAGCCGCGGCACCACGTGCAGCCGCCCGAAGGCGACGCCGGCGCCGAGCCGCACCCGGCCGGCCACCTGGCCCCGCGCCTCGCCGAGCGTGGCCAGCGCCGCATCCGCCGCCTCCACCGCCGCGCGCGCCTGGTCCAGGAAGGCGGCGCCGTCCTCGGTCAGCGCGATGCCGGTGGAGGAGCGGTGCAGCAGCCGCGCGCCCAGCTGTGCCTCCAGCTCCGCGACCTGGCGGCTGACCGCGGGCTGGGAGGTGTTGAGCGCCCGCGCCGCGGCCGAGAAGCCGCCGAGATCGGCCACGCGGAGGAAGGTGCGGAAGTGCAGCAGCAGGTCCATGGCGGGCGATGCTGCCAGAGCGGCCCGGCGCCGGGCCAGACCGGTCGCCGGCATGGAGTTGCCACGGGGATCGGGGGGCGGTGCCGTTGCCATACGGAATGCGGATGGGGGCAAGCCGGACGCGCCACGATCCGCGCCGCCGCGAGCTTCGCCACAAGGGTCCCACCGGCGCAGCCCGCGCCGCCCCGCAGAGGACCCGAGGACATGACGCACTTCCCGATCCACACGGCCGAGACCGCCCCCGGCAGCGCCGGCGCGACGCTCGGCGCCGTGCAGTCCGGCTGGGGCTTCGTGCCCAACCTGCACGCGACGCTGGCGAACGCCCCGGTGGCGCTCGAGGCCTATGGCACGCTGTTCGAGCTGGCCGGCAGGACCAGCCTGTCGCCCGCCGCGCAGCAGGTGGCCTTCCTTGCCGTCAGCGCCATCCACGAATGCGAATACTGCGTCTCCGGCCATTCCGTGCTGGCGCGCAATGCCGGGCTGGACGCCGCCGCGATCGAGGCGCTGCGCGAGGGCGGGCGGCTGGCCGACCCGAAGCTGGAGGCGCTGCGGTCCTATGTCGCGGCGCTGGTGAACCTGCGCGGCCGGGTGCCGCCGGCCGAGATGGCGGCCTTCCTGGCCGCCGGCCACACCCCGGCCCAGGCGCTGGAGCTGCTGGTGGTGGTGGCCGCCAAGACCATCAGCAACTACGCCAACCACCTGGCCGGCACGCCGCTCGACCCCTTCATGGCCAGGACCGCCTGGGTCGCGCCGTCGCGCCGCGCGCGGCTCGCCACGGCGGAGGCCGCGTGATGCCGAGCCCCCTCGCCCTGCAGGCCGAGCTCGACGCCTTCCGCGCCGAATGGAGCCGCCGCGCGCCGGAGGAGGCGCAGGCGCTGATCGTCCGGCAGATCGCCGAGCTGGCAGCCAGCGGCGCCGAGCACCGCATCCTGCCCCCTGGCCTCGCGGTGCCGGACATCGCGCTGCCGGACGCCGCGGGGCGGATGGTCGCGCTGCGCGGGCCCGGCCCGGCGGTCATCGTCTTCTACCGCGGCGGCTGGTGCCCGTATTGCAACCTCCAGCTCCGTGCCTGGCAGCGGCGGCTGCCGGAGCTGGCGGCGCGCGGCGCGCGCCTGGTCGCGATCAGCCCGCAGGCGCCGGACGGCACGCTTTCCACCGCCGAGCGCAACGCGCTGGCTTTCCCGGTGCTGTCGGACAGCGAGGATTTGGCCGGCCGTGCCTTCGGCGTCAGCTTCGCCCTGCCGGGGGATCTGGTCGCGCTGTATCGCCGCTTCGGGCATGCGCTGGAGGTGGTGAACGGCCCGGCCGGCTGGCGCCTGCCGATGCCGGCGACCTTCGTCGTCGGCGGCGATGGGCGCATCGCCTTCGCCCGCGCCGAGGCCGACTACCGCCGCCGCGTCGAGCCGGCCGAGGCGCTGGCCGCCCTCGACGCCGCGCGGGCCCGCGAGCTGGGGAGGGCGGCATGACCGCGCTGGCGATGCGCCTTTCGGCCGGGCGGGTGCCCATGCCGGTGCTGGGCGGGCTGGGCTGGGGGTTCCTGGCCGCGCTGGTCTGGGGCGGCTACCTGGCCTTCGCCCGGGCCGGGGTGGTGGGCGGGCTGGCGCCGGTGGATTTCGCGCTGCTGCGCTACGGCACTGCGGCGCTGCTGGTGCTGCCGCTGCTGCCGCGGCTGGGGCTGCGGGACCTGTTCGGCATCGGCTGGGCGCGCGGGCTGGTGCTGGCGGCGCTGGCGGGACCGGCCTTCATCCTGCTGGCCACCTGGGGCTACCGCTTCGCGCCGCTTGCCCATGGGGCCGTCGTGCAGCCGGCGGTGGTGACCATCGGCACCATGCTGCTGGCGATGCTGCTGCTGGGCGAGCGGATCGCGGCGCGGCGCTGGCTGGGGGTGGGCGTGGTGCTGGCCGGGCTGGTGCTGGTCTCGGGGGCGGGGATGTCCTCGGGTGGCGCCTGGCGGGGCGACCTGATGTTCGCGGCGGCCGGGGTGCTCTGGGCGCTGTTCACCATCGCGTCCCGCCGCTGGCGGGTGGACCCCTGGCGGGCGACGGTGGCCGTCGCGGTGCTGGGCGGGCTGGCCGCGCTGCCGCTCTGGCTGCTGCTGGGCGATGCGCAGGCGCTGCTGGCGCAGGGGCCGCGGGTGATCGCCACCCAGGCGGTGGTGCAGGGGGCGTTGTCCGGGCTGCTGGCGGTCTTCGCCTTCAGCTGGGCGGTGGCGCTGCTCGGCCCGGTGCGGGCGGCGATGTTCCCGGCGATGGTGCCGGCGCTGGCGGTGCTGGCCGGCATCCCGGTGGCCGGCGAATGGCCGGAGGCGGTGCAGTGGCTCGGCCTCGGCGCGGTGCTGGCGGGGCTGCCGCTGGCGATGGGGCTTCTCGGCGCCCGGCGCAGGTGATCCCTGCCCGGGTCCCGCGGCGGGTCGCCCCGGCGCCGCGCGGCCCCGCCGCGCATCGCCGGGGCGCCTGCCGGTCGGGCCCGGCCGGGCGGGCGCGGCCCCGGAGGCTGCGCCGGACGCGGAATGTATGAAGCCTGGGAATGGGCCGTCGCCGCGCTGCTTCGTCACGCCGGCGGCATGACCTTGGTTCCTACTGCTGGAACGCGGCGCGTTGCGGCGTGGTGCCGGGGCCTTCACCCGAGGCTTCCACAATTCCGCCGGGTTATGGCAGCCTGCGGGGATGCTGCCGCCCGGGATCAAGCTCCGCCACCTGCAGGCCCTCGTCGCCATTGCCGAGGAGGGCACGCTGGTGCGCGCCGCCGCGCAGCTTTCGGTCAGCCAGCCCGCCGTAACCAAGACGCTGGCCGAGCTCGAGGCGCTGGTCGGGCATCGCCTGGTGGAGCGCGGCCGGCGCGGCGTGCAGCCCACCCCGGCGGGACGCATCCTTCTGCGCCACGCCACCGCCGGCCTCGCCGCGCTGCAGGCCGGGATCGAGGGCATCTCCCGCGCCGGGGGGGGCTCGGCGCCGCCGGTCCTGGTGGGCGCCGCCGCCAATGCCGCCGCGACCGTCCTGCCCGAGGCGGTGCGCCGGCTGAGGGAGGCCGAGCCGGCCGCCCGGGTGCATCTGCGCGGCGGCAGCACCGTGCCGCTGCTGGCGAGCCTGCGGCAGGGGCGGCTCGACCTGGTCGTCGGGCGGCTGGCCGATGCGGCGGACATGCAGGGCCTGGCCTTCGAGCCGCTGTTCACCGAGCCGCTGGTGCTGGTGGTCCGGCCCGGCCATGCGCTGGCGGACCGGCCGTGCCTGGCGCCGGCGGCGCTGCGCGGCATGGCGCTGATGCTGCCCGACGCCGGGACGCGGATGCGCAGCATGGCCGACCAGTTCTTTCTCGCCGCCGGGCTCGGCCTGCCCGAGCCGGCGATGGAGACGATCGATCCCGGCTTCGGCCGCGCCCTGGCGCTGTCGAGCGAGGTGGTGTGGTTCGCGCCGCTCGGGGTGGTGGCGCGCGACCTGGCGGCGGGGGCGCTGCGGCGGCTGCCGCTCGACACCGGGGTCACCGCCGGGCCGGTCGGGGTGACGCTGCGCCCCGATCGCCCGCCGGGGGAGGGGACGCGCGCGCTGGTCGCCGCCCTTCGGGAGGCCGCGTCGGCGATCCGGCCGGGCTGACGACG
The DNA here is from genome assembly GCA_027487675.1 of Acetobacteraceae bacterium. Lineage (GTDB taxonomy): Bacteria > Pseudomonadota > Alphaproteobacteria > Acetobacterales > Acetobacteraceae > Falsiroseomonas. The sequence continues at coordinate 107 of JAIYDD010000259.1, read as the reverse complement.
GCCGGGTCGGCGTCGCGCGAAGGCGCGCCGGGGTGCATGCCGCGCGAAGGCGCGCCGGGGTGCATGCCGCGCGAAGGCGCGCCGGGGTGCATGCCGCGCGAAGGCGC
>JAIYDD010000235.1 GCA_027487675.1 Acetobacteraceae bacterium | reverse complement strand
TTCGCCAACATGGGCGCCTGGCTCAGCCCCGTCGCGCCGCTGATGGGCACGGGCAATTTCTTCAAGAACGTGCAGTCCAACTACGCGACGCCGGCGATCGAGGTGCGGACGAAGTGCCTGGTGACCAACACCACGCCGGTCTCCGCCTATCGCGGCGCGGGGCGGCCCGAGGGCAACTACTTCATGGAACGCCTGATCGAGCAGGCGGCGATCGAGACGGGCCGCGACGCGCTGGAGCTGCGCCGGCTGAACCACATCCGCCCCGACCAGTTCCCCTTCGCCGCGCCGTCGGGCAGCGTCTATGACGGCGGCGCCTTCACCGCGCTGCTCGGCCGCGCGCTGGAAGTGTCGGACCCCGACGGCTACGCGGCGCGTGTGGCGGAGAGCAGGGCGCGCGGCGTGCTGCGCGGGCGCGGCATCGGCAATTTCCTGGAATGCACGGCGCCGCCGGCGAAGGAACAGGGCGGCATCCGCTTCGAGAAGGACGGCACCGTCACCATCATCACCGGCACGCTGGACTACGGGCAGGGCCATTGGAGCGCCTTCGCGCAGGTGCTGCACGAGCATCTTGGCGTGCCCTTCGCGTCCATCCGGCTGCTGCAGGCGGATTCGGACGAGCTGGTGGCGGGCGGCGGCACCGGCGGGTCGAAGTCGCTCATGGCCTCCGGCGCGGCGATCGCGGAGGCCAGCGTGAAGGTGATCGAGAAGGGCCGCGCCGCCGCGGCCTGGGCGCTGGAAGCGGCGTCGGCCGACATCGAGTACGAGCCGCATGGCGAGGGCGAGCAGGGCCGCTTCCTGGTCGCGGGCACGGATCGCGGCATCGGCATCATGACGCTGGCGGCGAAGCTGCGCGACGCCGATGCGCTGCCCGCTGACGTGCCGGCCACGCTGGATGTCAGCCACGTCTTCGACCAGGCGCCGATGGCCTTCCCGAACGGCTGCCATGTCTGCGAGGTCGAGGTGGACCCCGAGACCGGCGTGATCCGCATCGACCGCTACTGGGCCATCAACGATTTCGGCGTGGAGGTGAACCCGCTGCTCGTCGCCGGCCAGGCGCATGGTGGCATCGCGCAGGGCATCGGCCAGGCGCTGATGGAGAACGTGACCTACACCGAGGACGGCCAGCTGCTGACCGGCAGCTTCATGGATTACGGCCTGCCGCGGGCGGAGGACGTGCCGGCGATTGCCACCGCCAGCCATCCGGTGCCGGCGAAGACCAACCCGCTCGGCGTGAAGGGCTGCGGCGAGGCGGGCTGCGCGGGGTCGCTGCCGGCGGTGATGAACGCGGTGGTGGATGCGCTGCGGCCGGTCGGCGTGACGCACCTGGACATGCCGGCGACGCCGGGGCGGGTCTGGGCGGCGATCGTGGCGGCGCGGGCGTGACAGCACCGCGCCGGCAGATCCGCCTGAACGCCTTCGACATGGCGACCCCTGGCCACATCCAGCAGGGGATGTGGACCCATCCGCGCGACCGCGCATCCGACTACGCGCGGATCGACCATTGGGTGGAACTTGCGAAGCTGCTGGAACGCGGGCTGTTCGACGGGCTGTTCCTGGCCGATGTGCTCGGCATCTACGACGTCCACGGCGGCAACCCCGATGCCGCGCTGCGCGGCGGCGTGCAGGTGCCGCTGCTGGATCCGATGCTGCTGGTCCCCGCCATTGCGGCGGCGACCACGCATCTCGGCTTCGGCGTCACCTCCAACACCGCCTACGAACCGCCCTATCTCTTCGCGCGGCGGATGAGCACGCTGGATCACCTGACCGGCGGGCGGATCGGCTGGAACATCGTCACCGGCTACCTCGACAGTGCCGCCCGCGCTCTCGGCTTCGAAGCGCAGATGCACCATGACGACCGCTATGACCTCGCCGACGAATACATGGCGGCCGTCTATGCGCTGTGGGAAGGCAGCTGGGCCGAGGACGCGGTGAAGCGCGACCGCGAAGGCCGTGTCTTCGCCGACCCCGCGCGCGTGCGGCGCATCCGCCACCAGGGCAGGCAGTTCCGGATCGACGCGGTGCATCTCTGCGAGCCCTCGCCGCAGCGCACGCCGGTGCTCTACCAGGCGGGCGCCAGCGAACGCGGCCGGCGTTTTGCCGCGACCCATGCGGAATGCGTCTTCGTCAACGGCACGAAGCCCGCGGTGGTGCGCGCGCTGGTCGACGACCTGCGCGCGCGCGCTGCCCCGCGGCCGATCCTGGTCTTCGTCGGCGCCACCGTCGTGGTGGGCCGGACGGCGGCCGAGGCGCGCGACATGCTGGCCGACTACGCGGCGCATGCGGATGCGGAAGCGACGCTGTCGCATGCCGGCGCCTCGCTCGGCATCGATTTCTCCCGCTACGGCATGGACGAGCCGATCGAGGCGGGCCAGACCCAGGCCATCCAGTCCAATGTGGAGGCGATGCGCAAGGTCGCGGGCCCGGCCTGGACCAGGCGGAAGCTGCTGGAGCAATCGGTCCTCGGCAGCCGCCAGCCCCCCATCGTCGGTGATCCGGTGCAGGTGGCGGACGCGCTGGAGGCGTGGATGCGCGACGCCGACGTGGACGGCTTCAACCTCTCCCGCACCGTCATGCCGGAATGCCTGCAGGCCTTCATCGAGCTGGTGGTGCCGGAGCTGCAGGCGCGCGGGCTGTTCCGCACCGCCCACGCGCCGGGCACCTATCGGCAAAAGCTGTTCGGCGCGGGCGCGCGGCTCGCGGCGCCGCATCCGGCGGCCGCACATCGCTTCGGCTGACCGGCGCGCCCTCAGGTCAGGCTCGCCGCCACCATCCCCGCCGCCGTCGCCCAGCGTGCCGCATCCGCCAGCCAGCGCGGCCCCTCGTAGCGCGCGGCGGATCGCCAGACGCCCACGGCCGCGACGATGTTGTAGGGCACGCTGAAGGCATAGCCGACGAACAGCGCCTCCATCGTGCGGCCATGCACGAACAGGATCAGCGAGCCGAAGGTCGTCGTCAGGTTGACCGCCAGCCCGACGATCAGCGCCCAGGTCCAGAAGGCCTCCGACAGCGGCAGATCGCCGCGCCACAGCCGCCCCAGCACACCCATCGCCCCTGATCCCGCTCCGCCGCGCCCGGCATCCTCATCCCGCCGCGCCTTCCGCGAGGCGCATCAGCCGCCGGAAATTCCCGCTCCACAGCATCCCGATCTCGCGCGCGCCATAGCCGCGGCGCACCAGCTCCGCGGTGACGTTCCCGGTCTGCGCCGCATCGTGCCAGCCGCCCAGCCCGCCGCCGCCGTCGAAATCCGACGACAGGCCGACATGCTCGATCCCGATCCGCCGCACCGCGTGGTCGACATGGTCGGCATAGTCGGCGACGGTCGCGCGCGTCTGCTCGCCCTTCGGCCCGGCGCGCAGGAAGGAGGGCACGGCGGTGATCTGCGCCAGTCCGCCCACGTCGCGCAGCGCGTCCAGCTGCGCATCGTCCAGGTTGCGCGGATGCGCGCGCAGCGCCGCGCAGCAGGTGTGGGTGGCCACGATCGGCACGCGCGAGGCTTCCGCTGCCTGCAGCATCGCGTCGCGGGAGGCATGGCTGACATCGACCAGCAGCCCGACGCGGTTCATCTCCGCGATCGCCGCGCGGCCGAGCGCGGACAGCCCGCCATGCCGCACCGGCGCATCGCCGAGGTCCGGCAGCGGGATGGCGCTGTCGGCCAGCAGGTTGTGCCCGTTATGCGTCAGCGTGACGTAGATCGCGCCCAGCGACCGCCACAGCGCCAGCCGCGACAAATCGTCGCCCATCGCATAGCCGTTCTCCACGGCGGAGAGCGCCGCCAGCCGCCCCTCGGCGATCGCCGCTTCCATCCGCGCAACGTCGCGGCAGAAGCGGCGGGCGGGGTCGGACCCCTCGCCCGTCTCGGCGATGTGGCGCAGCATCGCCTCGGCGCGGGCGGCGGCGGCGTCATGCGCCTCCGGCGTCAGCTTGCCCTGCGGCAGGTAGGCGATGAACACCACCGCCTTCAGCCCGCCGCGCGCCATCTTCGGGAAGTCCACCCGGCGGTTGGTCGTCCCGGCCGGGTGCGGCGGGTCCGGCCAGGGGATGTCGACATGGGTGTCGAGGGTGAGGGTGGCGGCGTGCAGCGCGGCGGCGCCGCCCTCCGCCCCGATGGCGTCCAGCACGGGCAGTTGGTCCCCTGTCATCGCAAAACGCTGCGCCGCCCGCCGGGCCGCGTCAACGAGATGTCACCCTGCCGTGACCGCGGCTTGCCACTGCGGCAGCTTGCGGCGCCGGCGCGCGGCGGCCCATGCTTCACGCGCCTGTCACATACGGAATGAAGCGAGGACGCGATGCAGAACCGTCCCCTGTCCGACCTGGTCCACCGCCGCGACCCGGTGACCCTGCCGCCCGAGGCGACGGTGCGCGATGCCTGCGACCGCATGCGCGCCGAACGCGTGGGCTGCGTGCTGGTGACCGATGCGGCGGGAAGGCTTCTCGGCATCTTCACCGGCCGCGACGTGGTCTGCCGCATCGCCGCCGAATGCCGCGACCCCGTGGCGACCCCCCTGGCGGAGGCGATGACGCCGGACCCCGTCACCCTGCCCCCCGGCGCAGGGGCGCTGGAGGCGCTGCGGGCGATGCACGACGGCGGCTTCCGCCACCTGCCGCTGGTGCAGGACGGGCGGGTGGCAGGGGTGGTCTCGCGCGGGGATTTCCGGGCGATGGAACATGCCCGGCTGGACGAGGAAACCGGCCTCTGGGAGCGGCTGTGGTGACACGCCCGCCGTCCAGGTGACGGAAACATGGAATTTCCGTGAGGCGCCGTCTTGCACCGCACTTCGCGCGTCCCCATCCGATACGGGCTGCGCCAGACGGGGGCGCATCGCCGAACGGAGACGCGTGAGGATGCCGGATATCGGGTTTGGCGCGCCGCGGAAGGCGGAGGCGACACGGGTGGCGCAGGCGCTGGCCGAACTGGCCAATGGCGGCCTGGCGGAACGGATGCGGCTGGATGCCGGCGTGCGCGTGCTGGTGACCGCGCGCCGCGCCCTGGCGCTGGCCGGCGGCGCCGTGCCGGCCGATGCGGATGCGGCCCTGGTCATGGACGTCGCCGCCGGTTGGGACCCCGCGGCCACGACGGCCGCCGAGCATGTCGAGGCGATGCCGGTCGCGGAACTGGACGCCTTCCTGGCCGCGGCACCGCGCTGGGCGGCACGCCTGGCGGCGGCCGAGCCCCTGCGCCGCGCGGCCTGACACGACGGTACCGTCGACGCGCGGGAGGGGCGCTGCCCCATCGGCGCTAACTTTGGCTTGGCGACCATGGGAACGGCGGCGGCGGCAGATGCGAGGCTCCGCCTCGCGCTCCGCCATGGGCGCTGCCCGTCGGACGCATGCGTCCGACCCCCGCCAAGGGGCAGCGGCCCCTCGTGACCCCCTTCGTTCATTCTTTCTTATTGCTGATGCTGGTCCAGGGCGGCAGCCCTGGTTGTGGGGGGGTCGAACGCCGAAGGCGTTCGACGGGGGAGGCAACGCCTCCACCCGGGCCACCTCGCGCACCCTTTGGCGATAAGTTGGCGCCCATGGGGCGCTGCCCCTTCGGCCTCCCGCCCGCCACGCGGCGAAGGGCGATCCTCGCCCGGAGGCTGAGGGCCGCGCAGGGGACCGGGGACAACCCCCCGGCGCAGCGCACCGTCAGCCCGCCCCGCGGGACGCGGCGGTCACCCCAGCCCGCGGGACGCGGCGATCAGCCACTTCATCCGCCGCACCGCCTCCGGCAGGCCCTCGAACACCGCCTGGCCGACCAGGAAGTGGCCGATCGAGACCTCGGTCACCTCGGGCAGCGCGGCGATGCCGCCGATGGTGTCGTAGGCCAGCCCATGGCCGGCATGGCATTCCAGCCCCGCCGCCACCGCCACCCGCGCGCCCTCCGCCAGCCTCGCCAGCAGCGCCGGGCGATCGGCTGGCGCGGCATCGGCATAGGCGCCGGTGTGCAGCTCGATCGCCTTCGCGCCGAGCCGCGCGCAGGCCTCGATCTGCGCCGGGTCGGCCTCCACGAAGACGCTGGCCTTGATGCCGGCCGCCACAAGCCGCCCCAGCGCCTCGCCCAGGAAGGGGCCGGCGCGCAGCACGTCGAGCCCGCCCTCGGTGGTCAGCTCCGCCCGCTTCTCCGGCACCAGGCAGCAATCGGACGGGCGCAGCCGCTCGGCGATCGCCACCATCTCCTCGGTCGCCGCCATCTCGAGGTTCAGCGGCGCGGACAGCCGCGCGCGCAGCCGTTCCACGTCGTGGTCGCGGATGTGGCGCCGGTCCTCCCGCAGATGCACGGTGATGCCGTCGGCGCCGGCGCCCAGCACGGCCTCGGCGGCCTCCACCGGGTCGGGGTGGTTGCCGCCGCGGGCGTTCCGCAGGGTGGCCACGTGGTCGATGTTGATGGACAGGCGCATCGGAATCATGCGGGGTGGTCCTTCCTGGCGCGGGCCCGGGCCATTTCGGCGGCCATGCGCAGCGCGGCGATCAGGCTGCCCGGATCGGCCCGCCCGGTCCCGGCGATGTCGAGCGCGGTGCCGTGGTCCGGGCTGGTGCGCACGATGTCGAGGCCGAGCGTGACGTTGACCCCGCCATCCATGTCGAGCGTCTTCACCGGGATCAGCGCCTGGTCGTGATACATGCAGAGCGCGCAGTCGTAGCCGGCGCGCGCCCGCGGCGTGAACAGCGTGTCGGCCGGCAGCGGCCCGCGCGCGGCGATCCCCGCCGCGCGCAGCGCGGCGACGGCGGGCGCCACCACCTCGATGTCCTCGCGGCCCATCGTCCCGTCCTCCCCCGCATGCGGGTTGAGGCCGGCGACCACCAGCCGCGGCGCGGCGATGCCGAAGTCCCGCCGCAGCGCCGCGGCCACCGTCAGCCCGTGCTCCAAGATGGCCGCCATGGTCAGCCGCGCCACCGCGTCGCGCAGCGCGCAATGCACCGTCACCGGCACCACGCGCAGGCCAGGGCAGGCCAGCATCATCACCGGCTTGCGGCCGCCGCCCGCCAGCTCGCCCAGGAACTCGGTGTGGCCGGGATGCGGGAAGCCGGCGGCGGTCAGCACCGATTTCTGGATCGGGTTGGTCACCACCCCGCCCGCGCGCCCGTCCAGCGCCAGCCCCACCGCCCGCTCGATCGAGGCGATGACGGCGGGCGCATTGGCAGGATCGAGCCGCCCCGGTTCCGCCGGCGCGGCGAGCGCCAGCGGCAGCACCGGCAGCGCGTCCGGGAAGGCGCGCGCGGCCTCCTCCGGCGCGGCGATGACGGCCAGCGGCGCGCCGCGCAGCAAGGCCGGGTCGGCGATGACGCAGAAGGCGGGCCCGGCCGCGCGCACCGCGCGCCAGGCGGCGATGGTGATCTCCGGCCCGATGCCGGCCGGCTCGCCCATGGTGAGCGCGAGGGGGGGGATCGTCTGCGTCATGATGTCCGGGGCGTCTCTGCGCCCGGGGCTGCCGGGTCGCAACCCCGCGGCACCGCGGGTCAGCCCGCCAGGCGCCGCAGCCGGTCCAGCAGCGCCGCCACTTCGGCCTGCGTGTGGTAGAGGCCGAAGCCGAAGCGCAGCCGCGTGCCGCGCCGGTCGGTGACGATGCCGGCGGCGGCCAGCCGCGCCTGCCGCGCCTCCGCATCCGGCAGGTCGAAGGTCAGGAAATTGCCGCGGCGCGGCTCGTCCACCGGCACGACCAGCCGCGCGGCGTCGAGCCCCGTGCCGCCGAGCCCCGCAACGAAAGCCCGCTGCAGGGCATGGGCGTGGTCGCGCACCATCGCCGTGTCCAACCCCTCGGCCTCGAACCAGCCAAGCGCCGCATCCAGCCGGAACAGGCCGGAGGGATCGAAGGTGGCGCCCATGAAGCGCCAGCCATCGGCGGCATAGCCCACCCCGCCCTGCGGCCCGGCCAGCGCGCCGAAGGCGGCATACCAGCCCGTCGCGCGCGGCCGCGGCAGCCAGCCGGGCGGGCAATGCAGGAAGGCGCAGCCCTCCCCGGCCATGGCGTATTTGTAGCCGCCGGAGGTGTAGAAGACCCGTGACCCCAGCCGCGAGAGATCGACCGGCCGCGCCATGAAGGCGTGGTAGCCATCGATCACCACCACCGCCTCGCCGGCCGCCCCAGCCAGCGCCTCCAGCCCGGACAGCGCGTAGCCGGAGCCGAACAGCACCTCCGACGCCCAGACCAGGTCGAAGCCGTCCCGCGCCGCCTCCGCCAGCCGCGCCACGCAGCCGCCGAAAGGCTCGGCCGGGATGCGGGTGACGCCGACCAGCCCTTCCTCCTCCAGCCGTGCCAGCTGGCGAGACAGGCTGTGGAATTCGCCATCCGTCGTCAGGATCCGCGGCGGCCGGTGCGCCGGCAGCGCCGAGAGGATGCGCAGCACGAAGTCGTGCGTGTTGGGCGCGAAGACCAGCGTCGCCGGATCGGGCAGGCCGAGCTGGCGCGCCACCCGCGCCCGGCAGCGCGCCAGCAGCGGGCCCAGCACCTCGTCCCACTTGCCGTCCTGCAACTTCGCCGCGCAGTCCCAGGCGGCGAGCTGTGCGTCGCGCGTCACGTCCGGCCAGGGATGGTGGCTGTGCGCCGCGACATGCAGCCGCGCGGGGTCGGCGCCCAGGAAGCGGGTGAAGTGGTGGCGGAGATCCAGCATGCTGTCCGGCCAGATGGGGGTGGTGGCGCGGCGTCCCAGGGGGCGCGGAACCGCCGCGGAGGCATTATCTGTGCGCCCTGCGCGCGGCGCGAGGCCCGCCGGCCGGCGCGCATGACGGAGGACCCGCATGGCCGACGACCCGACCGTCCCTGGCTCCGTCCCTGGCCCGGTCCCCGGCTCCGTCCCCTTGGGCGCCGAGGCGGTGGAGACCGATTTCGCCCGGCGGATGAGCTATGGCGACTATCTGGGCCTCGACCAGCTGCTGGCGGCCCAGAAGCCGCTGTCCGGCCAGCATGACGAGATGCTGTTCATTGTCATCCACCAGGTGCAGGAGCTGTGGATGAAGCTGATGGCGCAGGAGCTGGGCCTCGCCATGCGCTGCATCCGCGCCGACGACCTCCGCCCCGCCTTCAAGGCCACCGCCCGCGTCAGCCGCATCCAGCGCCAGCTGGTCGAGGCGTGGGAGGTGCTGACCACCATGACCCCGCACGACTACCTGGCCTTCCGCGATGCCCTCGGCAGTTCCTCCGGCTTCCAGTCCTGGCAGTACCGGCTGCTGGAGATCCGCATGGGGGCGCGGGAGCCGCTCTACCTTCGCCCGCACAGGCACCGGGAGGACATCCACGCGACGCTGGCTGACGCCTTCGCCGCGCCGTCGCTCTACGACGAGGCGCTGCGCCTGCTGGCCCGCCGCGGCCTGCCCGTGCCGGAGGCGGTGCTGGATCGCGACCTGGCGCGCCCGCACGCGCACGATGCCGGCGTCGAGGACGCCTGGGCCGAGGTCTACCGCGACGCCACCCGCCATTTCGACCTCTACGAGCTGGCCGAGGAGCTGGTGGACCTGGAGGATGCCTTCCAGACTTGGCGCTTCCGCCACCTGTCCACGGTCGCGCGCATCATCGGCCAGCGGCCGGGCACCGGGGGCAGCGCCGGGGTCGCCTACCTCCAGACCGCGCTGCAGAAGCGCTTCTTCCCCGAGCTGTGGAGCGTGCGCGGCCGGCTGTAGCCGCCGGCCGCCCCCTCGGCATGACGCGACGCCCCGGATGCGCCACGCTGCGTGCCCCCGCACGCCAGGACCCGCGCCGCGCATGACCCGCCTGCTCGACACCGTGGAGAGCGACCCAGGCCTGCCGCAGGAAGCCGATGTCGTCGTCATCGGCGCCGGCATCGTCGGCGTCGCCGCCGCGCATGCCATCGCCGCCCGCGGGCATTCCGTCGCGCTGCTCGAGAAGGGCGTGGTCGCCGGCGAGCAGTCCAGCCGCAACTGGGGCTGGTGCCGGCTGATGAACCGCGACGAGCGCGAGATCCCGCTGATGCAGCACAGCATCGAGCTGTGGAACCGCCTGCCCGCCGAGATCGGCGCCGACATGGGCTACCGCCGCAACGGGCTGGTCTACGTCACCAGGGACCCGAAGCAGCTGGCGCAATGGGAAGCCTGGATCGACATGGCCCGCCGCCACCAGGCGCATATGCGCGTGGTCGGGCCGGAGGAGGCGAAGCGCCTGACCCCGGGCAACGCGCAGGACTGGGTCGGCGGCGTCGTCTCCCCCGGCGACGGCCGGGCGGAGCCCGCCATGGCCGCCCCCGCCCTGGCCCGCGCCGCGCGCGCCCGCGGCGCCACGCTGCACCAGGGCTGCGCGGTGCGCGGGCTCGACACCACGGGCGGGCGCATTGCCGGCGTCTTCACCGAGAAGGGTTATCTCCGCACCGGCGCGGTGATCCTGGCGGGCGGCGCCTGGTCCTCGATGTTCCTCCGCCGCCACGGCATCGACCTGCCGCAATGCTCGGTGCATTCGACCGTCTTCGCGACGACGCCGGCGCAGCAGGTCACCCCGGGCGGGCTCAACACGCCGGACTTCATCCTGACGCCGCTGCTGGATGGCGGCTACCTGGTCGCCGCCAAGGCGCGCGGAAGGCTGGAGCTGACGCCGGCCGGCATCCGCTACGCGGCGAAATTCTGGCCGACGCTGGCCAGAAGCTGGAAGATGCTGGACCTGCGGCTCGGCCGGTCCTTCCTGGAAGGGCCCGATGCGCTGCACGGCGCCTGGTCCTTCGGGAAGCCGACGGTGTTCGAGCGCATCCGCGTGCTGGACCCGAAGCCGAACACCGCCATCGTGGAACCGGCGCTGCGGGAGATCGTGGCGGCCTATCCGGAACTGGCCGGCATCCGCATGGCGCGCGCCTGGGCCGGCTGGATCGACAGCACGCCGGATGCCGTGCCCGTGATCTCGCCGGTCGGGTCCCTGCCCGGGCTGACCATCGCCACCGGCTTCAGCGGCCATGGCTTCGGCATCGGCCCCGGCGCGGGGCGGCTGGCGGCGGACCTCGCGCTCGGCGATGCGCCGGTGGTGGACCCCACGCCCTTCGAACTGGCCCGGCTGGTGGACGGCAGGCCGATCCGGCGGCCCGGCGCGTTCTGACCGCGCTACCCGCCCCGGGCCCGCCACTGCCCGGGCGTCACGCCCGCCACCTGCCGGAACGCCGTGGTGAAGTGGCTCTGCCCGCCGAAGCCGCAGGCCAGCCCGATCTCCGCCAGCCCCATGCCGCCCCGGTCGATCAGCTGCTTGGCGCGCTCGACGCGCCGTGCCGTGACGAAGGCGTGCGGCGTCATGCCGGTGGCGCGGCGGAAGGCGCGGGCGAAGTGGAAGCGCGACAGGCCCGCCACGGCGGCCATGTCGTCCAGCCCGACATCCTCGGCGAGGTTCGCCTCGACATGGTCGCGCACCGCGGCCAGCCGCTGCGGCGCGATGCCGCCGCCGCGCGAGGGCAGGGCGGAGGAATGCCGCATCACCAGCAGTGCCACCAGCATCGCCCAGTGCTGGCTGAAGGCGGCGCCGGGCGGCCCGGTCTCCAGCTGCCGGCGCATCGTCGCCAGCAGCGCCGACAGGCCCGGGTTGCGCAGGTCGGTGCTCGGCACCAGCACGGTGGCGCGGTCCGGCAGCCCGCTCTCCGCCGCCAGCGTGGCCAGCCAACCGGGCGAGACATGCAGGTGCAGCGTGCGGTCGCGTCCGCGCAGGCTGCGCCAGACGATGTCGCTGCCGGCCGGCAGCACCAGGCCCTGGTCGCGCTGCACCGCCGTCTCGAAGGCGGCGCCGGCGACGCGGCCGGCGAAGCGCTGCCCGGCGCTTTCCAGGGCGAAGAACAGCACGTGCTCCTGCCCGGGGTCGGAGATGCATTCCAGCACCTCGTCCGTCGGCGCGCCGGCCTCGTGCACCAGCAGGCCGAAGCCGCCGGCGAAGCGGCGCATGTTGGCCGGCTGCACCGGCGAGCTCCAGCGCGTGGCGCGGTAGATCGGCAGCGCCGCCTCCTCGGCGGTCCAGCCGCAGCGGGGCGCCGCGGACAGCGCCGGCGGGGCTTCAGGCATCGTCGGCCTCGCGCAGGATGCCGCGTCCGCGCGGGATGCCACCCCCGCGCGCCACTCCGCGCGGGATGCCAGCACCGCGCGCCAGTCCGCGCGGGATGCCGTCCCCGCACGCGCGTCGGCGCGTGGCGCCACCCCCGCGCACGACGCCGCCCAGCGACGGCGGCGGCCGGCGGCACGCGGCGACGCCCGGCGGCAAGGCCGGCCCGTCGGCGCCGCGCGGCCGGGGGCATCGGATGATCGGCGCCGGCACCATGCGTCCCCCCTCTGCGTGACGGCCGCAGGGTGGCAGACCTCCTCCCAGGCTGGCAATCTTCGGCGCCGGCCGGCACGTTGCGCCGCAGCAAGGCCCCCCGGACGCGGCAAGCCGCTGCAAGCCGGACGGCGCCGCCGCCCCGACTGCCCCCGCCGCGACTGCCCCCGCCCCGAGGCCCGCCGCGCCGAGCCCGGCCGCGACGCCCCGCCGTGACGCCCGGCCGCCGGAGGCCGCCGCGGCCTCGGTCAGCCCCGTGCGGCGCGGCGCCATTGCGCCGGCGTCGCGCCGGTGACGCGCCGCACGGCGCTGGTCAGGTGGGCGGTGCTGCCGAAGCCCGTGGCCGCCGCGACGGCCTCGAGCGGCAGGTCCTCCTCCTGCAGACGGCGGCGGGCCAGTTCGACCCGCCGCGCGATCAGGAAGGCGTGCGGCGACAGGCCGGTGTCGCGCTTGAAGGCGCGCGCGAAGTGGAACCGCGACAGCCCGGCCGCCGCCGCCATGTCGGCCAGCGTGATGTCGCCGGCGAGGTTCGCCTCGATGAAGGCCTTCACCTCGGCCAGCCGCCGCGGTGCGATGGCATGGGCGCGCCGCGCCGGCCCGGGCGGCGCCTGCAGCAGGCTGAGCGCGACGAGCACCGCCCAATGCTCGGCGAAGGCCGCCGTCACCGGGCCATGCGCGCGCTCCGCCTCCAGCAGGTTGGCAAGCCCGGCCATCCGCGAATCGCCCTCGACCAGCCGCAGGTCGGGCCGTGCGGCCGCCGCCGGCAGACCTTCCTCCGCCGCCAGCCGGCTCAGCCAATCCGGCGCCAGGTGCAGGTGCAGCACGCCGTCGGTCGCGCCGCGCTTGACCCAGCGCGCATCCGCCCCGAGACCCAGCAGCAGGGCCGTGCCCGGCAGGGGGCGGCGCCGCAGCGGGCGCCCCGCGATCCAGGCCTCCTGCGGGCGCCCGTCCCCGACGGCGCGCAGCAGGATGACATGCTCGGGCAGCGGCGGCAGTTCGATCTCCGTCGCCTGCTCCCCGCGGTGGCGGAAGCTCACCCGGGCCAGGCCGAGGCCGGCCGGCAGCGCCTGGAGCCGTTCGAGGTCGGGCAGGACGGAAAAGCGCGCGGCCTGCAGCCCCACCAGCCCCGCGCCGGGGCGGCCGTGATGCGCGGGCAGGGTGTCGGTGTGCTGGACCATGCCCATGCGCCGCGCCTCGTCCTCAAGGCCCGCGGGGCCGGCAGGCCGGCGCATCGACGCCCGGCGACGCGGCCGGCTGCGGTCCCCTTGCATCCCTTCGCTCAGGCATCGCCGCACGGGCTCCCCGGCCCCCTCCCTGGCGCACCAACCGAGCCCTCGCCTCCATCCTTCAAGCTCCCCGCGGTCGCAAGACATGCCATGACGGCCGTCCGGGCGCACCGACGGAATGGGCCGCGCCGCAATGCGGCGCCGGCACGCCCGCCGGCCAGCCGCCGCACCGGGGCCACTCGGTCGGTTCGCCGCTGTGCCGCGCATGGTTACACCCCGCGCCGGGCGGCTGCCCGCGGCCCTGCATGGCCTGCCGCCGCGCCAGCGCCCGCCGACCGCCGTGCCGCGGCGCCGCGTGCGGGTTGCTGAGGGCGCCGGCCGGCCGCCTCAGTAGGGCGTGCCATGCCGGCGCGCCGCGCGCAGCGCCCGCGCATACCAGGCGAATTCTGCCAGGAAGCGATCGAGCGCCGGTTCCACCCAGGGCAGCAGCGGCGCGCCGGCCTCGTCCAGCGCGGTGGCGACCATGGGGATGGCGAAGTCGCTCGGGATGCTCGGCATGCCGAGCTCGCACAGCACCGGGCGCAGCGCCATTCCCGCCCGCACCCCGCCGAAGCGGCCGGAGGAATAGGTGAGGATGGCGGAGGGCCGCCAGAAATACTCCTCGAGGAAGTGGTCGAGCAGGTTCTTCAGCGCCGGCGGGATGCCGTGGTTGTACTCGGCCGAGACCACCAGGAAGCCATCCGCCCGGCGATACAGCGCGGCCAGGCGTTGCAGCGGCGCCGGCGCCGCGCCGGGCAGGTGTTCCTTGAACATCCGCTCGATCAGCGGCAGGCCGAGGGCGCGCGGATCGACCACCACCGGCCGGTGGCCGCGCGCCTCCAGCGCCGCGACGGCCAGCCGCACGGCGCGGTCCGCCATGCGGTCCGTCCGCACCGAGCCCGCCAGCACCGGGATGGTCAGCGGCGGGTCGCCGGGTGGTGCCGCCGCGCCGGCGCGTCCGTTGGTCGTCATGCGGCCCAGCCCCCCGGGGCGGCGCGCGATCGCCGGGGCCGTCGCGCGGTCCCGCCGACCGGGCGCCCGCTGCCCCAGCCACCTTGTTGTCCCCGGCAGGTCCGGCGGCCCGGAACCCGCAGCGGTCGCCCTGCCGCGGCGCCCGGGTCACCCGCCATGCCGCGCCTCGTGCCGCCGGATCGTGCCGGCGGCAGGGGAGGGCGAGGGGCGGGGCAGGCACGGCCGCCGGGCGCGCCGCGGCACCACCATGCGGCCGCCGGCGCCGCCGCGCTTGCGGAAGCTTGCCGCACCGCTGCCCGCTTGCGGCGGCATGATGCGCGCAGCCCCGGGCCGCGCGGCGGGCGGGCGCCGCGCGCCGCCGGCCGCGCCGGGAAGGCGGGGCGTGGAGCCCCGCCTCGGCCTGGGCCGGACCCGGCCCGGGCGGATGCCGGTCGGGCCGGACCGGTCCCGGCGGCCCCCGGCCGATGGCCCGCCGCGGCGGCGC
>JAIYDD010000266.1 GCA_027487675.1 Acetobacteraceae bacterium | reverse complement strand
GCGGCGACCGCGCGGAGGCGCGGCGGATCTACACGCTGACGCTGCCGCTGCTGGCCTTCCAGATGACCTTCCGCATCCGCGCGACGAAGGAGGTGCTGCGGCGGCGCGGGCTGCTGGGCTCCACCTTCGCGCGCGCCGGCGGGCCGCGGCTGGACGAGGGCGACCTCGTGGAGATCGGCGAGCTGCTGGCCACCGCCGCGCCGGCGCTGACGCTGCATCCGGTGCGATGAGCGCCTCGGATGACCGCAGGGCGGAGCCGCAGGCGAGCACCGGAGGTCTGAATCCGATGCGCAACGCCTCGGATGACCGCAGGGCGGAGCCGCAGGCGAGCACCGGAGGTCTGAATCCGATGCGCAACGCCGACCGCATCGAGAAGCTGACGGCCCACATCGTCGAGATCCCGCGCGACACGCCCTATCTCGGACCGCTGCGCGACGGCGAGCAGGTCAACCGCCGCGGCTACATCGTGCGCCGCGGCAACCGCACGCTCTACCCGACCACCGACCGCTCCGTCGTGCTGCGCATCGACACCGAATCCGGCCTGACCGGCTGGGGCGAGACCTACGGCATCGTGGCGCCGGAGGCGGTGCGCGCCATCCTCGACGACATCGTCGCCCCCGTGCTGGAAGGCCGCGATCCCTCCGCGCCGTCCGTGATCCACGAGGATCTCTACGACCTGATGCGGGTGCGCGGCTATTTCGGCGGCTTCTACCTCGATGCGCTGGCGGCGGTCGACATCGCGCTGTGGGACCTGCTGGGCAAGCGGCTCGGCGTGCCGGTCTCGACGCTGCTCGGCGGGCGGCGGCACGACCGCATCCCGGCCTATGTCTCCGGCCTGCCGCGGGCCACCGTGGAAGACCGCGTGGCCTTCGCGCGGGACTGGCAGGCGCAGGGCTTCGACAGCTTCAAGTTCGCCGCCGTCGTCGCCGATGGAGGGGCGGAGGCCGAGATGGCGGCGCTGCGCGACGGGCTCGGCCTGCGCGCGCGCATCGCCGCCGACCTGCACTGGCGCCACACCGCGCCCGAAGCGGTGCGGCTGGTGCGCGCGCTGGAACGCCACGCGCTGTGGTTCGCCGAGGCGCCCTGTGCGCCGGAGGATGTCGCCGGCGCCGCGGAGGTGGCGCGCGCCGTCGGCGTGCCGGTGGCGCTCGGCGAGGAATACCGCACCATCCACGAATGGCAGCCGCGGCTCGCTGTGCGCGCCATGGGCATCGCCCAGCCGGAGATGGGCCGCACCGGCATCACGCAATTCGCGCGCATCGGCGCGCTGTGCCAGGCGAACCATGTCGCGGTGATGCCGCATGCGACGATCGGCGTCGGCATCTTCATGGCGGCGAGCCTGCAGGCGGCCTCCACGCTGCAGGGCTGCGTGGCGCATGAATACCAGCACAGCATCTTCGACCCGAACCTGGCGCTGACCCGCCCGACCGGCACGCGCCACATGGCCTGCGCGGCGGGCGAGTACGTGCTGCCGGACGGGCCGGGCCTGGGCGTCGAGCCCGCGGAGGCGATGCTCGCGGCGGTGGTCGGCCCGGGCTGAGCGGCCGCCCCGCAAGGCCGGCCTTACTTTTCCCGCTAAAACGGTTCGCCGGCCCTGCTTTGTCGCTGGCCATTGCCCGGCCTGCCGCGGCGCGGCATGGTGACGCGCGATGCCGCAAGCCGCCCGACCCTCGCCCGAGACCCAGGCCACCGTCGTCTTCCGTCGCCTGCGCGCCGATATCCTGGACGGCACGCTGGCCCCCGGTGCGCGGCTGAAGGTGCAGGACCTGGCCGTCACCTACGCCGTCGGCGCCGCGCCGCTGCGCGAAGCCCTGGCGCAGCTCGCCGCGGAAGGCCTCGCGCGCCGCATCGAGCAGCGCGGCTTCCGCGTGGCCGATGCCGACCCCGCCGGCTTCGCCGAGCTGATCCGGACGCGCTGCCTGGTGGAGCCCGTGGCGCTGCGCGAATCGGTCGCGCGCGGCGATGCCGCCTGGGAAGACGCGCTGGCCGGCGCCGAACGACGGCTCGCGCGCCTGCCGCGCTTCCTGGACGGCGCGGCGCGCGCCCGCAACCCGGATTGGGAAGCCGCGCACATCGCCTTCCACCGCGCGCTGATCGCCGCCTGCGACGCGCCGCCGCTGCTGGCCTTTTGCGAACGCCTGCGCGAGGAAGCGGACCGCTACCGGGTGCTGGCCAGCACCGCCGCCTATCCGGGCCGCGACGTCGCCGCCGAACACGCCGCCATCGCCGCCGCCGCGCTGGACCGCGACGCGGAACGCGCGGCCGCGCTGCTCGACGCCCATCTCGCCCGCACGGGCGACTTCGTGCGCCAGGCGCTGGAAGCGCGGCGGGACGCCGCGTCGCGCGGCGCCCGCCGCCGCGCCGCCGAAGCCGCCGCGGGCTGACACCGACAGGCAGGAAGGACACGCCCATGGCCACCGAGACCAAGCTGCTGCCGACCACCGTCGTCGGCAGCTACCCGCAGCCCGACTGGCTGGTGGACCGCGCCGTGCTGGCGAAGAACCTGGTGCCGCGCGTGCGCATGAAGCAGATCTGGCGCGTGGCGGAAGACGCGCTGGAACAGGCGCAGGACGATGCGACGCTGGTCGCGATCCGCGACATGGAACGCGCCGGCATCGACATCATCACCGATGGCGAAATCCGCCGCGAAAGCTACTCCAACCGCTTCGCGCTTGCGCTCGACGGCGTGGACGTCGACAACCCCGCCGAGGTGATCGGCCGCACCGGCAAGCCGACGCGCGTGCCGCGCGTGGTCGGGCCGATCCGCCGCAACCGCCCCGTCGAAGTGCGCGACATCGAATTCCTGCGCGCCAACACCGACCGCCAGGTGAAGATCACCCTGCCCGGCCCCTTCACGCTGGCCATGCAGGCGCATGACGAGCACTACCGGGACGAGGAGGCGCTCGCCATGGCCTATGCCGAGGCGGTGGCCGAGGAGGCGCGCGATCTCAAGGCCGCCGGCGCCGACGTGATCCAGCTCGACGAGCCCTGGCTGCAGGCGCGCCCCGAACAGGCGCGGCGGTACGGCGTGCGCGCGATCAACCGCGCGCTGGAAGGCGTGGCGGGGCCGACGGTGGTGCATCTCTGCTTCGGCTATGCGGCGGTGGTCAGCGACAAGCCCTCCGGCTACTCCTTCCTGCCGCAGCTCGCCGACAGCACGGCGGCGCAGATCTCGATCGAGGCGGCACAGCCCAGGCTCGACCTCGGCGTGCTCTCCGACCTGTCGAACAAGACGATCATGCTCGGCGTGCTCGACCTCGGGACGCCGGAGGTCGAGACCGCGGAGATCGTCGCGGCCCGCCTGCGCGAGGGCCTGAAGCACGTGCCGGCCGAACGCCTGGTCGCCGCGCCCGATTGCGGCATGAAGTACATCCCGCGCGAACGCGCCTTCGGCAAGCTGAAGGCGCTGGCCGACGGCGCGGCCATCGTCCGCCGCGAACTCGCGGGCTGAGCACGATGAAACTCCTCGGCCTCTGCGGCTCCACCCGCACCGGATCCTACAACCGCGCGCTGCTGATGGCGGCGGCGGAACTGGCCCCCGCCGGCGTGACCATCGAGACCTGGGACCTGCGACGCCTGCCGCTCTACGACGAGGACGTGCGCCTCTCCGGCCTTCCCGACGAAGTGACGGCGTTCCGCGAGGCGGTGCGCGCGGCGGACGGCCTGGTCTTCACCACGCCCGAATACAACCGCTCCATCACCACCAGCCTGAAGAACGCGGTCGACTGGGGATCGCGCGCGCCCAGCCAACCCT
Source organism: Acetobacteraceae bacterium (assembly GCA_027487675.1). GTDB lineage: Bacteria > Pseudomonadota > Alphaproteobacteria > Acetobacterales > Acetobacteraceae > Falsiroseomonas. The sequence goes on along the minus strand of JAIYDD010000266.1, from coordinate 445 downwards.
TCGACGGCAAGCCGGCGGCGATCATGACGGCCTCGCCCGGCCTGCTCGGCGGCGCCTTCGCCAACCACCACCTGCGCCAGGTGCTGGTGTACCTCAACGTCTTCGTGCTCCCCGGCCCCGAGGTGATGGTCGCGCAGGCCGCCTCCCGCTTCGACACCACCGGCCGCCTGACCGACGAAGCCACGCGCGCGACCGTGGCGAAGCACATGAGCGCGTTCAGCACCTTCGCGCGGCGGCTGGCCGGGTGACCCGGGTGTTGTGCTTGTGGCCCGGGGAAGGCTCCGCCTTGCCCGTACGTCGCGGCAGTGCCGCGACCCGCGAGGGGCCTGATACGCCCGGCGCCGATCGCTGACTCGTTAGGGATTCCGGCGCGGCGCGAAGGGTGATTCGCTGGGCTCCTGCGGATGCGGGAGGCGGCGATGGTGGCGGCGGTGGCGATCACCCG